>JAYVGC010000101.1:0-21661 GCA_043772535.1 Flavobacterium sp. | reverse complement strand
TCTTTCTTAAATGGATCTATTTCTTCAAATACAATCATAATTCAACTTCTTCTTCATAGTTTCTTACAGAAAAAGGAGGTTCTCTATAAAAAGCCAATTCATAATTAATTTCTTCTCCATCTTTTGAAGCCATCCAGGGAATGTCTTTATGCGAATAATTACGAACCGCAGAAGCTGACCAATCACTCATTTGTTCAATTACTCTATCAATTACCTCTTTTTCACTAGCTTTTAATTCTCTTAAATCAGCTTTTTCTAATGGTAAATAACGAGTTTGAGGATAACCGTGATACTCTGTTTTTACACGTTGTATTTGATTAAAATCAATCATTTGAGTAATAATAGTATCAAGGTTTTGAGGCACTGGTCCAAAAGGTAATTTTCTGTAATTAGCTCCAGTAAGATGTTCTTCATATAATTCATAATAATTAAAATCAGAAAAATACAAAAGCTTGTATAAAACAGTTTCTCCTACATTTGGTTTTCCGGCACACCTTTCCAAAATATACAATAGCACATTTTTAAACTTACCTATTTGTAAAGTTGGTACTGATATTCTCTCATTTACAGTTTTTGGCTTTTCAGTTTCTTCTGAAATAAGCAAACCTTCTGATGTAAAGTTCTCTGACATAAAGTCATCAAGCGAAAAACCAAGAACTTGAGCAAACTTTTGTAGCTCCATAATATTTAAACTTCTTTTACCCAATTCAGTTTGAGTTAAAGAAGGTCTAGATATTCCAACGATTTTCGCCAAGTCTTCTTGTGAAAGTTGTTTTTTCTTTCTTAACTCAACAATACGTTGTCCAATTTGAACTTGTGATATTTGAAAAATCATAATTTTAGTATATTGGTTTATGACTGCAAATGTATTAAATGTTTTAATATAAAACAAAACTATGTTTTAATTTAAAACAATAGTTTAATCAACTCATAATCTTTAAAAAAGGAATTTGTGGTAAATTGGACGTTTTACATTTCAGATGGCACTCCTTTGCCAACGCTCCAAAAAAATTACTGGCACGGTTTTTAAAAAAAAACGTACGCTTCGCAACTCGCGCCAGTAATTTTTTCCCCCAAGCTGTTTTACATAATTGGATATTATAATATATTTCACAGCATTGTTATTGTTATATTTACAGGCGCTACAATGGTAACAACACTTTTCCAATTATCAAACAGCAAACTTTTGCTAGTAGCACTTGTGTAACGTAAGGAGTTATATAAACGATACCCATCGATTATAATTTTGTGTGCTGCTAGTACCTTTCACATAATTATCTGCTGGCGAAAACCTAGAAAAAGCAGGGTCGTATAAATAACCTTTACTATTTTTGTAATTCTAAAAACGTACGCTCTAAGTATGCAACTTACTTTAACAAAGTGGTTAAAAAACCTGGATATAAACCCAGAATAATATTGAGCAGCATTGCAATTGAACCAACAACATAATAAACCGGAGAAAAACTAACTTTTTCTTGGTTTACATCTTTAGAATACATGGCTATAATGAGTTTAAAATAGTACCCTACACTTATAATTGAGTTTACAACACCTACGACAACTAGGGCTAAGTAGCCTGCTTTTATGGTTTGATTAAACAAGATAAACTTAGCAAAAAACCCAGAAAACACCGGAATACCAGCCATTGATAATAAAGCGGCTGTTAAAATTGCTGCCATCAACGGGCTTGATTTGCCCAAACCATTGAAGTTCACAATATCTTCATTGTCTTTATTGGAACAAACTGCCACTATTACTGTAAAAGCGGCAATACCTGCAAGTGCATACGCAGTGCTATAAAATAACAACGTGTTTGCTGCCGTTGCTAAACTTAATAACGTCATTAACATAAAACCCGCATGCGAAATGCCAGAGAAGGCTAACATTCGTTTCACGTTACTTTGACGCAATGCCATAATGTTACCAACAGTCATTGATGCAATTGAAATAATTACGATAATAATTTCAAGCTTATAGCTTACACCAAACTGCAACGTACCAACTATTTTATAAAGCGTAGCTATAGCAACTACCTTGGCCAGCGTACTCATTAATGCCGTTGTTATTGTTGGCGAACCTTCATACACATCGGGAGCCCAAAAATGAAATGGAACTGCTGCTATTTTAAACAACATTCCTACAATTAACATTGTAATTCCGATATAAAACCATATCGGAAGTCCGAGTCCTTGCGATAAACTATATATTTCATCAACATCAAAATAACCTGTTGCACCGTAAATTAAACAGATACCAAATAAAATTATGCCTGATGCGAACGAACCCATTAAAAAATACTTCATTCCTGCTTCGTTACTTTTAATGTTTAATCGGTTGCTGGCTGCTAAAATGTACAATGCAATAGAAAGTGTTTCGATTCCAAGAAAAAACATGGCCAAATTACCAAATGATACCATTGCAATTGAGCCTGCCAAAAGAAAAACCTTTATGGCGACAAAGTCTGAAATTTTGGTTGGATGGTCTTTATATACTTGACCGCTCAACACAATTAAAAAAACAGTTAAAATAATAAACAAGCTTGAAAAGGCGACTGAAAAATTACTTACAACAATCATGTTATTGTACCATGTTGAAGGAGCATTAAATTCTGAAATATTTATGGCCAAAATGGCCAAAAGACCAACTACAGTAATTGGAACAATTGCTTTTCGAAAGTTAAAAATTTCGGCGATTAGTGAAAAAATACCGAGACCACAAACTGCTACTAGTGTATTCATTTTTTTAATTTAGTATATGGGAATTACATTTATTAAACTTGGCATTATTTAAATTAACAAAGCTTTTGCGTTAGGGATTGAAGTGGAACTCCTTTTTTGAAGCTTTTTTTGCTTCAAAAAAGAGTGGAACGTATAGCCCGACCTGCCCTTGCGAGGAACGCAGCAAACAGGTAACGCCCAAAACCTTATCGTAGTAAACCGCTTTATAATTTAAATTGCAATTGTACAATTAATTCCGAATTTTTATTTATTTATAACTTTTAGAATTTCAACCAAACTTGGATTTACTAGATCTATAATAGGTTTTGGATAGAGCCCAAAAAAGAACAAGAACCCAATAATTACCAATAAAACGATTGCCTCACTAGTCGTAACATCTTTAAAAAAGGCGCTGTTTTTTTCGCCTAACATTACATTTTGAAACATTTTTAACATATAGTAGGCACCTAAAATAATTGTTGTACCACCTAGAACGGCTATTAAAACATTGGTTTGCGCCAAACTATATAATACTGTAAATTCACCAACAAAGTTGAACGTTCCTGGTAAAGCTATTGATGCGAGTACAAGAATTAGAAAGTAGGAAGCGAATTTTGGTGCTTTTGATCGTAAACCGCCCATTTCTGAAATGACTTGAGTTTGATACCTTCGTTCGATAATTTCTGCTACAAAAAATAATCCCACAATCACAAATCCGTGTGCAATCATTTGCGAAACAGCTCCCGACAGCCCGTCGATTTTTACTGTATAAATTCCTGCTGCTATTAAACCAACATGTGCTAAGGACGAGTAGGCCAACAGTTTTTTTAAATTTTTTTGTCGTAAAGCTACAATCGAACCATAAATAACGCCAGCAACTCCAATTGCGGTTAATAAAATAATATTTGCTTTTGCTGTTAATGGTGCTATGGGGAGTTGCCATCTTATTATACTGTACAGTCCCATTTTTAACATAATTCCTGACAATAACATCGTTCCTACTGATGGGGCTTTTTGATAAACAGACGCTTGCCAAGTATGAAATGGGATTAACGGAATTTTAATTGCATAGGCTGCGAAAAAACCTAAAAATATCCATGTTTGTTCTTGAACTGTAAGCTTTAAATTATATAAGTTTAGTATTTGAAAACTACCCGCCTTTTGATACATATAACCAAAACCAACGAGCATAAATAAAGATCCTGCTAAGGTGTATATAAAAAATGTAACTACTGCTTTTCGTCGTGCTTCCAAATCATCATTACCCCAAACTAATGCAATAAAATAGATAGGAATTAAGGCCAGTTCCCAAAAAATATAATAGAGTAATCCGTCGGCAGCCAAGAACGTTCCTACCATTGCAAATGACATAAACAAAACTAGAGCATACAAGTTCTTAGCGTTTTTGTATTGATTTGCAAACGATGACAAAATAATTATTACGGTTAATGCAGTAGTTAATAAAAGCATGGCAAGCGCTAATCCGTCTGCATTAAATGCCAAATATACTTTAGGATTTTCGATCCACAAGGTTAAAAAACTAACCGATGTGCCGCTCAAAAAAACATTTGTTAAAAACAAAGTCAATGCAAAAGCTGCGATACTAAAAAATAATGCTACTCGTGCTGCAAATTTATCTCCTGATACAAAGGTTGCTATTGTGCCAACTACAAGTAATAGTAAAAGTGATGTTACATTCATTGGGTAAAAATTATTGAACTAAAAATAAATAAATTAAAATGCCTACTATGCCAATTACAAATGAAAATAGGTACAAGCCAACGCTACCGTTTTGCACTGTTTGACCTGCTGTGCCTATCGATTTTGTTATGGTTCCTAAACCAGAAATCAGTCCTGACAAGGTAGTTTCGAGTTTATCTCTAAAAAATCGAGATAATTGATTTATTGGTTTTACAATAATTAGGGTATAGAATTCGTCAATATAAAATTTGTTATAAAGTACTTTTGCGAAGCCCGAAATATGTTCGTCGGCAACAGGAACATAACGCTGCTTCATGTATTTTGAATAGGCAAGAATAATTCCGATTACTCCACCAAGTACAGCAACGGTCATTAAAATATATTCGTTTGTACCAAAAACATGCTCATTGTGAGTTACTTTTGTAAATAGTGGCGCTAAATAATTGTTTAACCAACTATGACCTGGCAAGCTAATTAGTCCGCCAAGTAACGACAAAGTTCCTAAAACAAGTAGCGGAAATGTAATGAGAGTGGGGCTTTCGTGCAAATGATTTTTTTGGTAATCTGTGCCTCTAAATTCATTAAAAAAGGTAAGATATAGCAATCGAAACATATAAAAAGCAGTCATAATTGATGCGATCGAAGCAATTACAAACAAAGGAATGTTATTATGAAAGGCAGTGATTAAAATTTCATCTTTAGAGAAAAACCCAGCAAACGGTGGTATGCCGGAAATAGCCAACGTAGCCACTACCATCGTAATAAAAGTAATAGGCATCGCTTTTCGCAAATTTCCCATTTTACGCATGTCTTGCTCGCCGCCCATTGCATGAATAACCGAACCAGAACCCAAAAACAAACATGCTTTAAAAAACGCATGCGTAATAACATGAAAAACCGCAATATTATAAGCACCCATTCCGATAGCTAAAAACATCAAACCAAGTTGTGATACTGTAGAATAAGCCAATACTTTTTTAATATCATTTTGAACCAACCCTATTGAAGCCGCAACTAATGCCGTTACTGCACCGATAATTGCTATTAAATTTAAAATTTGAGGGGTTAAATCGAATAAAAAGTTCAAACGGGTAATCATAAAAATGCCTGCCGTTACCATTGTTGCCGCATGAATTAAAGCAGACACCGGTGTAGGACCAGCCATAGCATCTGGTAACCATGTATATAACGGAATTTGTGCCGATTTACCCGCTGCCCCTATAAATAAGCACAAGGTTGCCACGCCAATCCATATTGAAGTTGCGTTAAATTTTCCAGCAATAACGAGCTGTTTAATTGTAACAAAATCTAACGAGTTAAATATATTAGCAATTATAAAAATTCCAATAAGCAAGCCCAAATCACCTATTCGATTCATGATAAACGCTTTTTTCGCAGCGTCATTGTACTCTTGGTTTTTATGCCAAAACCCAATTAAAAGATACGAACATAATCCTACGCCTTCCCAGCCAATAAACATAACAAGTAAATTGCTACCTAGAACAAGAGTAATCATAAAAAAAACAAACAAGTTTAAATAAGCAAAAAATTTATGAAAATTTTCATCGTCGTGCATATAACTTATAGAATACAAATGTATTAACGACCCAATTCCCGTAACAAAAAGTAACCAAAGTACTGAAAGTTGGTCTACTAAAAATCCAAACGACACCTTAAAATTACTAACTTGAATCCAATCGAACAACAAAATTTCTGTGGGATGCTTCGTATCAGTTAGGGTAATAAAGAAAAAAATACTTGCTACAAAAGAAATTACAACAGTTATAGTTCCGATAAATCCAGAAACATTTTTACTACATTTCTTTCCAAAAAAAACATTAAATAAAAACCCAAAAAACGGGCTAATTACCAAAAGTAGGGCTACATTTTGCTCCATTACAAATTATCCTTTTAAATTTTTAAGTTTAGCAATATCAATCGCTCCAATATTTCGGTAAACTGACACCAAAATTGCTAATCCAACGGCAACCTCTGCCGCAGCAACAGCCATCGAAAAGAATACAAATACTTGCCCGTTCGCATCACCATGTCGTGTTGAAAAAGCAACAAAAAGCAAATTAATAGCATTTAACATAATCTCGATTGACATAAAAACAATAATGGCATTTCGACGGTACAACACCCCAAAAACACCAATGCTAAAAAGCAACGTTGACAGGAAAATATAATTTTCAATACCGATTTGGTCTAAAATTGTGTTCATAATTTATTTTTCTATTTCTTTTCTTTCTTTTTTTGATAATAAAACTGCTCCAATCATTGCAACAAGCAACAAAACAGATGCAAATTCAAACGGAACCATAAACCCTTCTTTACCATCTAAAAGCACTTTTCCTAATACTTTTATCGATTGATAATCAGCATCGCTACCTGTTGTTCCAATCACCGGATCGGTATGATAAAATATCAAAATAAAAACAATGCTCATCATACACAACAACACTATCGCACCCAATCGGGTAACTCGTGGTTTATGAACTTCGTCTTCATTATTTAAATTCATTAACATTAAAGTGTGTAAAAACAAAACCATAATCGCTCCAGCATACACAATAATTTGTACAATTGCCAAAAACTGCGCATTAAACAAAAGGTAGTGTCCGGCAATCGAAAACATACAAATTACCATATAAATAGCACTATGAATTGGATTTCGACTATAAATAGTTAAAAAAGCGGTCGACAAGCTAAGTGCTGCCAAACAATAAAATATAATAATTACTGAAGCCATTAGTGTGCGTTTTTAAGTTGTGCATTTTGCATTGCAATATCCAATGGCATCACCAATCGATCTTTACCAAAAATAAATTCTTCGCGAGTAGCACCTGTTGGCACCAATTTTTTAGACGTAGTCAAGTAAATGGCATCTTTTGGGCACGCCTCTTCGCACAATCCACAAAAAATACAACGCAACATATTAATTTCATATATCTCGGCATACTTTTCCTCACGATACAAGTGCATTTCATTTGGCTTTCGCTCAGCAGCCTTCATAGTAATTGCCTCCGCCGGACACGACAACGCACACAATCCACATGCAGTACAATTTTCGCGCCCCTGTTCATCACGTTTCAACTCATGTTGCCCGCGATATACAGGACTAAAAGCCCGAACTTGCTCTGGATACTGAATGGTAGCTTTGCGGGTAAAAAGGTGTTTTATGGTAATAATAAGCCCTTTTATAATGGCAATCAAATACATATTTTCCCAAAAAGTCATCTTTTTGTTCGAAACTTGTTTTTTTCGCCCCGATAATGATACTGTTTCTATATTCATTTTATAAACGTGTTACTACATGTAACTTTTTTACTTTTTTGTTTGGAGCTAATCCCGCTATCCGTTCCAAAATTTTTATTTTTCTGAAAAAGAAAAATAAAAATGTTTTCCACTGCTATCGGGGCTAGTGCCTTTTTAACTTATAATCTATTTTTTTTTCGCTAGTTCAATTCTCGTGATTTAAGCAGTTTAGGTACGCGCAACTTTTACCTACTAAAATCCAAAATAAACGGCAATTTCACTGCGCAACATCACAATTCCAGTAACAATAATATTCGCAATCGAGAGCGGAATCAAAATTTTCCATCCCAAATTCATCAACTGATCGTATCTAAAACGTGGAATCGTCCATCGCACCCACATGTAAAAGAAAATAAAGCCGCAAATTTTAATAAATAATGCAACAAATCCTAATATATTCGCAATGTTTCCACCCCAATTTTCTATTGCCCACGCCATTCCGGGGTAATTGTAGCCTCCAAAAAATAAAACTGCCAAAATTGTTGACGATATAAACATGTTTGCATATTCAGCAAACAAATAAAAACCCATTTTCATCGACGAATATTCGGTATGATAACCGCCAATAAGTTCGGTTTCGCATTCGGCCAAGTCAAAAGGGGTTCGATTGGTTTCTGCAAACGCACAAATTAAAAATATTAAAAACGAAACGGGCTGATAAAAAACATTCCAGTTCATTCCGGCCTGATCAATCGAAATTTGTTTTAAACTTAAAGTTCCGGTCATCATCAAAAGCGCAATCATGCTTAGTCCCATCGCTACTTCATACGATATCATTTGCGACGAGGCACGAACGGCTCCCATCAACGAAAACTTGTTGTTTGATGCCCATCCGCCAATCATAATTCCGTACACGCCAACCGACACTACGCCAAAAATGTACAATAACGAAACATCTACATCGGTTGCCTGCATTACCACTTTTCGTCCAAAAACGGTTAGTGTATCGCCCCAAGGTATTACGGCACTTGTCATTAAAGCGGTGCTCATTGCAATTGCTGGTCCTACCATAAATAAAAATTTATTTGGGGTATTGGGCTCAAACTCTTCTTTAGAAAACAGTTTCAATCCATCGGCAAGCGGTTGCAATAAACCAAATTTACCAGCTCGGTTTGGGCCAATTCGGTCTTGTAAAAACGCAGCTACCTTTCGTTCGGCGTACGTTGAGTACATTGCCATAAGCATTGTAAGGGCAAAAACCACTAAAATAACGACGCTTTTTTCAATTATAAATGCTGTTTCCATCTTAGGTAATCGTTTTGTTTAATGGAAATTCAGCCATACTTATTTTTTTTCTATCCTCAACTCTACCTTCTAAAATTCCTTCTTCGGTTTCAATCACTACTTTTTCAAGTTTTCGGGTATAATTATTTTGATTAATAACCGATTCTTTTTCAACTTTTCGCGGTCCTTCAATAATCCAATCTGAATTTTCTTTTTTGTCAAAACGACAAGTATTACAAATAAATTCGTCTACTTCATGGTACTCGTCTTTTCTGCCTGTTACCCTTTGAATTTCGTCGCCAAACTTCCAAACAGTTACTTTACCACAACATTTATCGCAATCGCGGTGTGCATTAAACGGCTTGTTAAACCACACTCTCGATTTAAATCGGAACGTTTTATCTGTTAAAGCACCCACCGGGCAAACATCAATCATGTTTCCAGAAAACTCATTGTCGATTGCTTTTGATAAACAAGTTGAAATATTGGCGTGGTCGCCACGATCCATAATTCCGTGTACACGACCATCTGTTAATTGATCCGCTACTTGCACACAACGCTGACATAAAATACAACGGTTCATGTGCAACTGAATATTTGGTCCAATATCTTCGGGTGCAAAGGTACGTTTTTCTTCTATAAATCGGGTTTCAGATTTGCCGTGCTCAAAAGCTAAATTTTGCAAATCGCACTCACCTGCTTGGTCGCATACAGGGCAATCCAAAGGGTGATTGATTAGCAAAAATTCAGTAACTGATTTTCTTGCCTCTTGCACTCGTGCCGATGCTTTACTGTTTATTTCCATACCGTCTTGACAACCTGTTACGCATGATGCCATTAATTTTGGCATTGGTCTTGGGTCGGCTTCGCTGCCTTTAGCAACTTCTACTAAGCAACAACGGCATTTACCGCCGCTTCCTTCTAGTTTGGTATAATAGCACATGGCAGGTGGTACCACATCGCCTCCGATTTTTCGGGCAGCTTGTAAAATTGTGGTTCCTGGTTCTACTTCTACGGATTGTCCGTCAATTGTTACTTTCATTTATCAAGTCTTAATGTCTTAAATGTTCAAATGTTTAAAAGTCTGTGCTGTTTACAAGCTAAGCTTTTTACTATTAAAAATTTATGACTTATTTAAATATTTTATAAATCCACTAATCAATTTTGAAATATTTGAAATACTATCAAATAGATCTGTAAATTCTTCCTTCGTAATGTAATCTAAATCTAAAGCAAGGTACAGTTGCGATCGTACTTCACCTGATGATGCTTTAGCGACGTATAAAAAATAAATAAATTATTTATCTGTATTTCTTTCAAATCCTTCTGCTATATTAGACGTGATGGAAATTGACGCTCTTCTTATTTGCCTTACTAAATCGTAATCTTTTTTAAGAATACCTTTCTCGGTAATTTCATAAATCTTTTTATTAAATGCTCTAGCTTCTATCCAAGATTTAATTTCTTCGAACGAATTAAATTTCGCCATTATTGTAACATTAAGACATTACGACTTTTGACATTATGTCTTTACGGAAAGGCTCAGCTACAAAATGGTTTCTATTTTTAATTTTTTCAGGAAAACGCACGTGGTACTCAAACTCGTCTTTAAAATGACGTATTGCTGCTGCCACTGGCCATGAGGCGGCATCGCCTAATGGGCAAATAGTATTTCCTTCAATTTTTGATTGAATACTCCACAACAACTCAATATCTTCTTCTCGACCATGACCGTTTTCAATTCGATGTAATATTTTTTCTAGCCAACCCGTTCCCTCTCTACAAGGTGTGCACTGACCGCAAGATTCATGATGGTAAAAACGCGCAAAATTCCAGGTGTTTCTTACAATGCATGCGGTGTCGTTATAAACTATAAATCCGCCCGAACCTAACATAGACCCCGTTGCAAAACCTCCGTCTGACAATGATTCATAGGTCATCAATCGGTCGTCGCCTGCGGCGGTTTTATAAATTAAATTTGCTGGCAAAATAGGAACCGAACTTCCGCCAGGAACCAACGCTTTTAAAGGTCGATCCGAAATCATCCCGCCAAGGTATTCGTCGGAATTCATAAACTCGTATACTGACAAGCCCATTTCTATTTCATAAACACCCTGGTTTTTGACGTGCCCAGATGCTGAAATTAATTTAGTTCCAGTTGAACGGCCTATTCCGATTTTAGCATATTCGGCACCTGAATTGTTTACAATCCAAGGCACTGCTGCAATTGTTTCTACATTATTAACAACGGTTGGGTTGCTCCACAAACCAGATACGGCCGGAAAGGGTGGCTTTATTCTTGGGTTACCTCGTTTTCCTTCTAAACTTTCGATTAATGCAGTTTCTTCGCCACAAATGTAAGCGCCCGCACCAATTTGAACGTACAAATCTAAATCGAAACCAGAACCTAAGATATTTTTACCCAACCATCCTGCTGCTTTTGCTTCGGCGATGGCATGTTCTAAAATTTTATAAATCCACATGTATTCACCTCGAATGTAGATGTAAGAAAGATTTGCACCTAAAGCATAGCTTGAAGTAATCATTCCTTCGATCAGTAAATGAGGAATGAACTCCATTAAATAACGATCTTTGAAGGTACCTGGTTCTGATTCGTCGGCATTGCATACTAAATGTCTGGGTTTACCTGATTTTTTATCAATAAAACTCCATTTCATTCCGGCAGGAAAACCTGCACCGCCTCTACCTCTGATTCCTGATGTTTTTACCTCTTCGGTAACTTCGTCAGGAGTTAATGTTTTTAAGGCTTTTTCAACTGATGCGTAACCGCCTTGTTGGCGATACACATCGTACGTTTTAATTCCTGGAACATTAATTTTGTCTAATAATATTTTTTTTGCCATTTTTATTTCAGGTGTTGGTCTAAAAATTCTTTTAATTTTAAAATGTATGGATTTTCTACATTCCTAATTTCCCATAAATTCTCATCTTTGAAATCTCTAAATGGGTCTTTACATTTATCTTTTTCTTTATTTGTGATGCCATGCAAACATTCCAAATAACTATAAATTTTTGATTTTTTGGCTGGAATTGTGAATGATTTATCATTTTTTGACAAACAATTTTCGAATTCATTCCAACATTCAAAAATTTGCGAATGTTTTTTATTTATAACATTTTCTAATAAATCTTCAATTGTTCCTGAATCTTGATTGTTTGGAAGTACAAAAATAGCATATTTTGTCCAATTCCAACTTGTCATCAAATCATTTACAAATTTATTAGTTCCTTCAAAACCTGCTTTATCTAATACTTTTTTATCATCAGCATCTAGAAAAATTAAAGATGTAAAATCTGAAAAAGTTTCTGTTATTAGACTTTTTCTGTCCTTGAGTTTGTTATATGAACTTAATTTATTTATAAAATTATTTTGTTCTAAATCTTTTTCCGAAAAATCTAAATTATAATGAACCTTTAAGAAATCTCTCAAAAATCTTTGATCCGAAACGCCTTCACAGAAAATTCTAATATTAAAATCATTCATAAATTAACGATTTTCTGTTTTTGATTCTGCAATGTCTTCAAATTCATTAAATGGATAACAAATTGCCTTAATAGATTTGTCTTTATTTTCTTGCAAACGAATCAATTTAATGTTTTGCTCATTAACTTCTTTTGCGGCTTCAACATAATCTTCTATACATTCATCCGAATGTGTTGTTGCAAACAATTGCACATCGAGTTCTTTACAAACTTTGAAAATATTAACCCAAAAATCTTTTAATTTGGAATGATGGATTCCGATTTCGAATTCGTCAATCATTATTCTTTTTCCTTTTAAAGAAATGGTTTTCAATATTATATAGAATATTCTTTTGAAACCGTCGCCAAGAAAATTTATTGGAATCTGTTTTTTTTCGCCATTAAAACTTAAAACAAAAACATCTTTTAAATCTTCAAATTCATTTTTAAAACCGATTTTGAATAATTCAGGATTTATAATTTTTAATGTATTTAATAAAAACTCTTCGCCTTCAATGTCTAAATTATTATATAAATCTATTGTAACCTTATCAGATGATGAATCTTTGAAACATACTAATGGGGAATTTGAAATTTTCTCATTATAACTATAGATTGAAAGTTGTCTTGTTGGCTTACCATTTAAATACATTTGAAAATATTCTTTTTCAAAATCTTCAATTCTAATTCCGTCCTTTTTGAACTGTTTAGCCAAATCGCTTTCTTCTTGAATCCATTCAGAATCTATTTTTGGCACCCTTAAAACTATTTCTAATGACTCTTCTTTTTTATTTTTATATTGTATACTTAATTTGTCTTCAAAACTATTACATTCCTTAAAAATATATTTTTTGAAATAATTTTCTTCAGGATAAATTGTTTTAGATGTTGAAACACCTTTTATTTCACTAGTTATTTTTTCAATCTGAAATTTTAAACCTCTTTTAGTTAATGCGATATAGAAATTATCTAACAAATGTCCAGCATCCTCATCAAACAACAACGCCTCCAACAAACAAGTTTTACCAACATTATTATCTCCAACAATCAAATTAAATTGTCCAATATCGCTAACCTCAAGTGATTTAAACTTCTTGAAATTTTCGACTTTGAAATAGGTCAAATGATTGTTTTCCATTTCTTATTTAGCTAACAAATTAATTTTATTTTCTTTACAATCAGCTATTAACTGATCTATTTTTTTTTCGTTTAAATGCTCTTGATAAAAATCGCCCAGTTGCATCATTGGTGCATAGCCACAAGCTCCTAAACATTCTACACCAACGACTGTAAACAAGCCATCAGCAGTAGTTTCGCCTGCATTTATGCGCAGTTTGTTACAGGTATAATCCATCAAATCTTCGGCACCGTTTAAGCAACATGGTGATGTTCTGCAAAATTCGAACATATATTTACCAATTGGTTTTTGATTGTACATCGTATAAAATGATACTACCTCGTACACTTCTACAGGTTGAATTTGCAAAATTTCGGCTACTTTGTCTTGCAAATCAAAACTCAACCAGTTTTCGTGGGCATCTTGAACTTCGTGTAAAACAGGCAAAAGCGCAGATTTTATTTTATCGGCCGGATAATGACTGATTAACTCGTTTATTCGAGCCATCAACTCGTCGGTAATATTTATTTCTTGTTTATATTGTGTTCTTTCCATTTTTATTTTTATTTCGTCACAGCGGGACAAAGTCACAAAGTTTATTATTTTTTATATAGATTTGCTACATCTGAAATCTTACGCATCCAATTCTCCTGCAATTACATTTAAGCTTGATAACGTTACAATTGCATCGGACAACAACGCTCCTTTTATCATTTCTGGATAGGCTTGGTAATATATAAAACAAGGGCGTCTGAATTTTAATCTGTAAGGCGTTCGGCTTCCGTCGGTTACCAAATAAAATCCTAATTCGCCATTGCCACCTTCTACTGCGTGATAAATTTCGGCAACCGGAATTGGAACTTCGCCCATTACAATTTTAAAATGGTATATCAATGATTCCATTGAATTGTATACGTCTTCTTTAGGTGGAAGATAATAATCTGGTACATTGGCGTGGTACTCATTGCCAGATGGCATTTTATCTAAAGCTTGACGAATGATACTTAGGCTTTCCCAAACCTCGGCGTTACGAACACAAAAACGATCGTAAGTATCACCTGATTTTCCGACCGGTACTATAAAATCAAAATCTTCATAAGAGGAATAAGGCTCAGAAACACGAACATCATAATCAATTCCTGCTGCTCGCAAATTCGGACCTGTAAATCCATAATCCATGGCGTCTTGTGCAGAAATTGAACCTACGTTAACAGTTCTGTCAATAAAAATTCTGTTTCTTTCAAACAAGTTTTCAAATTCTTTCCAACAAACCGGAAATTCTACTAAAAAAGTTTCTAGCAATTCAAAAGCTTTTGGTGACCAGTCGCGTTCAAAACCACCTATTCGACCCATATTGGTTGTTAATCGTGCTCCACAAATTTCTTCGTATATTTCGTATATCTTTTCTCTAAACTGAAACACATATAAAAATCCGGTGTAAGCGCCTGTATCAACGCCAAGTATTGAATTACAAATAATATGGTCGGTAATTCGCGCCAATTCCATTACAATTACACGAAGGTATTGCGCTCGTTTGGGTACTTCTATGTCTAATAATTTTTCAAGAGTCATCCACCACGCCATGTTGTTTATGGGTGAGGAGCAATAATTCATTCGGTCGGTTAATGGTGTAATTTGATAAAACGGACGGTTTTCGGCAATTTTTTCAAAAGCCCTGTGGATGTATCCAATGGTTGGTTCGGCATCTAAAATGCGTTCTCCATCCATTAGTAAAATATTTTGAAAAATACCGTGTGTAGCTGGATGTGTTGGTCCTAAATTTAAAATTGATAGCTCGCTACCATCTTCGCTGCGGCGATTTTCGATAATTTTTGCGTACCGATGTTCTGGTGTTAATAATAGTTCTGACATTTTTATATTTTCTGCACTTTAATAATTTCACATAGCGAAAGTACTGCTAGCATCTTTTAGTTTATGTATAATAATCAAACGTAATTTTTACTTATTTGACATTGTCCGACCAAAAAAGCGGTCGTCTTTGTCGGTTCTTCCTGAATCTTCCATAGGAAATTCTTTACGCATTGGATGGGAAACCATTTCATCCATATTTAAAATTCTTTTTAATTGTGGATGTCCTATAAAATGAACACCGTAAAAATCCCATGCTTCGCGCTCCATCCAATTGGCACATTTAAATAAATCAATAATAGAATCTACTTGTGGCAACTGATTTAGATAGGTTCGTACCCTTATTCTAGTGTTTTCGATCCAATTATGCAAATGATATACTATTGCAAATTGATGGTCATCGTCGTTATCGGGATAATGAATTGCACCTAAATCTGTTAAAAAATGAAAGTTTAATTCTTGGTCTTCTTTTAAAAACTGAATTACACTATGTACTGCATTTGGCTTTATTTCAAACGAAAAAATATCCTTTTGCATTTTAAAATCAAGTACGTCAGCACCAAATTTATCGCTTACTTTATTCTGTATATTTTGTATATCTAAAGCCATTTTTATAAATTGTAAGAGGCTAATAATTCTTTATATTCAGGCGAACTTCGTCGTCGTACCGATTCATTTCGTACAATTTCTTGTAATTGCATTACACCATCAACAATTTGTTCAGGACGTGGCGGGCACCCAGGTACATAAACATCTACAGGAATAACTTTATCAATTCCTTGAAGCACTGAATAGGTATCAAAAATACCTCCCGATGATGCACATGCCCCTACCGCAATTACCCATCGTGGTTCGCTCATTTGCTCGTATACTTGCCGTAAGATAGGTGCCATTTTCTTTGAAATAGTTCCCATAACCATTAGCATATCCGCTTGACGGGGAGAAAACGAAACGCGTTCGGATCCGAAGCGTGCCAAATCATAATGTGACGCCATTGTTGCCATGAACTCGATACCACAACATGAGGTTGCAAAAGGTAATGGCCACAGCGAATTTGCTCGTGCCATACCTACTACATCGTTTAGTTTGGTTGCAAAAAAACCTTCGCCTGTTACGCCTTCTGGTGCGTTCAACATTGTTACTTCTCTACTCATTATTTATATATGAATTACGATTTTAAAGCGTTACATCTAAAATCATTAAAAGTTAATTTATTTATGATAACATATTTACCTTGAAAACAGTAGTGCAAATAAAAATATCTTTTTATTCCCACTCTAGCGCTTTCTTTTTTATAATATAAAAAAAGCCAACTAATAGCAAACCCATAAACAGCACCATTTTTAACATGCCTTCAACGCCCAATGTTTTAAAATTTATTGCCCAAGGATATAAAAATATTACTTCTACGTCAAATAAAACAAACAAAATAGCTACCAAAAAATATTTTACAGAAAATGGAACGCGCGCATTGCCAATAGATTCTATGCCGCATTCGAAATTTTTATCCTTATTAACAGAGTGTCTTTTGGGGCCAAGTTTACCTGATATGTAAATTGTTCCAACAACAAAACCAACGGCAAGTAAAGCTTGCATTAAAATTGGAAAATAGTCTAATTGTGTTGATTGCATTTTAATTAAATTTATTTTAATTTAAATTTTTACAAATATACATAGCATTAGTTAATTTAACAATATGAACAAAGTTAAACGTACGTTATTTATACTACAAAAACGCCTATTTAATTTAATTCTAAATAACTAAAGTTTTTCGTATAAAAAAACGGTACACATAGTGCACCGTATCTTTAGGTAATCAAAAAATAATTTTATATTAGTCTTCGATAACTACTACTTGAGCAGCTACTTTACCTTTTCTTCCTTCTTCTTCTTCGAAAGTAACTTTATCACCTTCGTTAAGTGATTCAGCTCTTAAACCTGTAGCGTGAACGAAAATGTCTTTTCCGTTTTCGTCATCTGTAATAAATCCGTAACCTTTAGATTCATTGAAAAATTTTACTGTTCCTGTGCGCATTGTAAATTATAATAATTATTAATAATAAACAAAGGTAATCTATTAAATTGATACAAAATTTAATTTTGTTAACTATTTTTAAATAATATTGATTTTCAGGCGTTTGATTTTTATTTATACTATTAATTTACGGTCTTTTAGGGTTGCTAATTGGGCTTCGCGTCGTTAATAGTTTCGGTGCTAAGTATCGTTATTTTTTGATTTAATTTTAATTGTAGCCATGCAATTCATTACTAATAATTTTTTAGATACATTTGTATGAATTAATAATATAAATGATACAATCGATGACTGGTTTTGGAAAAGCAACTTTTCAGCTACCAAACAAAAAAATAACTGTAGAAATAAAATCATTAAATAGTAAAGGATTGGATATAAATGTTCGCATTCCTACTGTTTTTAGAGAAATGGAATTAGGAATCAGAAATCAACTTTCAGTCAAGTTAGAGCGCGGAAAAATTGATTTTTCATTATATATTGAAGCAACAGGCGAAGATACCTCTTCTAAACTAAATACTTCTATTATAATGGGTTATATGAATCAAATGAAAACAATTGTTACGCATGCTGATGAAATAGAATTATTGAAAATGGCAGTTCAGTTTCCAGATGCTTTAAAAACAGAACGAGAAAAAATTGACGAAAACGAGTGGAAGGCAATCGAAAACGTTATCGATCAAGCTGTTATAAATATTAAAAAATTTAGAACAGATGAGGGTTTGTCATTAGAAAAAGAATTTGTTTTACGAACTCAAAATATACATAATTTAATGATTGAGGCAGTTTCTTATGATGCTGAACGTGTTGAAACAGTAAAAACAAAGTTGCGCACTGCCCTAAATGATTTGAAAGTGACCGTAGATGAAAATCGGTTTGAGCAAGAACTTATTTTTTATCTCGAAAAATACGATATTACCGAAGAGCGAGTACGATTAGAAAATCATCTCAACTATTTTAATCAAACACTTAATGGTGCCGAGGCAAACGGTAGAAAATTAGGTTTTATTACTCAAGAAATAGGTAGAGAAATAAACACAATGGGCTCAAAATCAAATCATACCGGTATGCAAAAGCTGGTAGTAATGATGAAAGATGAATTAGAGAAAATTAAAGAACAAGTTTTGAATGTTCTCTAATAATAAAAAAATATAGTATAAAAATATAATGCAAAAAGGAAAATTATTAGTATTCTCGGCACCATCAGGCTCAGGTAAAACAACAATTGTTAGGCATTTATTGAAGCAAGAGGACTTAAATTTAGAGTTCTCGATATCGTCTACAACGCGGCACGCCCGAGAAGAAGAAGTAAATGGCTTGGATTATTATTTTATTACTTTACAAGAATTTAAAAATCATATCAAAGCTGAAGATTTTTTAGAATGGGAAGAAGTATATCGTGATACCTTTTACGGCACGTTGAAAAGTGAAGTAGAACGCATTTGGGCAAAAGGAAAAAATGTAATTTTTGACATCGATGTATCGGGTGGACTGCGCATTAAAAGTAAATTTCAAACGGAGACGTTAGCTGTTTTTGTGAAACCACCAAGTATTGACGAACTCAAAATTAGACTTAAAAAACGGTCAACAGAAACCGATGAAAAAATAAATATGCGCATAGCCAAAGCATCGGTTGAATTAGCAACAGCACCACAATTTGACAAAATTATTAAAAATTATGATTTAGATGTTGCAAAAAAGGATGCGTATGATTTGGTAAAATATTTTATACAAGTAAGTAACGAATAATGATCAAGAAATAATTAAATAGGATATAAAAATAGTATTATCCTGCAACTTCGATATAATGAAAATTGGACTTTACTTTGGAACATTCAACCCCATACATGTGGGACATTTAATTATTGCCAACCATTTTGCCGAAAATTCAGATTTAGATCAAATTTGGATGGTCGTAACGCCACATAATCCGCATAAAGAAAAAAGTACCCTGCTTGATGATTATCAACGTCTTGAAATGGTACATTTAGCTACAGAAGATTATCCAAAAATCAAACCATCAGACATTGAATTTAAACTTTCGCAACCCAGTTATACTGTAAATACGTTGGCGCACTTGCAAAATAAATTTCCGAATTATCAATTTTGTTTGATAATGGGCGACGACAATTTAAACTCGCTGCATAAATGGAAAAATTACGAAATTATTTTAGAAAACTATGCACTTTATGTATACCCTCGAATTGCATCAACAATTGAAAAATCAAAATTTGCAAATCACAAAAATATTTTTAAAATAGCGGCTCCCATTGTAGAATTGTCATCTACATTTATTCGTAACAATATTAAAAATAAAAAAAACGTAGCACCAATGCTGCCCCATAAAGTGTGGCAGTACATCAATCACAATTTATTTTACACTAAGTAACTCTTAACACAAAATTACAACTTATGTAGCAGCACAATTGTAATTTTGTATATTAAATTTTAAACTTATAATATTATGCTCAATTTTGAATTATACAACCCTACCAATTATATTTTTGGTAAAAACCAAATCGAAAAATTAGCTAAACTTGTGCCCTTCAAAAGCAAAGTTTTACTTGCCTATGGAGGAGGAAGCATCTTTAAAAACGGTATTTACGAACAAGTTAAATCAGCACTTTTAGGTTTTGAAATCGTTGAATTTGGTGGGATCGAACCCAATCCTCGATTTGAAACATTGCTAAAAGCGGTAGAAATAGTAAAAGCAGAGAAAATTGATTTTATAGTAGCAATTGGTGGTGGTAGTGTTATTGACGGAGTAAAATTTATTTCTGGTGCCACTCATTTTGAAGGTAATCCGATTGATATTTTAAAAAACCGTGTACTATTTACCGATTTAACAAAAATAATTCCATTTGGTGTAGTATTAACGTTGCCAGCTACCGGGTCAGAAATGAATTCGGGTGCCGTCGTAACTATTGAAGCAACCCAAGAAAAACTCGTTCTTGGTGGCAGCGCTTTGTTTCCAAAGTTTTCTATTTGTGATCCAACGGTAATACAATCACTACCAAAACGTCAAATCGAAAACGGAATTATTGATGCCTTTACACACGTAATGGAGCAATATTTAACATACCCGCACGACGCACTTTTGCAAGACCGTTTTGCCGAAAGTATTTTGCAGACTTTAGTTGAAATAGGTCCGACCGTAGTGCAAAATCCTGCCGATTACAAACTAGCATCTAATTTTATGTGGTGCGCCACAATGGCATTAAATGGTTTAATTCAAAAAGGTGTTCCGTCTGATTGGGCAACACACATGATTGGACATGAACTAACAGCACTATACGAAATTGATCATGCGCGAACTTTAGCAATTATTGCTCCAAACTTATACAAAGTATTATTTGAGACTAAAAAAGAAAAACTAGCACAATACGGACAGCGCGTATTTCATATTAATGCAAATTCAACCGATGAGTTAGCCGAAATGGCAATTCAAAAAACAGTTGATTTCTTTCATTTGATGGGAATGCAAACCAAACTGTCAGATTATACCGCAGATTATAACAAAAGTGCCGACTTTATAGTTGACCGTTTTGAAAAAAGAGGCTGGACTGCATTGGGCGAAAAACAAAACATTACACCTAATAAAGTTCGCGAAATTGTAGAGATGAGTTATTAGTAAAAAAGACAAAGTTTTTGAAATAAGCTACATTATAAAAAGGCGTTCAAGAAATTCTTGGACGCCTTTTCAAATTAAAACAAAAACTAACCTAAACTATTTTTTTAACTAACATATACTACAACGAAAAAACAATTATCATATTGTACTGAATTTCATATTATTATGTTAATTTTTGATAAACAAAAATAGCAATACAAGTAACTGCATAACTAAAAAGTGCAAAATAAAATTACCAAAACACAGTAAAACTAAAAATCGGGCATCAAAACAATATTTTTTGTTGCGAACTTTGTCTATTAATTAAATTTAAAAGTCTAGCCATGATAATAAAACCACAATCAAAAATCAAATTTGCCCATCCATAAAAAAAAACCTATTTTTGAAAAATCAATCGATATAGTTATGACAGAATATCCAAAATTTGCAGTAATAGGAGGTGGAAGCTGGGCAACCGCTATTGCCAAAATGTTATGTGTAAATTTATCCCAAATTGCATGGTACATGCGCAATGAAAGCGCTGTCGAAAATATTAGAACTCTCAAGCACAACCCAAATTACTTGACAAG
>JAYVGC010000100.1:0-3201 GCA_043772535.1 Flavobacterium sp. | reverse complement strand
CCGTTCAAAAACAAATTCTTGAATTTATTAACATAATCCAACGACCAAATGGCAATAAAACGAAATAAACGATTTCATGCCGAAGTAGCTACCTCGTCACTAAGCGACATTATGTTTTTTTTACTTTTGTTTTTTTTAATAATTTCAACATTAGCAAATCCAAACGTAATTAAAATGACGTTACCAAAAGCAAAATCGAACGAAAAAACAAACAAACAATTAATAAGTTTATCGGTAACTGAAGAAAAAAAATATTTTATTAACAAGGAAGAAGTTATTTTTGAAAACTTAGAAACCACTTTACTTTCAAAACTAGACAAAACTAAAGATCAGACTGTTGTGGTGCGAATTCCATTTAATTTACAAGTACAAGATTTAGTAGATATTTTACAAATTGGCGTAAAAAATAATTTAAAATTTGTAATTGCAACCAGTCCAAAGTAAAAAATTCGTTTTTTATCCGCAAAAGGTTACATATAGTTGCGTTAAAAATTAGATTATTGCACAAAATGATAATGATTGTTAAATTGTAGCTGTTGATGCTGCGCAAAAAATAAAACAATGAAATAGTTTTTTTAAAAAATTATTTTATATTTACATTAATAACCAAAACTAAAAATTATGGCAAAGGGAACCGATAGCAGAAAAGCAGTTAAAAAAGAACCTTTAAAAACGGCAAAAGAAAAAGCAGCCGAAAAGCGCGACAAAAAGAATACCCCAAAACGCGATTAAATACAAAAACCCTTTCTGTTCGAGAGGGTTTTTGTATACTGCATACAACGTACTTTTTTAAAATCAATTGATAAAGTAGATAAATTAAGTCATCATTTTAATTAACTTTGCAAAAATCTTATCAAGATTCAAAAAAATCAAAAATGTCAAAAATTTTAATCATTGAAGACGAGCCTTCGATTAGACGGGTTCTAATCAAAATTTTATCCGAAGAAAGCGAAACGTATGTTGTAGATGAAGCGGAAGACGGCAATATTGGCTTCGACAAAATAAAAAATAACGATTACGACTTGGTTTTATGCGATATTAAAATGCCAAAAATGGACGGTGTGGAATTATTAGAAGCCGTAAAAAAAATTAAGCCTGAAATTCCTGTTGTCATGATTTCTGGTCATGGCGATATGGAAACCGCCATTCAAACCATGCGACTTGGAGCTTTTGATTACATATCTAAACCACCTGATTTGAATCGACTTTTAAATACGGTAAGAAATGCGTTAGACAAAAAGCAATTGGTTCTAGAAAATCAAATTTTAAAGAAAAAAGTCAGCAAAAATTATGAGATGATTGGCAATTCAGAGCCCATCAACATCATAAAAGAAATGATAGAAAAAATAGCAAGCAAAGATGTTCGAGTTTTAATTACAGGGCCAAATGGCACTGGTAAAGAATTAGTAGCACATCAATTACACGAAAAAAGTGCCCGATCATTGTTTCCATTAATCGAAGTAAATTGTGCCGCAATTCCGTCTGAATTAATTGAAAGCGAATTATTTGGACATGTAAAAGGAGCTTTTACATCGGCAATAAAAGATCGTGCAGGAAAATTTGAAGCAGCAGACGGAGGTACCCTTTTTTTAGATGAAATTGGCGATATGAGCTTAGCTGCACAAGCCAAAGTTTTGCGAGCTTTACAAGAAAACTTAATACAACGCGTTGGCGCAGATAAAGACATCAAAGTAAATGTAAGAGTCATTGCTGCAACAAATAAAGACCTAAAAATTGAAATTGCCGAAGGCCGTTTTCGAGAAGATTTGTACCATCGTTTGGCAGTAATTTTAATAAAAGTGCCCTCGTTAAACGATCGTCGAAACGATATTCCGACTTTAATTGAATATTTTAGCAGCAAAATTGCCGAAGAACAAGGAAATATTCAAAAAATATTTTCAACCAAAGCAATTAAATTACTACAAGAATATGACTGGACAGGAAACATAAGAGAGCTAAGAAACGTAGTAGAACGGCTAATTATTTTAGGAGAAACTGAAATTTCAGAAAATGATGTAAAGTTGTTTGCAAGTAAATAAATAGCTGTTTCGTAAACAATAAGTAAAATAGTACCTAATTACTTTTCACTAATAAAAAAAATGAATTTAAAAAAAATAAACCCAAATCTACAACAAGCTTTAATCGAAAACGATTTTATCGAAGCCAATGAGATGCAACAAGAAACATTTTCAAGCATTAAAAGTGGTATGGATGCTGTAATTCAATCGCCAAAAGGTTCAGGAAAATCGACTGCCATTGTGCTAAACGTAATTCAAAGAATGGAAAAGGCGGTAGGTGAAAGTTCGCGTGCTTTGGTTTTTGTTAATGACAAAGAAAAGGTTTTAGAAATGGTATCACTTTTTAAAAAATTAGCGAATTATACCGATTTGCGAATTATAGGTGTGCACGACAAAGGCGATATCGATTTTGATAAAAATCATATTTCGCTTGGAAACGATATCATTATAGGAACAACCTCAAAAATAAATGCGTTATTTGCGTCTGCTGGATTCAATATAAATACAATTAAAATTTTTGTAGTTGATGATGCTGATGATTTATTTCGTACCCGATTAGACGCAGTAATTATGAGATTGTCCGCCAGCGTTGAAAAAACACAGCGCTTATTTTTTACAACCGATATTACCGAACGAGTTGAAATATTAGCCGATAAAATTATGGTAGAACCGCTATTTTTTGAAGATGATAAATAAGTTTTAGTTCTAACATCTGTTAAAAGGCTAAAGTGCAACCACTTCATGACCGTTACCGAATCATTTAAAAATAATACATACTAATCACAACATAATGGGACTTATAAAAATATTTTCTGGAAGCGAAATTTTGGCAGCCGCACTGCAATTAAAAATAGAACAAGCGGGAGTTGAAGTAGTAAAAAGAGACAATTTGCAATCAGCACGCTTGGCAGGATTTGGTAATTCTGATTTGGCGATAGAACTTTTTATACAAGAAAAAGAATTTAATAAAGCAAACCCTGTTATTGAAGAATTTCGCATGAGTATTTAGTATATCAAAAAAAGTTAAAATGTCATTATTTTGACTTTTGTTTTACTTAGCTACTTACAATTTACTATTATTTATTTAAGATTTAAATGACCAAATTCTGCAATTGATTTATATTTGCAACCTAAAAATTTGATTAAAAACACACCATAAAATGATTACAGTTAACGATATATC
>JAYVGC010000099.1:0-7826 GCA_043772535.1 Flavobacterium sp. | reverse complement strand
TTATTTCGGGTATTTTACCAGCAATTTCCGCATCTAAACTAGACCCTGTTGAAGCAATTAGAAGCGGAATATAAGATAATTAAACAGCCACAATTCCTCTAATCCCTGGATGAGGTTGGTATCCTTGTAGCGTAAAATCATCAAAAGTAAAGTCGAATATATTTTTGATTGTAGGATTTAACAACATTGTAGGCAGCGGTTTTATTTCGCGCGAAAGTTGCAAATTCAATTGTTCAAAATGATTGTTGTAAATATGTGCATCGCCAAAGGTGTGAATAAAATCACCCAATTTTAAATCGCAAACTTGAGCAATCATCATTGTTAATAAAGCATAAGAGGCAATATTAAAAGGAACTCCTAAAAATATATCGGCACTTCGTTGGTACAATTGACACGACAATCTGCCATTGGACACATAAAATTGAAAAAATGCGTGGCAAGGAGGTAATGCCACTTTGCCATTGGCCACGTTTTGTGAAAATGACGCTGAAGTATCGGGCAAAACTGAAGGGTTCCATGCCGATACCAACATCCGTCTAGAGTTGGGATTGGTTTTTAAGGTTGCAATAACCTCTGAAATTTGATCCAATTCTTCTGAGTTCCAATTGCGCCATTGGTGCCCGTATACAGGACCAAGTTCACCATTCTCATCTGCCCATTCATCCCAAATTTTCACGCCATTTTCTTGCAAATAGCCAATATTTGTTTCTCCTTTTAAAAACCAAAGTAATTCATAAATAATTGATTTTAAATGTAATTTTTTGGTAGTAACCATCGGGAAACCTGCTTCTAAATCAAAACGCATTTGGTAACCAAAAACGCTTTTAGTGCCAGTTCCGGTGCGGTCGCCTTTTTGAGTTCCGTATTCTAAAACGTAGTTCACTAAGTCGTGGTATTGTTTCATAGTGTTGCTTAAAATTTCATAAATTTATTTTTTGTAAATCGTTCCATCTTTCATTACAAAGCACGGATTTTCTAGTGTTTTGATTTTTATTAATGGATTGTCATCTAAGGCAATAATATCAGCTATAAAATTTGTTTTAATTTGACCTATTTCGTTATCTATGCCAAGTAACATCGCATTAGTTAACGTTGCCGATTGAATTGCTTCTAGTGGCATCATACCTGCTTCAACCATAAAAGTAAATTCTCTGGCATTTAATCCATGCGGAAAAACGCCTGCATCAGTGCCAAAAGCTATCTTAACTCCTTTTTTGTATGCTCGTGCAAAAGTCGATTGTAATTTTGGACCCACTTCTTTAGCTTTTGGAACCACAATTTCAGGATAGTAACCTTCAATTTCTGCATTTTTAGCTACTTCTTTGCCGGCACTAATTGTTGGCACTAAATAGCAATCGTATTTTTTCATTAATTCCATACTTTCGTCGCTCATAAATGTACCATGTTCAATGGTTTTTATGCCTCCTAAAATGGCTCTTCTAATGCCTTCATCACCATGTGCATGAGCAGCAGTTAGCATTCCATAATCGTTTGCAGTTGTGGTTATTGCTTTAATTTCGTCTAGGGTCATTTGCGGATTTTTTCCGTTTTTGGCTACGCTTAAAACGCCGCCTGTTGCCGTAATTTTTATCACATCTGAACCTTCTTTATAACGGTCGCGAACTGCTTTTGCACCATCTTCTGGCGAATTTATAACCCCTTCTTTTGGACCCGGATCACCTACTAACTTTCTATTACTTCCGTTTGTTGGATCTGCATGTCCGCCTGTTGATGCAATTGCTTTTCCTGCTGTAAAAATGCGGGGTCCGTCAATTACACCTCTGTTAATTGCATTTCGTAACGAAATATTTATACCTGTTCCGCCTAAATCTCTAACGGTTGTAAACCCAGCTAGCAAAGTTATTTTTGCATATTGAACTGATTCTAATGCTATATCTGCCTCGTTATCAATGTATTGAGAGGTGTAGTCATGTGTATGTTGCGTAGTTTCTACATGAACATGCAAATCAATTAGCCCAGGAACAATATATTTTGATTTTAAATCAATTTCAATATCACTAGTATTTGCTTTAGATACAAATCCGCCAATAATTTTTATAATTCTCTTTTTAGAAACTATAATTGTTTGATTACTGCTTTCTTTTCCGGTTGCTACATCAAGTATTTTTCCGCAATGTAAATACAAATTTTGCGAATAGCCATAAGTAAGAATAAATAGTAAGAAGTAGGTTAGTTTTGCTCTCATTATTGTACTTTAAATTAAAATGCTGTCGTTATGTAAATGTTTCAATTTAATTGATAGCAGGGTAGTTATGATTCTCTTTTTGAAATTTCATCTCTAATTCTCGCGGCTTTTTCATAATCTTCGTCTTGTACAGCTGCTTCTAATGAAGTATGAAGTTCAATTAAATTTACTTGTGAATAACTAGTTGTGACATTTGATTCGTCATTTTCTAAACCAAAAGTTTCCGGTTCTGATAAAATAGAATCATCTTGTTTTGTACTTTCTGAACCGCTTTGATTTGCATTTAAATATATTCCGGCTTTATCTAAAATATTTTTATATGTATAAATAGGTGCGTTAAATCGTACAGCCAATGCGATTGCATCAGAGGTTCGGGCATCAATAATTTCCTCAATTTTATCGCGCTCGCAAATAATACTTGAATAAAATACACCATCAACTAGTTTATGAATTATGACTTGTTTGATAACAATATCGAATCGATCTGCAAAATTCTTAAATAGATCATGCGTTAGCGGGCGGGGTGGTTTTATTTCTTTTTCAAGTGCAATCGCAATTGATTGTGCCTCTGAGGCTCCAATTACAATTGGTAATTTTCGTTCACCATCTACCTCATTCAAAATTAAGGCGTACGCTCCGTTTTGAGTCTGGCTATATGAAATTCCTTTTATAGTTAGTTTTACTAAACTCATCGAAATGTTATATTTTATATTGCTAATTTAGCTCCTTATATGTTCAATTAATAATAAAGTATTAAATGGTATTTACATTATAATGTTTTTTATTTTCAAAAAAGATAAAAATTGTATATCTATCTATTTTTAAAATAAAATAAGTACTGCAAATAAACGAAATCTTTTCGCATCTTTAGAAAATATTAGCAAATAAAAAATTCCAAATTCCAAAAAATTATATAATTGGAATTTGGAACAGTACTATTGCTTTTTTTTTTAGGTATTTTGCGCCTTAAAAGCTTTTAATTTTTCAGTTAATCTTGGTAGAATGTCAAAGGCATCTCCAACAATCCCGTAATCGGCAACTTTAAAAAATGGAGCATCAGGATCAGAATTAATAACCACTTTTACTTTTGATGCATTAATACCTGCAATGTGTTGAATTGCTCCTGATACCCCAACCGCAATGTATAAATTTGTGGCTACGGGTTTTCCAGTTTGACCAACATGTTCACTGTGAGGTCGCCATCCTAAATCTGAAACTGGTTTTGAACAGGCCGTTGCCGCTCCTAAAACACTTGCTAAATTTTCTATCAATCCCCAATTTTCTGGTCCTTTTAATCCACGGCCGCCCGAAACCACTACATCGGCATCAGCAATGGTTACTTTACCAGATGCTTTTTCGATCGAGGCTACTTTTACATTAAAATCAGCATCGTTTAACGATGGCAAAAAATCATGCTGCGAAAGTGTAGCCGTGTTTTCAAAAATCCCAAAAGAGTTTTTTCCGATAGCTACTACTTTTACATCTGTTAAGATTTCGGTAAAGTTAAATGCTTTGTTTGAAAAAGCGG
The DNA here is from genome assembly GCA_043772535.1 of Flavobacterium sp. Lineage (GTDB taxonomy): Bacteria > Bacteroidota > Bacteroidia > Flavobacteriales > Flavobacteriaceae > Flavobacterium. Next base: position 4,092 of record JAYVGC010000099.1, on the reverse strand, counting down.
TTCTTTTTACTTGAAAAGGACTAGTGCTTAATGGCAGTGAAACTACATTTGATGCAAAACCAGCTTCTAAACCAACTGCAACTAATGGTGCTAAATATAAACTATCTGTTGTTGACGAAAGTACAATTACCTTACTTGCTTCTTGCTGAGCTGCCTGTTTTACTACGTCGGCGTAAGCTTTGGCATTAAAGTTTGTTAATTGGTTGTTGCTTACTTTGAGCACTTTATCTACTCCATATTTTGCTAATTCTGAAACATCTTCTGCATTTATTGTCACGGCTGTAACCGATGTGCCTAACATTTCGGCAACTTTTTTTGCATAAGATGCTAATTCAAAAGCAACTTTTTTTAATTTTCCATCTGCCGATTCGGCGTATATTAATAATGACATAGTATGTTGTATTTAAGAGTTATTATTTAAGTGGTAATTTAGTTTGGAGTTTTGAGTTACTATTAACGAAATCAAAAATCAAAAAAAACTATATAACTTTGGCTTCGTTGTGTAATAAATTTATTAGTTCGTCTAAATTATCCGCACTTACTAATTTTACTGCCGATTTAGCTGCTGGTTTTTCAAATTTTACTGCTTTCGTTTCATTAGCGGCTGCAATTGGTTCTAATACGGTTAACACTTTTGTGCGTGCAGTCATAATACCTCTCATGTTTGGAATTCTTAAGTCTTTTTCTTCTACCAAACCTTTTTGTCCTCCAATAATTAGTGGTAATGTGGTTTCGATTATTTCTTTTCCACCGTCTATTTCTCGGCTTGCTTTTGCATTTTTACCATCAATTATCAAATCGGTGCAAGAATTTACAAAGTTGTAGCTTAATAATCCTGCAATCATTCCAGGTACCATTCCACCGTTGTAGTCTAACGATTCTTTTCCGCAAATTACTAGGTCGTAGCTTCCATTTTTTATAACTTCGGCTAGTTGTTTTGCCACATAAAAACCGTCGGTTGGTGCGGCATTTATTCTTATAGCTTCGTTCGCACCAATTGCAAGTGCTTTTCTTAATGTTGGTTCAGTGTCGGCTAAGCCAACGTTAACAACGGTTACATTTGCTCCTTGTTGTTCTTGAAACCAAATGGCACGTGTTAAACCAAATTCATCGTTTGGATTAATTACATATTGTACGCCGTTGGTGTCAAAATCTGTATCACCATTAATAAAATTAATTTTTGAAGTAGTATCAGGCACGTGGCTGATGCAGACTAATATTTTCATTTAAAAAGATTTATATAGTTACTATTATGTAACAAAAGTACAAAATAGTTTTCTAATTTTACTATGCATGCATAGTATTTTTTGATTTAAATTTGTTAAAATTCATTTGTTATCTTAACTAGGGGCTAAAATCAATGGTGTACGTTTTTTTCGTTGCGTAAAACCGTAGGTTTCTAAACTTTTTCGGGATCGCAACTATTATATTATTGGTTTATTGCGACAAAAGTAACCGCATCAGCGTAAACGAACGTTTCTTATTAAATTTAGTATGCAGTAATTTGCAATATAAACGCTACAACTGTGATTTTTATTAAAATTTAACTTGTTTATGGTTTTTTAATAAAATGGTTACGTTTACTGCTAAAATAGTAGCTTTTTTAAATTTTACTTCTTTTTTTTAAATAATAGTGCCAAATGGTAAAACACGCATAACTTCGATACGGTTTCCAAGTATCTGAAATTGTTTTCATCTGTTCCGTTGTTTGAGTTAAATACAGCTCGGTCATTGTATTTTTTATGGCAATATCTCCTAACGGAAATACATCGTTATGCTGCATACAAAACATTAAATATACATCAACACTCCAATTGCCTATTCCTTTGATGGTGATTAATTCGGCTCTTATTTGGGCTTCGGTTTTGGTTTTAAAACTGGCAAAATCAATTTGTTGGTTATGCATTTTACTTGCTAAGTCTTTTAAATAAACTATTTTTTGCCTCGATAAACCGCAATTTTTTAACTCAAATTCAGTAGCTACTATAATTTTGCTTGGAGTTATTTCGCCAAAAAAAGTTTGCAATTTCACAAAGCATACTTTTGCCGATGCAATTGATACTTGCTGTTCTAAAATAATATGACACATCGATTCAAATCCTTCTTCTCGCTTTTGCACAAGCGGTTCACCAAAATTTTCAAGTATAAATTTTAGCTTTTGGTCATTTTTTGAAAGATAAGAAATAGCTTTTATCATACTAAAATTCGGGTCTTAACTCTATTCTAACACCAAATTTTGGTGATTCTAAACCATTTACATCTATAAAATTAGTACGCCAAACAAAATCCAAACGAATCGGTCTGAAATTGCCGTATCCTATATTTTCTATTCCAAAACCATATTCGGCGTATACTTTTTTATTTGGCGATGCATACGTAATTAGTGATTTGTTTAAATTTACATTGTCATCGGAAACAGATCCTAGAACACATCGATAAAAAGCAACTTCGCGTAAATTTATTTTTTTTAAAAGCGGTAACCTGTTAAATATAAGTCCGTTAAAATGATGATTAAAGTGAGCCATAATATATGAATCTGTAACCATATCAAAATAATCTAGTAAAATAAATGTTTTTGGCACCACAGAATAGCCTTGATTAGCGGGTACGGCACTCAATAAAGGCAACGGAACTGCTCCAAACGTTTTTCCAACTTCAAAATAAGTATCTAAAATACCAAAATTACTCAATATAACTGGTTTTTCAAATGAAAATTGAATTTTATGATAGTTAAATTGGCTTCCTGCAATACCACTAATTCCTTTATTTAATTTTAAAGTTGAGGTGGCATATAAACTTCGACCAAAGCGTTGTTCAACACCAAATCCATAAACAAACCGATTTGGTGTATATACCAGTGCTATGCTCGTATTAAAATCGGTTAGTTTTGTTTGAGCAGTCGAAGCATCAGATCCATAATCGATATTAAAAATATTTTCTGGCGCCGCGGAAGTTATTTTTTGCTGCGTGGCTGATAATATGATTCGAAAATTATTTGTGAACCCGAAGTTTGTCATGATCGAATTTTTTTCAACTTTCGAAATAAAATTATTTAAGCCTCTGTTAATTAATAAATTAGTGTTGGTGTTGCCCACCCATAAATCATTGACATTTAGGGTAGTTCCGCCAAATTGAAGATTATCATCAATTCTTGATGCTCCAATTACTATTCGTGGTGATTGCGAAATTAAATATTTTGCCTCTATACCATATTTAAAGTGCTTATCTTTAGTACCATATACTCCATAAAAATGGGTTCGGAACAAGTCGTCTACAGTTTTAAAAGTTCTAAAGCCTGCACGTAAGCGTAACCCTTCAATATCATTATTTGCAATTACATTGTACAAGGAACCAAATTGTAAATTGTGCCCAATGTTTACATAACCAGTAGCCAATATGTTAATTAGTCCGGTTATTCTTTTAATTTTTGGATTGTTTTTTAATTCGTCAATTATTTTTCTGCTTTCAATTAAAGAATTATCTTTGGTTTTAATACCGTTCCAATAGTCATCGTCTTTGTCAAATTCGTTTCGTAGTGATTGTATTTTTGTTTCAGAATAAAAGGGTATTTCATGTTTGGGATTTAAATCGTAGTCACTAAAAACAATATTTTTTCTTACAAACAAGCCCTTTTCGTCATCATTTTTGGTTAGTAGCGTAAAGTCGCCTTCATAAAAGTCGCGGTCCGGAAGGTACATCGAGTCGTTTTCGATTCTAAAGTCTTTTTCGATCGACAAATTCCGAACCAAATTTAAGTTAATACCTTTGTTGACTTTCATTGATATGTTTGAAATAGCAAATGTTTTGTCTGTTACTTTAAAATTTCCTTCAAAAACTAAGTCTCCACTTTGACGCGGAAAAAAATAAATTTGAAACGATTTTTTATTGTTTTCGTCCACTATACTATCACGCAGCACGTATTCGTACACGCCATAACCGCGCTCAGATATTGGACTTACAAAATTTTTATTTAATAATACAATATCGTTTTCATAAATATCAATGGCAGCAAAAGCATTACTTATTCGGTCAAAAATAAAACCTTGTTGGCCAACACCAACGCTTCTTTCGGCAAGTTTATCAATTTTTTCT
>JAYVGC010000098.1:0-3222 GCA_043772535.1 Flavobacterium sp. | reverse complement strand
ATTGGTGGGTAGTTCAAGTATTAGCCACTATTTTTGAAATGAATGTAGGCAAACATTTAGTATTCAAAGGTGGAACATCATTAAGTAAAGCATGGAATTTAATAAGTCGTTTTTCTGAAGATGTGGATTTAGCAATTGATCCTAAATTTCTAGGTTTCGGAAGCGATTTAAAGAAAAAAGATATTACAGCTTTAAGAAAAGCGGCCAATCAATACATATCAAATACGTTTTATTCAGAACTAAAACAAAGAATGTTAGATAAAGGATTTACAGATGTAACTTGGGATATAATAAATACCCAAGAATCTGATCAAGATCCTAAAATAATACTAATGTATTATCCTAACGTAATAGAATCAGTTGGGTACATACAACCCAAAGTTCAAATCGAAATCGGCTGTCGTTCGTTAAGAGAACCACTAGAAATAGCAGAATTTAACACCTTTATTGACGAACACTATCCGCAAGCAAGTTTCGCAATGCCTGCAATTAAAGTCCCAACAGTAGTGGCAGAAAGAACATTTTTGGAGAAAATATTTCTGTTGCATGAAGAATTTAGTAAACCAACAAAAGCAATCCGTGTAGAAAGACTAAGCAGACATTTATACGATGTGTACCAACTTTCAAAAACCGAAATAAAGCATAATGCATTATACGATACCGAACTATACGAAACCATAGTCAAACACAGATACAATTTCACTCGAATCAGCAAAGTAGATTACAACTTACACCAACCACAAACCATTAATCCAATTCCACCAAAAGAAGTTATAAAAGCATGGGAAACAGATTATAACACCATGCTTACAGAAATGATTTATGGAGATGCACCAACATTTGAAGATTTAATCCAAGAACTAACAGTACTAAAAACCGAAATAAACAAGTTGCATTGGAAAATGAATATTGAATTTGCAATACCAAAAAACGATTAATCATAAATTCCTCAATACTGATTTCAATGACACAAGAAGAACTTAATAGTTTCAAAGAATTAGCAGAAAGTTTAAATAAAATCACACAAGATGCTTTCATGATTTACGAAGAACAAGTAGATAGAATTTACCGTAACAAGATAACAGACAACAAAGAAATTGAACGAGTAATTGACGATTTACTTGATTTTTGCCACGATGACAAAATACTATTACTTTTTAAAAGAATATGCAGATACTATTACAAAATAAATCCATCTGCAACATTCGAATATGTTAATGTTTACCGTAATTTATGGGATGAAGAATCTTTGGAATGAGCTAGCCATATAACAAAGCCTGAATTGTCAAAACCTCCTAAAACTGATTTGCATCTTAAATAATCTGATGCCATTTCCATAGCAGTTTTTGTTTTACCAGCACCAGTAGGCAGATGGATAAGCATTCTATTTGTATAATTGGGATTTAATAAATTTTGAATTGCCAAATCCTTTAGGTTTTTTTGACAATCGTGTAAATGATAATTTGGTTCTAAAACTTGTTGAAAATCATCTAGTATATCATTTTGAGTTGGTAAGTAAAAATCTTTATCTAATTCTAATACAATTATTAAATTTTCAGAAAAACTATAGTTTTTATATCCATAATTTTTATCAGCTATATTTTCTCTTTTTTCCTCTGTGTTTTTTCCTTTAATATTGCTCAAATCGGCAATTTTAATAATAAATTTATCATCAAGATAAATAACTATTTCTCTAAAAACTGCTTTATCAAATAATATGTTTTTACCATATTTATTTTGAAGAATATCAGCATAATTTACTGTTAGATTATTGTTGTACATATTGTAATTAACAATTGCATCACAAATGTCTTGACCGACTAAATGCCTCAATCTTCCAGATGGTATTTTATTCAAATATTTTATTAAATCAATCACATTATATTATTTTGTCTGTTTTAAACTCTAAGGAATTCAAAAATATATTTATTTTATCAATTAAATGTTTGATATCACTCTCGCTATTCATTTTACCTAAAGAAATTCTTAAACTTCCAAAAGATTCATCTTCACTTAATCCCATAGCAGTTAAAACGTGCGATGCTTCAACCAATGCAGCATTACAAGCAGAACCATTACTTACGGCAATATTTTTATTTTTACCAATAAAAACAGTCGCATCAAAATTTGGCAAACAAATATTTAAAGTATTAAATAATCTTTGGCTCTTACTACCATTTACAAATGAACCTTTAATATTCAATAAATCATTTTCAATACTATTTCTCAAATTTAAAATAGTTGTTGCGTTAGTTTTCATTTCGTTAAAAGCAATTTCACAAGCTTTGCCAAAACCAACTATTGCAGGTACATTTAATGTGCCGCTTCGCAAACCATTTTCGTGTCCGCCACCGTGTTGTAGTGGAAGTATGCGTTTTTTATTTACAGTTTCACTGTTCAAAAATAAAGCACCAATTCCTTTTGGACCATACATTTTGTGTGCAGAAAAACACATTATATCAATATTGTTTTCTAAAACATCAGTTGGAATTTTACCAATGGCTTGTGTAGCATCTGTCATAAATAAGGAGCCAGCTTTATGAACCAATTCACTTATTTCATTTATAGTTTGAATCACCCCAGTTTCATTATTAACCCACATTACACAAACAAGTAAAGTTTGTTTTCTAATGGTATTTTTTAATTGTTTTAAATCAATTAATCCATCTTTATTCACTGATAAATAATCAATCTCAAATCCAACAGTTTCTAAATATTTGCACGTATCTAGCACCGCTTTATGCTCTGTTTTTACTGTAATAATATGTTTTTTTTCGTTACTTGGATGTAAAGCAAGACCTTTCAAAGCAATATTTATACTTTCAGTTGCACCAGAAGTAAAAGTTAATTCTTGAGGAGTTGAATTTATTAGAGTCGCAATATTCTTTTTTGCAGTATCGACAGCTTTATTAGAACCTTTTCCAAAATTATGTGTACTCGATGGGTTTCCAAAATTATCAATAAAATAGGGCAACATAGCATCTAATACTCTTTTATCAAGAGGTGTAGTAGCGTTATTGTCTAAATAAATTATTGAATTATCCATAAAAACAAAAATATCATTTTTGCTTCATATTGCACTATTTTATTGTAAATATTATTTTACTTATTTTTTTAACATTTGGAAATAATGAAGTCATTACCTCATTCAGCTGCACAAAATCCTCGTTTAGTCCAAGTATTCCTAAACTCACATCTTTGTTTGCTTCATTTCGTTAATTT
>JAYVGC010000097.1:0-7980 GCA_043772535.1 Flavobacterium sp. | reverse complement strand
TTTAAAATGGTTAAAGTACATGGGCTTGAGTATAAACCGCAGGAATTACCGTTTTTGTTAAGAAAAACACGATACTGATAACCATTCATAGACATTTGCGTACTTGTAATTGACAGCGTTGCAGTTAAAGCACCTGAATAAATTGTACTATTTGTTACATCTGTCCATAGCGATCCATTGTTTGTTGAAATTTGCCATTTATAACTGTCAACGGCGGTATTGGTTAGTGTAAAACTCGTGTTTTGCAATTCACAAACCGATTTATTTACTGGTTGCGCTGAAATTGATATTGGGGCACCAATAGTATAATTAATATTTGGTATTGTATAACCAACGCCGCTTGTTACAAGGCCACTTCCGTTTACAGTTGGTGGTGTTATACTACCAAGGATTCCGTCATTGTTCGAATCCGCAAAACCAGCTTCAATAACATCAGTACATAAATCGTTATCGCTATCAATTTCGAGGTAATTGTTTATTGTATCTGAATCGCTATTGGTTAAAGGAAATTTTAAAATTCCGCTGTCAATAAAAGTTTCAATTGCATTATTTAATCCGTTGGCGCCAAAATTTGAACCATCAATTATTCCGTTGTTGTTTGCATCAAGAGCATTACAGCCTGATTCTATTAAATCATAAATACCGTCATTGTCAGAGTCTAAGTCTAGGTAATCTGGGATTAAATCTCCATCTGAATCTACTGGGGTAACTCCGTTTCCGAAAACATTATCTATCCCATCAGCATTTGTATCAGCTCCTGTATTTGGTATAAAAAATTGACCCTGAGACTCAATTCTATCCGTTATACCGTCATTATCAGAATCATAGTCAAATTGGTCCGGAATTCCATCTCCATCAGTATCTTTTGGAACGCAAACAGCATAAAATTTAAAGGTCGCTTTGTTAGCAGTCGTGTCTAATAAATTTTTATGTGTAAAGCTAATTGATGACGAATTTTGGGTAATAAATTTAAAAGTACCAGTGCCAGCTGCAAGTGGCGTAGTGCTGTTTAATCTAAATCGAATTTCAAATGATGAAAATTGTGTAATACCAGTTTCGTAAATACCGTCGTAATTTGTATCAATTAACAATTGATTATCTGGATTTAATACTGTAATGGTTTGATTTATTGGGGAGTTAACAATAAATTCGGCATTTGCATTCATTAAATCTGATGCTGCTGCAATGGCAATATAATCCATCGAGAGGGTAACGGGCTGGGCAAAAGTTAATTGATATTTTAAAAAATTTTGTTTTCCGGCCGGAATTTCTGAAATAAAACTTCCGTCTGTAGCACCTGCAAAAGGTACTGCACTCGCTGTCGCGGATGTGGTTACAGTTGCAGTATAGGTATTATTATAGGTACCAACAGCTATAGGTGTTGGCGTGCTGGTATTTATAATTTGATTGCCATATGATTCGGTGCAATTAGTAATTCCGTCATTATCGTAGTCTAAATCAACATTATCGTTTGCTGCATCATTGTCTAAATTTGTGGCACAATTGCTGACGGGAATCTCATCTGAAAATAAATCAACGTTACATGCCGCTAGGGTAGCTTTTACTTTATAGTAGCCTGCTTGCGTTGGGGAATAAATATTGGTGTTGGCACCGGTTATTGGATTTCCATTAAAGTACCACTGAAAAACGTCAAAACCTGTAACAGCACTTACTTTTAATTCTACGTTTGGAATACAATTAGATTGTGAAATATTTACCGTTTGTAACACGACTTCAGGTTTAAAAGTAAAACCAGAATAGTAGCCTCCAAAAGTTGCTGCTCCATCAGAGCCATAAGCAGCTAAATACAATTGTGTGCTCGAAAACACAGAAACGTTTCCTGATAATCCTTTTATAGTGTAACATTCATAAGCCGTATTACCTGTTACCGCTGTTGGTCCAGTAACTACGGCACCAGCACTAATTAAGCTCGCTAGCGTAAACGAAGTACCGTTTATAATAAAATTTAAAGTTGAACCTGTTTTGGTCGTTATTGTTACTCGTCCTGTAAAGGTTCGTGCACCGATTTGATCAATAAATGGTATATTATTTATTTCCTTTGGTGTTTCGCAACTTAATGGTGGCACAAAAAATAACTCTTGGTTGGCTTGGCTCGGTTGAGAATTATCGCCAACAGATTGGTATGCAAAAATATTTTTATTTGATGTTACATACATTATACCATTACTGTTATATGAAACACCTGTCAAGTTTATGTATTGACCCGCATTTAAGGTAGCTGTTGGAGCGCCACCACCGTTTAAAAAAATCTCTGTTCCATCTTCATGAGCAATCAATAAAACACGTTCTACGTTATTTTGCCCCGTACTTTTTACAAATATATATTCTTTTCCCGTTCGTTCGGCGGATACAATTTGGTCAAAACCCATATCTACATTACTCAATTCGCCATTAGAACCTAAAAACGAACCGCAGTTTACCGCAATAGGCTTATCAGAACTTACTAATGCTCCAATTAGTGCCGCCCGATTAGCTGTAGTGGGGCCTTGTACTGCAATGATATAGCTTTGACCCGCATTTAAAACCACTGGTGGTGGCGTATTACCTACTGCTGCATTTCCGACCAAGACAGCCCCGATACCAATATTACTGAAGGTTACAGTAGTATTGTTTTCTGTGGCTAAAACCGATATAAACGTTTGATGAATAGTGCCGTAACTTGAATTTAAACTATTTGTCATGCCACCAATGCGAAATGTTTTTCCGAGTGCTGCTAGTCCTTTTGATACTACTGCACCCGCTTGGTTTCCAGAATCATCAATTAGCCTACCCGAAACATAAATTACGTCTTGTGCTTCAATAATGTAACCTCTGTTAGATAAAACTGTGTTTAAGGCACTCGATTCAACTATAAATTGATTTGGATTGCCACTGAGTGAGGTGTCGAAAATAGCGGGCGTATCTCTGCTTACCGTTCCAGTCACTATGGTTGATCCTAATTGCTTTATTTGGTATGTAATTGGGGATATACTAGGTGTTGAAATATATAAATATTGTGGACCTGTTCCAATACTGCTGGAGTTTGACAAAGGTGGCATGTAATGCGTTTTGCTAAATTGAGCAAAGCAACCCATTGAAAACAAAATAGTTACAGCGAAGTTAAGTAATCGTTTTTTCATGGGCTAAAAATAGCAAAAAATTTAGGAATTTTAAATTAAATTACTGATTTTTAGTATTTTTTAACAAAAAATTGGGTTGCTATAAATCGCGTTTTTTTAAAATTTGAAGCGACCAATAAATAAATAGTACTATCCAAAAACAAACTGTTAATATTGTAAGGTAGTGCACCGAATAATCCTTGACTTGATCAATGCCAATTTGGGTGCTAACATTTTTTATTACAGACAGTTTTGAAATAGGTTCTACTATTAAATTTGACATTGACTGTAAGGGTAAATAGTTTGTTAATGCTGCTGCTAATTTACTATCTTTAAAAAAATTGTACTTAATTAAACCTACTATTATTGCTTCAATAACGTACCAAATAAATACAAAACCAATTGCAAAAGCGGATCTTTTTATTAAAATCCCGATAAATAAACAAAATGTAAAAAAACCTAAAAGTTTCACAAAATAAGCTAATAGATAATCCATTTTTGAAAATAGTATACTTGCTTCAGTATAGGATGAAAACGATAATCCTAAAATTAAACTCATCAAAAAAACAAAAATTGTCGATGCTAATGCAAATACAACTACTGTTAAAAATTTTGACGTGATGAATTCTTTTTTGCTCATTCCGTCAATTAGGTTTTGTTTTAGCGTGCCATAACTGTATTCATTTGCCATCATCGAAACAATTATAATGGCTAGAAAAAATTTAAAAAAGTCGGCTATGTATGTATTAAAATGCCAAATATACGGAAAATTAAAAATGCCCATTTCAGCAAAATGTAGTTTAATTGGTCCTAAATCATATTTTATAGATGCTATTAATGCTATAAATGATAGTAATATGAAGTACGATAAAGTTAAGATTCGACTTGCTTTGTTTAACCAAATTTTTTGCAATTCTATTGATAATAAACGTTTCATTTGCAATTTTTTATTTTAAGATTGAGTATTATTTGGTGTAAGTGTGTTTTCTGTTAATTCTAAAAATTGTTCTTCTAAACTTTGTTTTCGAACAATGATATGATTTAAATAACAATTTTTTTCTGCTAAATATTTGTTGATTTCTGATGGTTGTAATAGGGTATTAGAATAAACTAAAATCTTACCATTTTCTTCTATTATTTCTGATATTGTGGGATAGTTTTTTAAAATAGCTACTATTAATTGATTGTCATTTGCTTGTATTTCTAAAAATTCAGATTTGTTTGACATGTGATCAACAAGGCCTGAATATAAAATACTGCCTTTTTGTAGTACTAAAACATGGCTACAAACTTTTTCAACTTCGTCGAGTAAGTGCGACGCTAATAAAATTGTGGTTCCTTGAGATGCAATTAACTTTATAATATCGCGAATTTGGTGAATTCCTTGTGGGTCTAATCCGTTTGTGGGCTCGTCTAAAATTAGAATTTCGGGGTCATTTAGTAGCGCAGAGGCTATGGCTAATCGTTGTTTCATTCCTAATGAAAAAGTGCTAAACTTGCTATTTTTGCGGTCGCTTAAGCCAACTAAATTTAATTTTTCGTCTACCTTTTGATAAGTAATGCCTTTAATTTTGCAAACTAATTCTAAATTTTGTTGTGCGGTCATGTATGGATAAAAATTGGGACGCTCAATTATTGCACCTACTTTTTTCAGGGCTTCATGAGTGTGCAAGGTGCCTCCAAACCACGAATAGCTACCCGAAGTTTTGTTAACCACGTTTAGAACGATGCCTAGTGTGGTTGATTTTCCGCTTCCGTTTGGCCCTAAAATACCGTAAACAGTGCCTTTTTGAATGTCTAAAGATACATTTTTTACGGCTTGTATGCTTCCGTATCTTTTGTAGAGGTTTTTGATTGATAAAATGGTTTCCAAAGTGTTTTTGATTTTGATTTAAAAGTAAGACGATTCAAGTTTAAAATTGTTACTTCAAAAAAAAAAGAGTACCAAAATTATATAAATAAAAGGCCCAAAATTAATTTGAGCCCCGATTGCAACGGCATCCTTTTTATTTTTTTATTAAAAAAAAATAAAAAGATAAAGTGAAAAGCGGGACCCAAACGTTGTTAAAACTGCTGTAATGACTGCTTCTAAAACTAAAAAAAACTGCTGTTGTTTTAACTAAAAATTAATATTCGTTTTAAAAAAGCTCAGATTATTTTTAGTTACTTTTATACAATGAATTTAAAGGATAAAAAGGGATTTTTTTTTAAGCAATACGAAGCTCCGTTCCAGTCGCCGTTTGATAAACTTTTTGATGTTTTTAAAGAGTTAATTACGCATACTTCTGGCGATTTTGATGAGGCAATTGATTGGTTGCGGCAATTGGATGTAGAATACAAACTGACTGATAAAGAGTACACTATTGATGACTTTATTGAAGATTTAAAGAAAAAAGGCTACATTCGAGAAGAGTTAAAAGAAGACGGAACGGGCAGTGGTATTGGTATTACCTCAAAAACGGAGCGTGCTATTAGGCAAAGTGCTTTAGATCAGATTTTTGGAAACTTAAAAAAATCGGGTTCTGGAAATCATAAAACCAAATATTCTGGCAATGGTGACGAGCAAACAGGTGAGTTTAGAAACTTTGTTTTTGGCGACGGATTGGAAACAATATCGTTAACCGAAAGTTTACGCAACGCTCAAATTAATAACGGTGCCGATGAATTTATGCTTACCGAAAACGATTTGGTGGTTGAAGATTCGAGATTTAAAGCACAAATGAGTACCGTACTAATGATTGATATTAGCCATAGTATGATTTTGTATGGCGAAGATCGAATTACACCTGCTAAAAAAGTGGCTATGGCTTTAGCAGAGTTAATTACAACCAGATATCCAAAAGACACTATTGATATTTTGGTTTTTGGTAACGATGCCTGGCCAATTGCAATTAAAGATTTACCGTATTTAAAAGTAGGTCCTTATCATACCAATACGGTAGCTGGCTTGCAACTTGCCATGGATATTTTACGACGAAAACGCAATACTAATAAGCAAATTTTTATGATTACAGATGGTAAGCCAAGTTGTGTGCGTGAAAAAGACGGCTCGTATTACATGAATTCAAATGGCTTAGACGAATATATAGTAGAACAATGCTATAATCAGGCTCAACAAGCACGCAAATTAAAAATTCCGATTACTACTTTTATGATTGCAAACGATCCGTATTTGCAAAAATTTGTGAATCGGTTTACCGAAGCCAACCAAGGAAAAGCGTTTTATACAGGGTTGAAGGGCTTGGGCGAAATGATTTTTGAAGATTATGAAGCCAATAGAAAAAAGAAAATAAAGTAAAATTAATAAAACTGAGGACAAAATTGCTTTGTACCTCGCAACGACAATATGAAAATAGAAACAGTAAACACATTAGGCGAATTAATTGCAGCAGGATATAAATCTAAAAGTATTAAAGATGAATTGCGAAACAATTTAAGAGAAAAAATAAAATTGGGTAAACCCGTTTTTGAAGGAGTTCATGGTTTTGAAAATACGGTGATTCCTGAATTAGAGCGTGCTATTTTATCGCGGCACAACATAAATTTTTTAGGGCTTCGTGGACAGGCAAAAACGCGTTTGGCGCGAAAAATGGTAGATTTATTAGATGAGTACATGCCAATTGTTGAAGGTTCAGAAATTAATGATGATCCGTTACGACCGATTTCGCGTTTTGCAATTGATTTAATTGCTCAAAAAGGTGATGCAACTCCAATTAAATGGGTTCACAGAAATGAACGTTTTTCAGAAAAATTAGCAACTCCAGACGTAACAGTTGCCGATTTAATTGGAGATGTAGATCCAATAAAAGCGGCAAATTTAAAATTATCGTATGCTGATGATCGTGTTATTCATTTTGGCATGATTCCTCGCGCGAACCGTTGTATTTTTGTTATTAATGAATTGCCCGATTTGCAAGCTCGTATTCAAGTGGCTCTGTTTAATATTTTGCAAGAAGGTGATATTCAAATTCGTGGTTTCAAATTAAGAATGCCATTAGATATGCAATTCGTTTTTACTGCAAATCCAGAAGATTATACCAATCGTGGAAGTATTGTAACGCCTTTAAAAGACAGAATTGGTTCACAAATTCTTACACATTATCCAGAAACGGTTGCAATTGCAAGAACAATTACAGAGCAAGAAGCAAAATTAAACAAACAACAATCGGAAAGTGTTTACGTTCCATCATTGGCTAGAGATTTGTTAGAACAAATTGCATTTGAAGCCAGAGAAAGTGAATACATTGACAATAAAAGTGGGGTAAGTGCAAGAATGACAATTACAGCTTTTGAAAATTTAGTAAGTACAGCAGAACGAAGAGCATTAAAATCTGGAAGTGAAAAAACTACGGTTAGATTATCCGATTTTATGGGAATTATTCCTGCATTGACAGGAAAAGTAGAATTGGTTTATGAAGGAGAACAAGAAGGCGCAGCAGTTGTGGCGCAACATTTAATTGGCGATGCTATTCATACATTTTTTCCTGCTTATTTTCCGAAAATTGAAAAATTAGAGCGTGATGCTGACAACAGTCCTTTTGCAAAAGTTTTAGAATGGTTTTTTGCGGAAACTGGATTTGAATTACTAGACGATGCAACTGATGAAGAATATAAAAAACAATTGGACGAAGTAAAACCATTGGAAGATTTAATTCAGAAATACCAACCTACAATTGCACTTGAAGACAAGTATTTCTTGAAAGAATTTGTACTTTGGGGTTTAGTAGAATACGATAAATTGAGTAAAGATAGAGTAGACGTTGGGTATCAATTTAAAGACTTGTACGGAAGTTATATTAGTAAATTATAAATTTATTTGAAAAATAAAAATCGGTTTAGAATTTTCTAAACCGATTTTTTT
>JAYVGC010000096.1:0-22355 GCA_043772535.1 Flavobacterium sp. | reverse complement strand
CCTTATTATACTTCGAAACAACATTATTGCCTTGTTTCAAGTTTTTATAATACATTCGTTCAACGAGTTTTTAATATCTTATAAAAACCTACCGCACCACATGACCATTTACAAATAAAATCGGCACCTCTTCTATCTCGCCATAAATATCAAACTGCTTTTTAAAAATAAATCTCTTGTCGTACATTGTGTTTTTTATAAAATAAGTCAACATAAATTCATTATTAAGTTGTAATACATTTTTCTCAATCATTTCTATCTTAACAACCGAAACAGCAGGTACATGCACAAAAGCGTGCCGCAAAAGTGATGTTTTTTTCATTTCACCGTCTATTGTGCCAAAAGCCTTTGAAACTACCATAACGCTTTCTACATCGAAATCGCTGTCGTTTACCAAATACACATTCCATACATTTTCACCGAAATCATCGCTATATTCGCTTATTGCTGCTAAAAAAACATTTTCAACTTCGGGTATTTTAATATCTGACTTCAATTGAATGACGGTTTTTAATTACTGTATGTGAATGTTTGCATTAAGAAAACAGATTTAAAGCACTGATTTAAATTGTTCTAAAAAACGGACGTCGTTTTCATAAAACATCCTGATATCGCCAATTTGATAAAGCAACATGGCAATGCGTTCTACTCCCATTCCAAATGCAAAACCCGAAAAATCATCTGAATTAATATTACAGTTTTTGAGTACATTAGGATCAACCATGCCGCAACCACCTATTTCGAGCCAGCCTGTTCCTTTGGTTATTCGATAATCGGTTTCGGTTTTAAGACCCCAATAAATATCAATTTCGGCACTGGGTTCGGTAAACGGAAAGTAACTTGGTCGCAATCTAATTTTTGATTTCCCGAACATTTCTTTAGTGAAATAAAGTAAATTTTGCTTTAAATCGGCAAACGATACATTTTTATCAATGTACAAGCCTTCAACCTGATGAAAAATACAATGCGAGCGACTTGATATTGCTTCGTTTCTAAAAACACGTCCTGGCGAAATAGTACGAATTGGCGGTTGGTTGTTCTCCATATACCGTACTTGTACCGATGAAGTGTGTGTTCTTAACAAAACATCAGGATTAGTTTGAATAAAAAAAGTATCTTGCATATCGCGCGCCGGATGGTACTCCGGAAGATTTAATGCGGTAAAATTGTGCCAATCGTCTTCAATTTCTGGCCCTTCAGAAACATTGAATCCGATTGTTGAAAAAATATCAATAATTTGGTTTTTTACAATCGAAATTGGATGCCGCGACCCAACAATAAGCGGTGCGCCAGCTCGAGATAAATCCCCGTAAATACCAACAGCCTCTTCCTTACTTTCAAGTTCTTCTTGAATGGTTTTTACGCGCTCTTCAGCAACAGTTTTGAGTAAGTTTATTACCTGACCAAAATCTTTTTTTTGATCATTGGGCACATTTTTAAACTCGGCAAACAAATCTTTTAACAAGCCTTTTGTTCCTAAAAATTTTATTCTAAATGCCTCTAAAGATTCTTTATTTTTAGTGGTAAAGGCTTTAGCTTCTTCTATATATTCTTTTATTTTTTCTGTCATGTTGTTGTTGTAAAATGCAAATTTAGTTTTTTAAATCATTACTAAAAAGGAATTATTGAATACTGAGGCATGATTATATTAAAATTAAATACTATTTAAATGAGCACACCAATTTTATACTGCATTTATATAAAAAACATAGCCCATTTTAACTTTATATAAATTATTCGATAAGATTTTTTTCAAGAAAATAAGATACAATCGCGTCTTTCATTAAAATGGACTGTTCACCAGCTTTTAGCGGCGGTAGCTCTTCTTTTACAGTATAATGGGGCCAACCCTCTTTATCAACAAAATCAAATTCATAGTAACCATAGGGTTGCAATAATCTACAAATTGCAATGTGCATTAAGTTCAATTTTTCATCTTTTTTAAACTCACGTTTAAATTTACCAAATTCTTGAATTCCGATTAAGTATATAATTGCATCCAAATCTAAAACATCGCCATCGGCAAATTGATTTGATAAATGGGAAACTACTTGTTCCCAGCGCTTTTTTAGTTGTTCGTCTCTTGACACTTTAAATTTTGAATTTAGGGTTATTTGATTTAGGATTTTTTCACAGTAATCAAATCAATTGTACAAATATAGTATTTTGTAATGTAAAGCGAAATTGTTTTATATTTGTTGTCGAAAAAAAATTGTATGCGTTTGCTAGATATTATTTTGGGATTTTTTTTGGTTTTGGGCTTGTACAAAGGCTTGAAAAATGGACTTTTTGTAGAATTAGCTACTTTTATTTCGTTTTTTATCGGAATTTTTGTCGCTATAAAATTTTCATTTCTGATAGTCGATTTTTTTCCAAACAGCTGGTCGCCAAAAACAATAAAAGTGGTTTCATTTGTAATTACGCTTTTGCTTATAATTGTGGCTATTCATCAGCTCGCTAAAGTTTTTTCGGGTATTGCTAGTTTTGCTTACTTAGGATGGTTAAATAAGCTAGGAGGTGCTGTTTTTGCGGTTTTAAAAACAATTTTATTTCTTGGAATTCTATTAAGCTTAATACAGAAAATAAACTTCAATAATGCATTAATAAGTAAAGAAAAACAAAATGATTCTTTATTTTTTAATCCTATTTTAAAAACCGCTGATGTACTTATGCCAATTTTAAATGACTTATTTACTGATTTTAAAACTAAGATTACTACTGATATAAAATAGTACTTAGCACATAATTGATATAATTTTAATCCTGTAATTTTCTAATTGCATCCTCCTCAATCCAACCTGTAGTTTCATCTGCTAACTCAATTTTTTTCCATTTTGCAACGCTATCGATAATAAGTACCTTAGCACCTTCGTGCAAAATAAATGCATCTTGTCCGGTTTTTTTTGGTTCTGCTTTTACAACAGTTATTTCTGCAAAAACTATGGCTGGTTGTTCATTTTGTAAGCGGTTTTTTTCAAAATATGCAGCAAATAAACTTATGAATAGACCTAAAAAAATTATAAACATACCCATAAAAAAGATTCTTTTCTGTAAAGATGTTCCTGAATAATAATATCCAATAAATAATAGTAAGAACAAAGACGCCTGTGTCACAGCAATCCAAGCCCACGTATCTGAACCATAATTTGCTGCGAAATCGTGTAACAATTTTCCAAATCCCACTTTCGGTATTGTTTTAATATCATCAATGGCCATTTTACGGGCAAATTCAAGATTAGTTTGAATTTCTATGTCACTAGAGTTTAAAGCTGCCGCCTTTTCAAAATTATAAATGGCTAGAGCAACCCTATGTAATTTATAATAACAATTACCTAAATTAAAATACAACTCGGCTGATTCTAAGGTATTGTTATTTGTTGCGATTTGATATAATCTTATTGCTTGCTCATATTTTCCTGATTGATAGTATTTATTTGCGCTTTCAAATGATTGGTACGAATCGGTTGCCCATGATAATTGGGTTATTAAAAGCAATACATATATAGATTTTTTCATTGTTGTACTATTTATATCAAACAAAACCTAAATTAACAAAAATTATAAATAAGGTATTACTGACTTTATGGTAAGGTATTTATTTCATTTGTTTTTCTAAAGCAGAAATTATTTCAACTGCTTTTTCATAATCCTTTTGAATTGTGACCGCTGTTGCTGGCGCGTATCGGGCTAATTCACAACTTTCGGTTAATGCAATAAAATCATTTACAGTCAATTGATTAGCTCTTTTATTTTCTAAAAGCAGTGCGATTTTATCTTTACTCATTTCTGATGTTTCGATGCTCAATTTGGCTTTCAAAAAGTTGTGCAATGCTCTTTCTAATGCAATATAAAAAGGCTCTTTATTGTTAATTTGTTTTTTTGCCTCCGATAAATATTTTTTTGCAAGTGCATTCGATTTTTTGATTCGATTTCCAGCAAAGTCTGCGTCAGAAGCTTCTTTTTTTCTTCTAAACAAAATCAAGCACGGAATAATAAAAAAGGGCAACGCAAGTAAAAAATAAAATAATTCCGAACCAATAAATGCGGGTTTATATACCTGTGTTAATTTTGTAGCTTGTTTTATAAACGCAAACGTTTTACTCGCAGTAACTTCAATTTTATTGGTTTTTGCACTTGTGCTAGAAATTTCGCTACGTCCTTGTGCGGCCGTTATTATAATGTCAGGTGCTGTGATGGTTTTATATGATTTACTGTTTAAATCAAAATACGAAAACCGCAAGCCCTTGATTGGAAAATTACCTTTTTCGTTCGGAATAATGGTATAACGATCGGCAATAGTACCGTTCATGCCTGATAGTGGCGTTTGAATGTTTTCTTTATGTTCAGGGTCATACATTTCTAAGGATGAAGGTACTACGGGTTTTGGTAGTGTGAATAACTTTACATTTCCCGTTCCAGAAACACTTACATTTAAATCTAAAGATTCGCCACTTTTTAAACTTGTTCGCGACGGAACAACTTTAAAATCAAAGTGACCAACGGCACCCGAAAAATCATCTGGTTTTCCTTCGATAGGCAATGCTTTTACTGTAATTATCTTACTGCCCGCCGATACTCTTTTTGTGTCTTCGCCCATTTGATATTGTCCAAAAATATTTGGTCTTCCGACAGGAAGTTGTACATCAACATCAAGCGATAGCGGTTCTAACTCTAATTTTCCAGCTTTTTGAGGATATAATACTACTTTTTTCAAAATCACAAAGCGAAATTGTTGTCCTTTATACGTTCCTTGCTGTGCTTCTAGTTTTTTAATTTCAATATTCTGACTCCAAAAATCGTTGTATTTTGGTTTGTTTATTTCTCTAAAATTTGAAATACCAATGTTATTGCTAAAATATAATTTATAAATTACTGTGGTTGGTTCGTTCAAATACGGATTCGCTTTTGAAATGTCGGCAACTAAATACAAATTATTGTCTACATTTACCACTGGAGCGTCGTTTGTATCGCGTTCTTGCTCTACCTGAATGGCGTTTCCAACAATCATTTTTACAGGCAGCGTTTTATATATTTGGCCATTAATTTCGATAGTAGCTTGTTTAATTACCAGATTTCCTTTTTGTAAAGGCAACAAAATATAGGTGTAGGCTTTTTGAAACGTGCTGCGTCCATTAATCCAAGATTGCGAAATAGATTGACTTGGCCCGCCTACAACTCTAAAACCGCATGCTTCAAAATTTGGTGGGTTAAAGTTGTCGCCATCTTCGTTCATAGAAAATTCGATGCGAACGCGCTCATTGATTCCTAACGAGTTTTTGCTTACATCTGCTTCAAATTTTACTTGAGCCCATGTAACTTGCGTAATAAATAGTATAAAAAAGCCTAATAGTTTCATTTTCGATATTTGTATGTTCTAATTTGCTAATGCTTTACGCTACAGTGTACTTTATTTACCAATCTTTTTCATTTTTGGTGGTTTGTGCTTTTACCTTTCGAGCATTCACTTTATCTTGCACCTTTTTTTCCTCATTGTTTACAGCGTCTAATAAGTTTTCAATTCGTTGTTTATTGGCAGCGCTGGGCTGTGGCTTTGGTTGTTCGCCATCGCCTTGATTTTTTTGCTTATCGTTTTGTTTTTTATCTTTATTGTCGTCTTTATTCTTATTTTCGTCTTTCTTAGGATCAGGCTTGTCCTTTTTATCTTCTTTTTTATTCTTGTCTTTATTCTTATTTTTATCGTCGTCTTTTTTTGGCGGATTGTCTTTTAACATTTTTTTCGCTAAGGCAAAATTGTAGCGTGTTTCTTCATCTTTTGGGTCATTGCGTAATGCATTTTTATAAGCCTCAACAGCGTTTGTATAATCTTTTTCATTCATTAACGAATTTCCTAAACCGCATAAAGCTTGTTTTTTTTCGACCTTCGATTTACTTTCGGTTGCTGCTTTTGCAAACTGTAGCTTGGCTTCTCCTGCAAAGTTTTGCTTGTAAATTGAAGACGCTAAGTTATAGGACGATGCTGATTTTTTTTTATATTTTGATTGTGAAATACGATATTCTGCTTCGGCTTCAACATAATCTTTATTGTCAAATAAATCGTTTCCTTTTGGTAAATTATAATCTTTGTCCTTTTGTTGCGCAAAGGCATTGCATGAGACGATTATGAATAAAATCTTAAGCACTAACTCTTTTTTAAAGATGCTTGTCCTCGAGTTATATTTAGTGTTTTTGTTGAATTTTTTTGTTGTTTCCATATGCTTTTATTGTGTCCTAAGGCTCGCATCTAAAAAGTGCCATAGTGCTACGTTTCTTTATTTTTTTTCTTCGTTAAATAAATTCATTTTTTTAACCCACTGGGTTTTGGTTTCTAAGAAAAAAATATCGAGCAATAAAAGAAAGAATCCTATGCCCAAAAACCATTGGTACTGCGATTGAAAGTTAGCCATTTGTGTGCCTTCAAATTCTGTTTTTTGCATGGTATCTAATGCTTTTTTTACATAATCAACAACTGTTTTTGTCAAATTTCCATCTACATAACCGCCATTTGATGCTTTTGCAATTTTTGATAACACATCGGCATTTCGTTTAGTAATAACCACGTTCCCCTCTTTATCTTTTTGTAAACTGGTTGTTGCTCCATATTCATTTCGCAACGGAATTGTGGTGCCATTTTCAGTTCCAACTCCGACCGTTATTATTTTCATTCCCATCTTTTGTGCATCTGCCGCAACTGATTCAGCGTTATCTGAATGGTCTTCACCGTCTGAAATAATAATAAGTAATTTATTGGCTTTGTCTTTTTTGTCAAATTGGTCCATTGCCATTTCAATTGCCTCGTCAATCGAGGTGCCTTGCGACGAAATTATGCCGGGATTCATGGTTTGCAAAAACATCTTTGCCACACCATAATCGGTTGTAATGGGCAAAACAGGAAACGCACTGCCTGAATATGCCACAATTCCAATTCTATCGCTTCCAAATTGGTTGATTAATTGGGATACAATTTGCTTGCTTTTTTCTAGTCTGTTCGGAGCCACATCTTCGGCCAGCATGCTTTTAGATACATCAAGGGCAAAAATAATATCGATACCCTGCCGCTTTACTTTTTCCATTTTAGTTCCCATTTTTGGGTTAACGAGTGCTAAAATTATAAAGCTTAAGCCTAGCAGTACTGTGCACATTTTTAAAACGGGTTTAAACTTCGATTTTTCTGGACTTAATTTTTCAATAAGTTGTAAATCGCCAAATTCGCGTTGTTTTTTTCGTTTCCATAATTGGTTGTACATAAAAAGTGCCAACAAAATTGGGATTAAAAGTAATAGGTATAAATATTTTTCTTCGTCTAATTCGTACATAAAATTTTTAGATTTTAGATTTTAACAATGTCAAAATCGGTATTCTTTAGCATTTTCACGGCTCTTATTTTTAATCTTATTTTGAGCGTTGTAAAACAAGCTATATAAAACTTTTAAAAATAGTATTTCTCAATAATAATTCAATTAACAACAAAACTGCAGCGATCAATACAAAAGGCCTAAATTTTTCGTCATAATCATAAAACTTCAATTCTTCAATTTCTGATGTTTCTAGCTTATTAATTTCGTTATAAATACTTTTTAATTTACTATTACTCGTTGCTCTAAAATATTTTCCACCCGTGTTCTGTGCTATGGTTTTTAATAACTTTTCATCAATTTCAACTTTCATCATTTGATAAAGAAATCCTTTTCCGTCAGGTGCGTAAGCATACGGAAATAGCGCCATTCCGTTGGTTCCTATTCCTATTGTATACACTTTTATTCCGTATTCTTTGGTTATTTCTGATGCAGTTTCGGGTTCTATAAATCCGGCATTATTTACGCCATCTGTTAATAAAATAATAACTCTGCTTTTTGCTTTGCTGTCTTTTAATCGGTTAACGGCGGTGGTTAATCCCATACCAATACCTGTTCCGTCTTGCAAAACATTGTCGTATTTAATACTTTTTATAGCTTCTAAAACCACCGCTTTATCACTTGTTACTGGCGTTTTGGTATATGCTTCAGAAGCATAAACTACAATACCAATACGATCATTCGGACGGTTTTCTACAAAAGTAGCAGCCACATCTTTTAAGGCTTCCATTCGATTGGGCTTTAAATCTTTGGCAAGCATACTTCCCGAAACATCAATTGCCATTACAATATCTACGCCTTTAGTAGTTTTGGTTTGATTGCTCACATCTACAGTTCGTGGGCGTGCTAAAGCAATAATTAACAGGCTTAACGCTACCAATCGCACTACATATAAATACGGTTTTAATTTGGGCACTATTGAATTAGATGCTTTAAAACCTTTTACTGAACTTATTTTGAGTGTGGTTGCAAGTTTTTTTCTTTTATAAAAAAGCCAATATGCAGCAACCGGTACTAGTACAAACAGCCAAAAAAACCCAGGGTTTAAAAAAGTCACTTTCTCCATTACTGTACTTTTTTAAGTTCAACTGAATTCATAATTCTATTTAATATTTGTTTGCCATACATATCATCTTCCCGATAAGCAATTATTATTTGTTGCAACCCACCATCTTGTTTAAAAACTAACATTTCATAATACATTTTTTGACTTTTTTGTTGCGCCATGTCAAGCATTGTCATCGTTCCGTATGCTTTTACGCCCGAAATACCGTCGTTGGTATTAAAATCTTCTTGTTTAACCAAAATATTTTGACCGCCAATTGCTTCCCAACTTTTTATAGTACCTTCAACTACAATGTTTAAATCAATTTCTTTTTCTTGTTTAAATTTTGTTGTACTTACAATGGTATAAAATGAGTCTAATAAACTGCCATAGCCAAACATTTCCATCTCTTTTATAAGTGCAAAGGTTTCTTTTGGTATTACTTTAGATACCTCTAATCGTTTTAAAACTTTTGGAGTTTCAAGTCGCACACCCGGGTTGCCGTATTCGCTATAAACCCATTCGCCAGCATTTAATTCTTTCGTAACATGACCTAATAAATTATCTTTAACATAATCAAAACCTTTGGTAATTATTAAAAACGTACCTGTTAAAAAAAGAAGTGCCACAATCAGACCAATTGTTATAAAAATGCGTTTTCTTTTTTCTTTTTTCTTTTTTGCTAACCGTACTTCTTCTTTTTTCTGTTCGTTCCATTGTTCCAATTCATCAATATTGCTTGTAACTGCTGGTATGGCTTTATGAATTGTTACTATTGAGTTTGATATTCGTTTTTTGTCTTCTTCAATTTCGAATTCTAACGGAATTACTTTTGCAAATTTTACCAAATCGGCTTGCTTTAAAACTTTTTCAAGGTTTGCCAACGTTTCATTTGACAATTTCATTTTCTTTTGATTCGCTACTTTTTTTAAACTCAAAATCAATTCAGATGTCGTACTTTCCATGGCAGGAATTTGAATTTCTTCTTCAATATAATTCCGTACAATATCTGTTAATTCAGAGTAATAGGGTTTTATTTCTCCTTTTTGCCACAATTCTTTTTGTTCTAATAGCAGTAACAATGAAGTTGCTTTCTCGATGGGTGATTTATAAATAACTTCCTCAACTTTTGGTCGCTCATGATATTTTTTGTAAAAATAGTACACCAAAGTAACTACACCCAGCAGTAGCAAAAAACCTAAAATATATTTCCACCAATTTCCCAACGGCTTTTCTGCTGCAGCAATGGGTTTAATGTCAAACATTTTCTGTTTTAAGGTATCTACTTTTACATCATTTACCTCAAGATTAATACTGTCAGAAAAAACCACTTTACCATTAATTAAGATAGGTAATTTCGGAATTACATAATGTCCAGAATCAAATTGAGTTAGTCCGTATTTTTTTATAAGTTCGTACGAATTCTCTTTTTTGAGTGTATCAATTTTATAAGAATTAATAATTTCTAATGCTCCAAAATTTTTAGCATTAGGAAATGTTACTTTGTCGTATTTGCCAACAGTAGTTTGAATTGTTAGTTTGAATTCAGCACCAATTTTGTTGCGATTTGTATCGACGGTGGTGCTTACTTTTTGCCCAAAAAGCGTTGTTGTAAAAAAGAGTAAGAGTTGTAATGTTATTTTCATTTTTATTTTTTAACCGCAAAAATTTTTATGCTTTTATTAATTGTAAAATTGGAGACTAAATTGTACCATTTTTTAGTTATGTACTTATATTAACTACTTTATCTTGATTTGAAATAGCCTAACAATTTAGTTACATAACTTTCATCTACGCGACTGCTTACCGTTCCTGCGCCACATTTAGAAAAAGTTTCTTTAAAAAAAGCAGTTTTTTGCGCATACTCTTTTTCATAATTTGTTCTCACTAATTTTGAGTTGGTGTTTACGGTTACCACTTCGCCCGACTCGGCGTCTTGCATAGCAACCATTCCAATATTTGGCATTTTTTCTTCTCGAATATCAAATACTCGAATTCCAGTTACATCATGTTTTTTACTGGCTATTTTTAAAGTTTTTTCGTAATCATCATCAGCAATAAAATCTGAAATCATAAAAACAATAGCTTTCTTTTTTTGTGTAGATGATAAAAATTTTAATGCCTGCGAGACATCTGTTTTTTTACTTTTTGGCTCAAACTCGATCAACTCTCTAATAATTCTTAAAACGTGCGATTTTCCTTTTTTTGGTGGAATATACAATTCAATTGCATCCGAAAATAATATTAAGCCTATTTTATCGTTGTTTTGAGTTGCCGAAAAAGCCATCGTTGCGGCAATTTCGGTTACGATTTCGCTTTTTGGCTGGTTTTTAGTACCAAAACTTTCTGAACCCGAAATATCAACCATTAGCATCATGGTAAGTTCGCGCTCTTCTTCAAACACCTTTATGTAAGGTTCGTTGTATTTTGCAGTTACGTTCCAATCAATTGCTCTAATATCATCGCCAAATTGATATTGTCGCACTTCCGAAAACGTCATACCTCGCCCTTTAAAAGTTGTGTTGTACTCGCCCGAAAAGATGTGATCGCTCAATCGTCGGGTTTTAATTTCTATTTTACGTACTTTTTTAAGTAAATCTTTTGTTTCCATTTTACAGTGCAGTGATGGTTATTGTATTCAAAAATCTAACCATCAATCAATAATAAATTATTTATTAAGGTACTTCAATTTCATTAATAATTTTATTAATAATATCAACAGACGTAATGTTTTCTGCTTCGGCTTCATAAGACACACCAATTCTGTGTCGCAACACGTCATGCACAACGGCACGAACATCTTCTGGAATTACGTATCCACGGCGTTTTATAAAAGCGTAGCATTTTGCGGCTATTGCCAAATTAATTGAGCCTCGGGGTGATGCACCGTTTTCTATTAAAGGTTTTAGACTTTCTAATTTATATTTTTCAGGATATCGAGTGGCAAAAATTATATCAAGAATGTATTTCTCAATTTTTTCGTCCATATACACTTCACGAACGGCTTCTTGGGCACGCAATATCTGCTCTACAGTTACTACTGCATTTACTTTTTCGAAAGCACCTTTTAAATTTTGACGAATAACGGCTCTTTCGTCTTCCATTTTTGGATAATCGATAACCGTTTTTAACATAAATCGGTCTACTTGCGCTTCTGGCAAAGGATATGTTCCTTCTTGTTCAATTGGATTTTGGGTAGCCAATACTAAAAAAGGACGATCTAGTTTAAAAGTTGTATCGCCAATGGTAACTTGTTTTTCTTGCATGGCCTCTAGCAAAGCCGATTGTACTTTGGCTGGGGCACGATTTATTTCATCTGCCAAAACAAAATTGGCAAAAATAGGACCTTTTTTTATCGAAAATTCGTTTTGCTTAATGTTATAAATCATGGTACCGACTACATCCGCAGGAAGCAAATCGGGTGTAAATTGAATTCGACTAAATGAACCATGTACGGCTTGTGATAATGTATTTATTGCAAGTGTTTTTGCTAACCCCGGAACGCCTTCAAGCAAAATATGTCCTTGCCCTAGTAACCCAATTAAAAGACGTTCAATCATGTGCTTTTGGCCCACAATTACTTTATTCATTTCCCTTGTAAGTAGGTCTATAAATGCACTTTCGCGCTCAATTTTTTCGTTGATTGATCTAATGTCAATTGTTGCCGCTGTATCTTCCATAGTACAAAATTTAATCTAATTTTTGATTTAAAATTCTAATGCTCAAAAATGAATATTTTATTAGAAAAGAAATGTTAACAATGAGTTAAAACTTACGCTCACTTGTTACTTTTAAGTACTATTTATGATTTTGTTTTAGTAATTTTAGGGTTTTTAAGTAAATTTTAAAGTATTATTAAATAGTACTGTAAAACCTTATTAATTGGTCTTTTAAAAAAAAGTAATCTATAACCACTCGCATTAACTATGAAAACAAAGACAGTACTTTCAAAAATAATTTCAGGAACAATGAATTGGGGTGTTTGGGGCAAAAAAGCGTCTAAGTATGAAATGATTCAATTAATAGAATGCTGTTTAAATAACGAAATTACCTCGTTTGACCATGCCGATATTTATGGCGGATATACTACTGAATTTGAATTTGGCACTGCTTTATCAGAAAGTAGCATTGCCCGAAAAGACATTCAATTAATTACCAAATGCGGCATTCAATTGGTTTCAGAGCAAAGAAATACAAGCACAAAACATTATGATTACTCAAAAAACCATATTGTTTGGAGCGTAGAAAATTCGCTAAAAAATTTACGAACAGAATATATTGATGTTTTATTACTGCACCGCCCTAGCCCATTATTGCAAGCAGATGAAGTTGCCGAGGTTGTGGAGCAACTAAAATTACAGGGAAAAATTATTGATTTTGGGCTTTCCAACTTTTCAACGATGCAAACCGAGTTAATTCAACAAAAAACGCCTGTTTCATTCAATCAAATTCAATTTGCAGCAACCCATTTTGAGCCAATGACCAACGGAAGTTTAGATTATATGCAACTGCACCAAATTCAACCATTGGCATGGAATCCGTTAGGAAGTGTTTTTAAAGAAAATTGCGAACAATCGAAGCGAATCATAAAAGTACTTGTTGATTTAGAAAAGAAATATGACATTGGGAAAGACATCATTTTACTATCATGGGTTTTACAACATCCCGCTAAGGTAAAGGTAGTTATTGGCACAAGTAACGCCGAGCGTATCAATCAAACCAAAAAAACGGTAACTTTGAGTTTAGACGATTGGTTTTTAATTTGGGAAGCAAGTTTGGGTACTAAAGTTGCTTGACAACAAAATTTTTTTATGATAAATAAACGTCTTTTAATCAAAAACCTTCTTGCTCATAATGATGAGTGCTCGTTTTATGACAAAAAAAGGCAGCTCAACTTGCATACACGCGAGGGTAAAGCGAAGTTTTTAAAACATATATGCGGTTTATCAAATTCAAACCCATTAAATAACTCGTACATAGTTGTGGGCGTAGAAGATGAAAATAATGAAATAGTGGGCAACGATTTTTTTGATGATAGTAGGATTCAAAATTTGGTAAACGCATTTTTAGAACATCCGCCCCAAATTCAGTACGAAAATGTTTTGTTTCCAAACTTGCCCAAAAGTAAGGTAATAGGGTTGGTAACCATTAAACCAAATAAACTAAAGTCGTATTTTAAAAAAAATATTAACACCATTGTTGTAAATCAATCGTTTTATAGGCAGGGCAGCAATACCAAACCATGGGCAGGTGCGCCTATCAATTTTAGTCAAAACAAATTTATAGTAACGTCGATTGAAAATGCCTCCCGCAATAGTATTGAAGAAACTATTGACGGCGTTGTAGATTTTATGAATGTACGGCATAAAGAGATTGGCTCTAAACACAAGGTTTTTAAAGACTTATTTGTTATTTGCTGGTCTGGCAATTTAAAACGAACACACCATAAAATATATTACTCAAGGGTTGATATAGAGCTTGTAAATGAGCGTGTAAAGCTTTTTTATTCGGCACTAGATTTGGTTACTATTCAATACAATGAAGATTCTTTTACAATTATAGAACATGTTCCGTTAGGGTTAAATGATAAGACAACTTTATACGAACTAGAAAAAGTGACCCTACATTTTTATGAAAACGGCTATTATAAAATCGAATCTGAAATGGTTTTCAATCCGCCTCAATTTAACCGAAAAATGTTGTTTCATATATACAATTCTATTTTGGCTTTGTTGTCAAAAGCATCAAAAGGGCAGGTTTTATCGTTAAAAGAACAACTTGATTTTGAAAACATACCTGCTACATTAATGATCTGTTATTTAAATAAATTTAGCGATGCCAAACAAATTTTAATAGATTCAAAAGAACTTTTTAAAAAAAATACACATAAACCGAGTTATGATAATTTTAAAGAGGTAATGCGCATTCTAAGAAAAATTAAATACAATAGTTAAATGTACTTTTGAATCAAGAAAAGCTAATTTATTTTTTAAATAGTATTCAAAAACTTTCAAAATCATTGTTGTAATTACTTGTTTTAAAAGTAGTTTTCGCCTTGCGATAAAAAAAGTCTGCTGTATTTTAAAATGCTTTGCAAATAGCAAAAAAATTAGCTGAAAAGGCAAAATAAGGTATAGCAGTAAAGAAAAATAATTTTATAAAGATTAATAAGAACACTGGATGTGTTTACGCAGTCAAAGAGCTTAGTTATGAAGAAGTAGCTGGTAAACCAAAGAAATTGAAGTGTATACGCAGGCTAACCAAATTTGACCACAAACCTATTTAGTTTTTTTATCATTGAAACTTTTGGAAAACTTCAAACAATAGTAAAGCAAAGGAGTGAATGAGTTAGATTACTTTGCACTTAAACAGCTACTTAAATCCATTTTTTGTATTCAAAATAAAATAAAAAATGTTTATGTCATTTTTTGGTTATCCTGCCTATCCTTTTTCAATTTCGCTCTTTTACATTCCGTTGCTTTTTTGTAGGTTTGTAGATTATGCGCTTCAACTGCTATTCCAACATAACTGTCGCGTTTAATACAATAAAAAGTATAATTTACGAATGCACTGAGTTCGCAATTCAAAAAAAGTACATTTTTTATAATACAGTAGTAGCATAAGTAATTATATGACAGATAAAACCAACAATATAACCATTTCAGAAAGTGATTTATTCAATGCGTTATCACAACTTATTGAGCAAAGCAAACAACAAGTAGCGGTTCAAGCAAATAGTGCTGTTACTATTTTGTTTTGGCAAGTTGGTAATCGCATCAATCAAGATATACTACAAAACAAACGTGCTGAATACGGAAAACAAATTGTGCCGACACTGTCTACACAATTAGAAAACAAATATGGTAGAAATTTTGAAGTGAAAAATCTACGCCGAATGATGCAATTTGCAAATCAATTTACCGATTTTGAAATTGTCGTGCCACTGGCACGACAATTGTCTTGGTCCCATTTTGTGGAACTATTGCCATTAAAAACAATCGAAGCAAAACTATTTTATGCACAAAACGCATCAAATAATTTATATGGGAAAAGAGAATTAAGGCGGCAAATTGCTTTAAAAGCTTTCGAAAGAACAAACATCGCCGATGCACAAATCATCGAATCAACACATATTCCATTCAATACATTCAAAGATCCTTACATTTTAGACTTATTGGGTTTGCAAAATTCTTTTTTAGAAAAAGATTTAGAAGATGCAATACTGCACGATTTGGAAACTTTTATACTTGAATTGGGTAAAGGTTTTACGTTTGTAGAACGCCAAAAACGAATGATTATTGACGGCGAAGATTTTAATTTAGATTTGCTTTTCTACCATCGAAAACTAAAACGATTAGTCGCAATAGAATTAAAATTAGGGAAATTCCAAGCCAAACACAAAGGACAAATGGAGTTATACCTCAAATGGTTGGACAAATACGAAAAGCAAGAAGGAGAAAATACACCTATCGGTTTAATACTTTGTGCCGAAAGCAGCAGAGAACAAATTGAGCTACTCGAAATGCACAAAGACGGTATAATGGTTGCCGAATATTGGACAGACCTACCGCCTAAAAAACAGTTTGAAGAAAAAATACATTTGCTGGTTGCAGAGGCGAAAGAGAGAATAGAAAGAAAGAGGTTATTGTAGAAATTGGATAATAAACAATCATAAAATATTTTCACATATCAAACAGAAAATTATTAATTGAAGTAGAAAAATAAAAATAGAAAATACATCCTTTACCTATACTTTTTCAACAATTCTTTAATAAAATCTGCTAATTCCCAAACATTCAGCGACTTCACGTTTTTAAACATTTGTTGATAAAGTAAAACGCATTAAATGCGTTATTTTGATTAATTTTGCGTTAATTTATATGTTAAATATACTTTAATTTTTTGATGATGCAGAAGAACATAAATACTCCAAGTAAACTAACTTTTTCGGGACACGATACCTTTCATTATAGGCATTTGTGGTTGAAAAAAGGTTATGATTTTATTAAAAAAGGCAGAAAATTTACAGATGACGATGCAGTAGTTGAATTAGGTGTAGGTAAAAATATGGTGTCAAGTATTAATTTCTGGATGAGAGCATTTGGAATTATTGATAAAGATGGATTATTGACAGATTTTGCAAATTATATTTTAGATGATGCAGGAAAAGACCCATATATTGAAGATGAAGCTACTCTTTGGCTACTTCATTACCAATTAATTACTCAAAACATTGCTTCTACATATAGTTTAATTTTTAATGAATTTAGAAGAGAAAAAATTGAATTTACTAGAGATAATTTTATTGCTTTTGTAGTAAGAAAAGCAGAAGAATTGAATATGTCTCAAATTAATAAAAATACTTTATCTACTGACTTTGAAGTTCTCACAAAAATGTATATCCGAACAGATGCTCAAAGTAAAGATAGAGAAGATACTTTTTCTGGATTACTAACCGAATTGAATATTATACAAGAGGAAAAAAGAAAAGTAGATGATAAAACAGTTACTTTTTATTCTATTTCTACAGAAGATAAAAGCGAAATACCAGATGAAGTTTTGCTTTATTCAATTTTAGACAGTGGTAATTTTGATAAATCAATAAGTCTTTATACAATCGAGCAGGAATTTAATCAAGCAGGTAGTGTATTTGCAATGGGAAGAACTGGTTTAATCAATAAAATTGAAAGTATAT
The DNA here is from genome assembly GCA_043772535.1 of Flavobacterium sp. Classification (GTDB taxonomy): domain Bacteria; phylum Bacteroidota; class Bacteroidia; order Flavobacteriales; family Flavobacteriaceae; genus Flavobacterium. The sequence goes on along the minus strand of JAYVGC010000096.1, from coordinate 5,263 downwards.
CGTCTAATAAAAAATTTAATAAATACGGTATAACATTCAATGATCACGCAGGAATAAAAGAATTACAATTTAAAGAAAAGCCCAATAAGTTTGAAATTTTAAAAAATTATTATGTCAATTAAATTCACAACTTCTGTAAATATCATTCGTGATAAAGGCAAGGAATTAAATTATATCCCAACGCCTAATTCAAATCGTGTGGTGAATCAAATCGCAAATGATTTCAAAAAAGGCAACCGTTCTTTCAATATAATTGGTTCTTATGGTACTGGAAAAAGTGCTTTTTTGTGGGCATTTCAGCAAAGTTTATCTAATGATAGAAGGTATTTCGGAATCAATATTTTACCAAATCCAACCATCAATTTTGTAAATATTGTTGGCGAATACAAATCTATTACAGAGACTTTTGCTGAAATATTCAATGTTAAAAGCAATAAAAATATTATCGAAAATATATTTTCAGAGATATTTAATAAATACCACGAATTAGGAAAAAATAATCCAATATTATTTTTGGTTATTGACGAGTTTGGTAAATTTTTAGAATATGCCTCACAAAACGAACCAGAAAAAGAGTTGTATTTTATACAACAATTAGCGGAGTTTGCTAATAATCCAGATTTAAACATTGTACTTTTTACAACCGTACATCAGAATTTTGATGCTTATGCGTTGTCCTTAACTCAATCTCAAAAACAAGAATGGACTAAAGTAAAAGGGCGTTTTAAAGAAATAACTTTTAATGAGCCAGTTGAGCAACTTTTATTTTTAGCGTCAGAGCATTTAACCGATAATTTGTTTAATAGTAATTGTCCAACTTGTCAAAATAAAATGAAAGAATTGTTTACCAATAAAACAGAACTTTACGGACAATTAATTTACAAAAAATGTAATATTTGTGAGGATATTTTTGTAAAAAATGAAAATGGTAAATATGAAATTGCAGCTATTAATTATTTAAACTAAAACTCATATGTCAAATCTAAACTTAACAGGACAAGAGCAATATATTTTACTTCAATCTTTAAATTGTTTTAAAATTGAAGTTGATAAATCTGAATTTAAACCAAATTCTATTTTCACTAAAGAATTTATTGTAAATCATATCGAAAGTTTATCCTCGAAAATTAATAAACTTGAGGAACAACTTGAAGCCTCAAATAGTAATTAGTATCTTTCTAATAAATGAATGAAACTTTTATCAATATCAGTAAGATAATTGAAAGAGATAGTAAATCTACGACTTATAAATATGCTCTATTGAGAGGAACAATTGATATTATTCAAGACAATTCTCCATTTATTGAAATCAAGAAAAATGTAGTTGAGATTCCTTTAGGTTTGCTAATTGAGAAATGGATGATTTATTATTATCCAATACTCGATAGTGATGTTTATATACCTCAAATAAACGGCGAGAATCTAAAAATTGCCTTTCAAAGTAAATTTCTACCAATTATAAATTATTACAACAAATTTGGAGGTTTATCTGCCTTTTATAATGATATTAGAATAAAGGGAATTAGTAAAGAAGTTAATGTTGAATTTTACGAATTAGTGAAGGAATTAAAAACCAATATTGTAAAAAATCCAATGAAATATATTGGAAATTCAATTAACAAAAGCTATTATTCAATTTATAATTATCAAAATAATTCGTCATTAAGAAAGTCAGAAGTTCAAAATTCTAATTGGTTAATCAATAGTTGTGGAACTTTTACAATTCCAATCGAATATTTTGAAGCTTTCAAAATACTTGGAAGTTTTATTAGCGGAACTGATAATATTTTATTCAAATGGGCTGAATTTTCTGTTAATGCAAGTGGCAAAAAATTAAATTCTGAAAAAATAATTTCTGAAATTCTTAAAAATCCAATTACAGAAAGAGATGTTTCAAATTCAAAGAAATTATACAAATCTATTTTAAAAGAAACTGGGGAAGTTACTTGTGTTTGGACTGGTAAGAAAATCAATAATTATGATATTGACCACGTAATTCCATTTTCTATTTGGAAAAATAATGACCTTTGGAATTTACTGCCAGCTCAATCAACGGTTAATAATAAAAAAAGAGACAAAATTCCATCTGTTGAATTAATCACAAATCAAAAAGAGATTATAATTCATTACTGGGAAATAATTCATAAAGCACAAGAACAAAGATTTTTAGAAGAAATTCAAGTAACTTTATTAGGAAATAATCCAATAAAAAATTGGCAAAACATTGCATTTAATCAGCTTTTAAATACTTCAAAATATTTGATTGAAACACGAGGTTATGAGCAATGGAAAATATAAAAGATAATCCAAATAGTCATCTAACAGCAATTGAAAGAACTTCGCTTTCATATCCAGCTAGAATTGTCTTAAATCAAAATAAACTTAATGGTAAAGTTCTTGATTTTGGTTGCGGAATAGGTAAAGATGTTGAATTATTGAAAGTTAAAGGAATTGATATTGTTGGTTATGATCCGTTTTATTTTCCAGAATTTCCAAAAGAAAAATTCGATACTATTTTGTGTTTTTACGTTTTAAATGTTTTGCTTCCAGAAGAGCAAGCAGAAGTTTTAATGAATGTTTCAAATCTTTTAAAACCAAACGGAAAAGCCTATTTTGCCGTTCGCCGAGATATCCAAAACGAAGGTTATAGAATGCACAAACTTCATAAAAAAGAAACTTATCAATGTTTGATAAAATTAGCGTATTTGTCCATTTTTAAGAATGAAAACTGTGAAATTTACGAATACGAACATTATACAACGCTACACAAAGGAAATGCAAAATTAAGTCCGTTTTTGATTGGACAAGAAACTAGAGAATTAATAGTTGAAACGGCAACTATTTTTTCAATTTATGATAAATTCCCAGTTTCAAAAGGTCATTCTTTAATTATTCCAAAACGATTAATTTTAAATTATTTTGATTTGACATTAAAAGAACAAACTGCTTGTTGGATTGTTGCAAAAAAAGTAAAAACTATTCTACAAGAAAAATATAATCCTGATGGTTTTAATGTTGGCATAAACATAAATGAAGTTGCAGGACAAACTATTTCTCATTGCCATATTCATATAATTCCAAGATATAAAGGCGATGTTGAAAATCCAAAAGGAGGAATTCGTGGAGTTATTCCAAGTAAAAAAGAGTATTAATTTAAAAAATTGATATGGACGAATTAGTTAGGTCAAACAAATTACAATTTGAAAAAAGCAATTTATTTATTCAAATTCACAAACAAGAAAGTGGAATAGAATATATAAAAATTATCCAAAACATTGGCAATGATATAAAAAATTCCATATTAATTAATCCAAATAATTTAGAAGAAATAATTCAAACTTTAATCAGTTTTAAGGAAGAAATATCTTTAAATCAAAACATTGACGATAAGTTTTTCATCAAAGAAGCAGACAAAATTAAGATTATAAATACTTTTTTGAAAGGAATTACAATTAAAGATTTAAGTCTTCAATTTCGTTACAAAGAATTTGCAATCAGAGAATTATTAGTTAAAAACAATATTGAAATTATTGAAGGAATCAAAATTATACCGACTAAATGGCAGTTTAGGAGACGGTAGCCTAAAAATTACAAAACCTATATGTATATCAACTTTTCTCTAAAATATAAATAGTCGGTACTTTTTCAGTTAGCCAAATTCCATTTTCAGATACGAAAAACTCAAATTTATCATTATACATTTCGTCGGAAAGTATTTCTAATACAATTGGTATTCCATGTCTTTTTCCAACATTCAATGCTGTTTCAATGTCTTGACTAAGATGAACATGATGTCTATTTCGTTTATCTAAACCATTTAACAATATAGAATTTAAATTTCTTTCAGCTGTTCCATGATATAAAATTCTTGGAGGTTTAGTTGGCAAATAACCTAATTCAATATTTAATGAATGTCCTTGATTGGCTCTTATTTTTTCAGAATTTTCGCTAAAAATAAATCTTTTCTTATTGTTAGTTTTAACAATAATCTTTAAAGTTTCAAAATCAATTTTGTAACCATTTTGATTGCATTTATCAATTAATTCGAATGTATTTACCCATCCTTTTGGATCGAGTTCAATATTAATAGATTGAGGTTTATGTCTAAGTATTAAACTTAAAAATTTACTTAAATTATTTATTTCTTTTTCAGTTTTCATTTTTTATTGTTTTCAAATATTTTTGATGCTAAATTATAACCACTGTTGTTGATAGAGAAAGGTTTTGTATTTAGATAATTTGAAATCACATACAATACAATTTTGAAGTTGCAAGTTAATAAATTTCTAATATATAAATTGATCCATTACATAAAATTGGTTACTAATTTTTATTGTTTTAATTAAAAAAAATGATTATAACCTATTTGCTTTCTGACATCCAATTACCTGATTTATTTAATAAAATTCCTGTTTTGCTTAATTTCAATAATTTCATTTCTAATAATAAAAAAGTGCTTTATCATTTAATGATAAAAAAAATTAAGTGTAATATGATATTATTTTTGTCGCATTCATATTTATTACAAAAACTAAATCTTAAATTGATATAAAAAATATGATTATAAATCAATTACTATTACAAATAAAACCAAGATATTTTCGCAAATAAAGTAAATAAATTTAGAGGTGTATTTTGTAACAAATTTAGCATATATTTGTTACAAATTTTAAAGCTAAAGTAATGAAAAGTGTAGAGTCTAAAATTATAGAAGCAATCAAAAAAATTTCAAAAGGAGTTTTAATATTTCCAGAAGATTTTCAAGAGTTAGGAACTTCGGAAGCAGTTCGTTTAGCATTACATCGCTTGGAAAAAGATACTACTATAACCCGAGTAGCCCAAGGAATATATGTTCGTCCAAAAAACAATAAATATATTGGCAATCTCATACCTTCCGCTGAAGAAGTAGCAGATGCAATTGCAAAAAGAGACAGAATAAGAACGCTACCTACAGGCTCTTATGCACTTAATGCACTTGGGTTGAGTACACAAATACCCATGAAAATTGTATTGCTTACTGATGGCTCACCAAGAGAAATTAAAGTAGGTAAACGAACGATTAAGTTTAAAAAAACCACACCAAAAAATCTTTCTGCAAAAGGCGAAATTAGTAAATTGGTAATTCAAGCACTTAAAGAAATTGGGCTGAACAAACAAACGTTATTAGAAGAGGAAAAAATAATAGAATTATTGAAGAAGGAAAATACAAAACATTTAATGCACGACATCAAATTAGCACCGGTTTGGATTCAAAAAATAATGA
>JAYVGC010000095.1:0-8106 GCA_043772535.1 Flavobacterium sp. | reverse complement strand
GCTACCAAAATTTGCAGTAAAATTGAATAAATTCATCGCTCTTTTTTTATCAAAGATAGACATTTTATTTAATTATGGGCAATTGCGGACAATCAATTAATTTTTACACTTATTTTACTGCTGGCTTATAATTTTGTTTATCGATTATCATTTTTGATAAAATTTCTCTTAATATTTCAGATGTTCCTCCACCAATTGGTCCTAAGCGACTGTCTCTTGACAAACGTGCCAAAGGATATTCCTCCATATAACCGTAACCGCCCAACATTTGCAGGCAACTATAAATGGTTTCATCGGCAACTTTAGTCGATTTTAATTTTGCCATTGTTGCTTCTTTTACAACATATTCGCCTTTATCTAATCGTGCTACGGCTGCATAATTAAATATTTTGCAATGTTCAACTTCTGTGGCTTGGTCTACAATTGTGTGGCGTAGTGCTTGAAAATTATTTATAGTTTTTCCAAATGCTTCCCGTTGTGACATATAATTTATAGTATAATCAATGGCATATTGGGCACTTGCGTGTGCATTTACAGCCATAATAAGTCGTTCTAAAGCAAAATGTTGCATTATGTATGGAAATCCTTTTCCTTCTTCGCCCATTAAATTTTCGATTGGAATTTCTACATTATCAAAAGCAATTTCGGCAGTATCTGAGGCTCTCCAACCTAGTTTATCTAGCTTAGTTGCCGATACTCCTGGCAAGTTGGTATCCATTAAAAAAATACTTATTCCTTTGTTTCCTAGCTCTGGACTTGTTTTTGCAGCTACAATATAATAATCGGCATATACACCATTGGTTATAAATGTTTTAGACCCATTTATGATATATTTGTTTTCGTTTTTTACTGCCGTTGTTCTCATTCCGGCAACATCGCTACCGCCAAAAGGTTCTGTAATACACATAGCGCCAATTTTGTTACCTGCAATGCTTGGTGCTAAATAATCTTGTTTAATTCGTTCATCGCCTTCAGCGTTTAAGTGGGTCATGGCAAGATATGCGTGTGCCCACATGGCTGCGGCAAAACCTGCAGATTTAATTTTTTGAAGTTCTTCTAAGAATACAACGGTGTAAAATAAATCTAAATTTAATCCGCCGTAAGCCTCTGGATAAGCTATTCCGAAAAAACCCATGTCTCCAAATTTTTTCCAAATAAAGCGTTCTATGCTCCCTGTTTTTTCCCATTTTTCGATGTGTGGAACTACTTCTTTTTGCAAAAAATCTTGTAAACTTTTTCTAAACAATTCATGCTCTTCTGTAAAATATGTTGAATTCATATAAATGGCTCTGTATTTTTTTTTAATTTTTGATTTTATTTTAGAATTCCAAATATAAGGCAATTATTTTTACTTTATCAACAGGAAAAGCCTTAATATTTGTTAAATCCTCAATTTTAAGGTCGCCGTTCATGCTGCGGTACAATACAATATTTCGTGAAATTGCTCCTTTAAAATAATAAAATTGACTTAATTCTTTAATTGATGCAGAATTGATATTTATTTTGTTAATATTTGGTAGAGTTGTTATTTTAAAATAATTATTTAAGCTTACAAGCACCTGAGGAGAAAGTCCCCAAATATCGTTAAGTTGTTCCATTGCGACGAAACCGCCTAGCGTTTGTTTTTGATTAATAATTCTATCAGACAGAGCTTCTCCAATTCCTGAAATCTTCATCAAATCTTCTTTTGTTGCTTGGTTGATGTCTAAAATTTTTAAATCTACTTTTTTTGCATACTTTATATAAGATTTATAAGTAGTACCATAGTTTTGCTTATTAGTAACCCAATCAGGAAATTTGAAATAAGGTGCCATTGTCATTAATAAAGAATCTGAAATCCTAGTAACATTTTGAAATTCTTCTGGTGAATTAGCATATTTTCCTGTTTTTCTAAAAGCTAATAATCGATCTATTTCTTGAACAGACATTCCTAATTTAGCTCCTTTAAAATCGGTAATAAAATTAGGATTAAATGGATAAATTTTATAATTATTATTTTTTGAAAGTAGCTTGAGCGAATCTATTAAAGGTTGCTGGGCTAACCATGCTATTTCTTCTTTAGATTGAATATGAGGCTTTGAAAAATCAAGAAAAAAATATAACAACTGTAAAGAAATTATGATGGTAAACAATCCTAAAATGCCTTTTTTTTGATCTTTGGTGTATTGATAAATAGCTTTAAATGGATTTTCGAAATCGGATTTTATCATTGACGGATACTGCTATATGTTAAAATAAATTGTACTGATTTTAAAATTATAAATCAAAAACCGAGGTGCGTTTTGCTCGCACCAAATCGCGTAATCGCATCCAAAATGCCAACGTAAGGTATACGCCAAACCAAAGTCCAGCGGTTACAAACGATATATAAATAAAAAATATTCTAACGCTGTTGGCACGCATCCCCAAAGTATCTGCAAGGCGTTGCGATACATGAAAACCGTGTTTTTCGGCAAAATATTTTAGTCGAATTACGAATCGTTGTTTTGGCATTATGTAAGAAGTTTAAATTTTTTAAATGTTGCTACTTTTTTACACATAAAAGTACTCAATTAATTTAACTTTAAAGTATAATTTGGTACATTTTAATTGATTATTGTTTAACTTTTTAACAACTCTAACCCTACAGCGCACTGCATGCATTTTTTATGATTACAATATTCGTTTTTTAGTTGAAGTAAGGATTGTGCATCAAAAGCATTTTTAATTTTGACGCCAAAGAATGAAAATTTATCCAATATAGCGTTTTTTTCGGGCAAAACTTTTGATAACAGTGCTACAATATTCTCTGAAATTTCTTTACCTTGACTTTGGGCATAAGCAAATTGAAATGGAACGATTGTATTTATGAGTAACAAATCGATAAAAGAATTGGTTAATGCCTTTCTTTTTTTGGGGCTTTCTTTATCAAATTGGTAATGAGTTTCCCAATACAAAGATGCTTGCACATTGAATAATTTGTAGCATTCGCTGTTTGATTTTATTGCAATAATTTGCGAAAATAAATTATGTTGCGTGTGGTATAATTGTGCTAATTGCGCCAATCGAATTGTTGGAAAATTATCGGGGCGATGCTTAAAAAATTGTACTTCATTAATAAAAACGTCATCTAATTGATGCTTTGTTTTAATGTAATTATACTGGTTTTGCAAATTTATAAAATATAAATCTTGTTTATTTTGGTTTAGTAAATTTGCGCGCCCAAATAAGAGTGCTTCTAGATTGTCAACTTCAAAACTTTCTTTTCTTATTACCGAAAATGGAATTGACTCAGCAATTTTTAAAAAAATTTCACCATTTGTATTTAAACCAAAGTTTTTGGCAAGCATTAAAAATAAAACGGCTTCCCAATTATTTTCTGTTTGTTGTAAAAGGACATTTATCGGATTTGATTTGCGTTCTAACCTTTCAAAAAACAAGCGTTCTTGCCAATTTTTAAATATGAAATCATTACAATTGGCAATTTGATTTTCGCAATAAATCCATGATTTAGCGGTAGCCAAATCGTTATAATTTTTTAATTCATTGGGTAAAATATATTGCTGCAACTCTAAAACAGGAATTTCTGAGTTGTCTTTTCTAAAAATTGGTGTATCGTTTTCCCAAACCACATGTAAAATTACACTTTCGTAGTTAACGTCTTTTTCGTGATGGTGTACGTACCAATCCGATGATTTGATGTGTATTTCAACATTTCCTGCCCATTTTTGATCGTTAATTATAATTTGTGCATTAAAAAAATCAGGCCCTGCAAGTTGCGAATAAAACCCCGAATTAACAATGGTTACGTGTTCATTATGTGTTGTTTTTAAATTCGAGAAATCGAACTTTTTATATTGCCAGATGTAATGTAAAAAATCTTCTTTCATTGTTATAAATTGCGCTTAAGGTATTATTAAAAGGCTTTTTAGGGTTAAAAACAAGTTAAAAAATTATTGCATTAAATATAATTTGGCACAAGCACGTGCATCTGATAGGGCTTCGTGATGCACTAATTCAATATCGTTTACCGAGGCACAATGTTTTAAATTAGCTGGTTTATAGCCTTTTTTTCGATAAATTTTACAGGTACATTCCCACATATCTGCTAACTCTAGTTCGTCATAATATAAACCGTAGTACTTCATTGTTTTTTGAAGCACCCTACGATCAAAAGCCTCGTTATGTGCTACAATTACTTTACCTAAAAGTCGTTTTTGAATTTCAGGAAAAATACCGTCAAAGGTTTTTACTTGTAAAGTTTCAATTGGTTTTATACCATGTACCATTATGTTACGGTACCAATATTCGTTATTTGGCGGCTGAATTAATGTGTAGTATTCTTCTACAATAATGCTGTTTTCTACTGTTACAATTCCGATTGCACACGCACTTTCTGGATAACCCGTTGCTGTTTCAAAATCGAGGGCAGTAAAAGTCAAAATAAAAAAGTTTTTAAGGTTTATATATGATATATTTGTAATACTTACTGTCAAAGGTAAAATTAAATTTATATACAGCGTGCCTATTAGCTTATATTTTAGTAAATAAAAACATATTTTTTAAAAATTAGATTTGTGTATGCAGCATTATACGTTTTATTTTTATTAGTGGTGCTTTATAAAAAACAGGTTCTATTTATTTAATCGACCCAATAATATCATATTTGGTAATTATATGGTGTTTTCCGTTACCTAAATCGATTATAACAGCCTGGTTATCTTTCGTAAAAAGTTTTGAAACCTCTTCGATTGGTGTTCCTGTTTGTACTATTGGATATTGCTTTCCCATAACTTCTCGTATTGGTTTATTGGCAACGTTTTTATTAGATACATAACTTTGAAAAAGATCGGTTTCGTCAACAGAGCCAACAAAGCCGGTAGTATCGATTACCGGAATTTGCGAAATTTTATATTTACGCATTCGATCAATGGCGTGTGATACTAGTTCTTCGGTGCGCACAATAATTAATGGTTTTTCGATATGATCTTTAATTACATCTGCTGCTGTTGTGATTTCATCGTCAAGAAAGCCGCGTTCGCGCATCCAATCATCATTAAATATTTTACCTACATAACGGCTTCCAGAATCGTGAAATAAAACAACAACTACATCATCTTTAGTGAAATGTTGTTTTAGTTGATGCAATCCTTTAACGCACGATCCGGCAGAGTTACCCACAAAAATACCTTCTTCTTTGGCTATTTTTCTGGTATAAACCGCTGCATCTTTATCGGTTACTTTTGTAAAACCGTCTATTAATGAAAAATCAACATTTAAGGGTAAAATATCTTCGCCTATTCCTTCGGTACTATAAGAATAAATTTCGTTTTCGTCAAAAATTCCGGTTTCATGATATTTTTTAAAAACGGAACCGTACGTATCAATTCCCCATACTTTAATTTTAGGGTTTTTTTCTTTTAAATATTTCGCTACTCCCGATATAGTGCCACCAGTACCTACTCCTACTACAAAGTGTGTAACTTTACCGTTAGTTTGCTCCCAAATTTCGGGTCCAGTTTGCTCATAATGTGCCTGTGCATTTGATGGGTTGTCGTATTGATTAACATACCACGAATTTGGAATTTCAGTACCAAGCCGTTTTGAAACTGAATAGTACGATCGTGGATCGGTTGGGTCGACATCGGTAGGACATACAATTACTTTGGCGCCAACGGCACGCAATATATCCATTTTTTCTTTTGATTGTTTGTCGGTTATTACAAAAATACATTTATATCCTTTTACGATTGCTGCTAGTGCCAAACCCATTCCGGTATTGCCAGATGTGCCTTCGATTATGGTGCCACCGGGCTGTAATCGTCCGTCAGCTTCTGCGTCTTCGACCATTTTTAAAGCCATTCGGTCTTTGGTAGAATTGCCCGGATTAAAGGTTTCTACTTTTGCTAAAACAAGTGCATCGATGCCTTGAATTACTTTATTTAATTTTACCATTGGTGTATTTCCTATGGTACCTAATATGTTTTGTGAATAATTCATTTTGCGATTTTGGATTTGCGACTTGTGGCGTTGTATTCTAAAAATTTAATGCAAAGGTATTGAATATTTGTGGATTTGAAAAACGGTTTCGCTTTGGAAACTCCGTTTGCGTTAGGGACGGTAGTGAAGCTCTTTTTTATTTGGTTTTGTCCTGATAAGGCAAAACCAAATAAAAAAAGCGGGAACGGACTGCCCGACCTGTCCTTGCGAGGAACGAAGCAAACAGGTAACGCCCAAATAATTTATTGAAAAAAACTCCAGACCACTCCAAATCGGATAATAAAATCGCGGTAGGGAAGGTTTGGTGCTGAGAAAAACTTGTTGCCGCTAAAACCTGAATTAATGTGCTCGGCTTTAAGGAATATTCTCGTTTGACGAATGCGTGCATTGACAAAAACATCGATCATTGGAAAATTTCCGATTTGGGTTTCGTTTTGAATAAAGAATTCGCCTAGAACAGGGTTGTAATCGTCGGCGGTGTATTTGGTGAAGTAATTTAAAATTGCACCGGTTTGCACATACAAAGCTTTTTTGTAAAAATAATTTGAATAGTACAATGTATTGCGCATTGTGACTTGCGGTACATTTAAAATAGACTCGCTTTGTACTACCTTTTGATATAAAATTGTGTTATCGAGTGCAAATTTTTTGTACTTAAATTCTCTATTGGCTTGAATAGAAAGGTAGTTTACCGAGCCACTAAATTGTTTTGGCTTTATATACTGTTTTACTGCGGTGGTGTCGTTGTAAAAATATAAGTGATTTGTTAAATTGGTGATTTGCAATTTCAAATTGGCGTATTTGGTATTTGTAGCTACGACCAAATTGTTTATTTTTTGATTTTTAAAATTGTTGGTTTCATAATTCCAATTATACTGTAGATAGGAGCTTTGATGCTGAATAAAAATATTATTTGGTAGTTTACTCAGATTTTGATATTGTATGTATAAGTTGTTATTGTTGTTTAATTTGTAAGTTAAATTGGCTTCTAACGATCTAATATTTTGTTTGGAAATTGAATTAGACGCCGAAAAAGTGCCATTCCATCTATTTTTTCGGTATTGATATTGAGCTCCAATAGTAGTTATATTATTAGATAAAGTACTAGGAATAATTGCTGTTCCAACAATTAAATCGGAGGTGTTATAATATTTAGAGTTGAAGTTTTCGATAAAAAACTGCAACTTTCCCAAATTGATGGTTTCGTAGTTGATATCAAATTTATTATACAGCAGATCATATCGATTTTGATTATTAATAGTAGTTTGTTTACCAATAACAGTACCAAAACGCTGTACAGAAGCGGTACCAACCAGAGATGGGACAGTTTGCTGATCGTAAATAAATAATTTATGCTCGTACATAAATTGATGATTAAAAAATATATTATTTCCTACGCCCGATTTATTAATTTGATACTTATGATCTATAAAAAAGCGTTTACCTTTTAGTATTGATTTTGCATCTGTAAGATATACCTGTAGTCGTGGGCGATCTTTAAAAGCACCATCTCCACTTTCAAAATTTGATGGACTGGTTAAACCGCCGTTTTCTCCATTTGAGATGTCCTGATCCAAAAAATGGAAATTGGCACCATACTTATTATTTTTTGATACATACGAAGCGGTAAATTTAAAATTGCCTGCATTTGTTGCTTGGTTTATGTATTTTCCAAGCGAGCGCAAACCGCGGTAGGAAACTGAAAAATTAAATTGCTTTGAGGTATTAAGTGTAATTAGCGTTTCAACACTTTGACCTTGTTCCAATACTGTTTTATAATAAATTTCTGAATACGGTGTTGCTACCGAATAATAATTTACGTCATCCACCTGTTGATAGGTTGCATGTTTAGCAGTATAACCAAATTCAGGAAATTTAGAAAACATATTGTAACCAAAATTCAAAATGGTACTGGGCTGCCCTTCATTAGGGAAAGGCATTGTACCAAACATATCTTTACGCAGGTAATTGTATTGGTACTCTTTTTTAATTGATAACATAGTGTCGACAAAAGTAGTATCTTTTTGAATAGATATAATTTTATACAACGTTATTGATGCTTTTTTGGCGGCGTCTTTGGCTACTTGCGATTGTGATTTAATTAGGCTTTTACGCTCTGGCTGTTTG
>JAYVGC010000094.1:0-3311 GCA_043772535.1 Flavobacterium sp. | reverse complement strand
AGTCGCAAGGAATTGTGTATGATAAAGGGCTGCCAAATAGTGCTTTTCGTAACGTTTCTTTGGCTTGTTCAGATGCTTTAGAACTTATTGGCATTATGCCGTGAATAGATTGGTAACCCAAAGTGGTTAAATGGCTGTGTAGTACGGTTACATCACTAAAGCCAATTACCCATTTTGGATGTTGTTTAAATTTTGTAAAATCAAGTTTGTCAATCATTCGGACAGTACCGTAACCGCCTCGAACGCACCAAATGGCTTTGATGTTTGGGTTGTCAAGTTGGGCTTGAAAATCTGCGGCACGCTGTTGGTCTGTGCCTGCGAGTTGGTTGTTATCAAGTCCAATTGTGGTGCCAATTACAACTTTTAAACCCCAATTTTGCAACCATTCGATAGCGGGTTGTAGGTTGTCGTCAATATTTTTTCGGGCTGTGGCAACCAGGGCAATGGTATCGCCTTTTTGAAGATACGGTGGAGCAATCATAGATTTTTGGGCTTGAATATTTAAAGGTAAAATAGCGACTAAAATAAAAAATATATATTTTGTTTTCATTGAAAATAGTAAAAACGACAGGCACAAATATAAACAAAAACTTGAATTGAAAAACCATGACCTTAGCCCAGATAGCAGTGAAAAACGTTTTTTGTTTTTTTTTCAAAAACAAAAAACTTTGAAACGGATAGCTGGAAATAGCTTCAAATAAAAATTGATTGCTTATTTTTGCCAAACATTAATTTTTTGAAATGATACAAAACCCAAAAAGATATACAATTACGGCGGCACTGCCTTATACAAATGGTCCTATTCATATTGGTCATTTGGCTGGTGTTTATGTTCCCGCAGATATTTATGCTCGTTATTTACGATTGCAAGGCAAGGATGTTGCCTTTATGTGCGGTAGTGATGAGCACGGCGTTGCCATATCAATGAAGGCTAAAAAAGAAGGGGTTTCGCCACAAGAAATTATTGATAAATACGACCAAATTATACGAAAATCATTCCTTGATTTTGGCATTTCGTTTGACAATTATTCGCGTACTTCGGCTAAAATTCATCATGATACGGCGCAAGAGTTTTTTACGAAATTAAATGATAATGGCGATTTTATTGAAGAAGTAACCGAGCAATTATATGATGCCACTGCAAATCAGTTTTTGGCCGATCGGTTTGTAATTGGCACATGCCCTAAATGTGGACACGACGAGGCTTATGGCGACCAATGCGAAAAATGTGGTTCGACACTTAATGCCACCGATTTGATTAATCCGAAATCGACCATAACGGGTGAAATTCCGATTTTAAAATCGACCAAACATTGGTTTTTACCGTTGGACAGGTACCAAGATTTTTTAACCAACTGGATTTTAATTGACCATGCTAAAGATTGGAAAACTAATGTATTGGGACAAGTAAAATCATGGCTAGACGATGGTTTAAAACCTCGTGCCGTAACCCGCGATTTAGATTGGGGCATTGATGTGCCTTTGGTGGGTGCCGATGGCAAAAAATTGTATGTTTGGTTTGACGCTCCTATTGGATACATTTCGGCTACCAAAGAATGGGCCGCTCGCGAGGGCAAAAATTGGGAGCCGTATTGGAAAGATTCTGAAACAAAATTGGTACATTTTATAGGTAAAGATAATATTGTGTTTCATTGCATTATTTTTCCTGCAATGCTAAAAGCAGAAGGGAGTTTTATTTTGCCAGACAACGTTCCGGCCAATGAATTTTTAAATTTAGAGGGCAATAAACTTTCAACGTCAAAAAACTGGGCAGTTTGGCTGCACGAATATTTGCAAGATTTTCCGAACCAACAAGATGTTTTGCGCTATGCCTTGACTGCAAATGCGCCAGAAACGAAAGACAACGATTTTACTTGGAAAGATTTTCAGGCGAGAAACAATAATGAGTTAGCGGCTATTTTTGGCAATTTTATAAATCGTGTGGTAGTTTTAGCTAATAAATATTACGACGGAATTGTGCCAACACCCAACGAGTTTAATGAAATTGATTTAAACGCTTTGGCAGAATTGAAAGCATATCCGGCGGTAATTTCTAGTTCGATAGAGCGGTACCGATTTAGAGAAGCACAAGGAGAAATGATGAATGTGGCGCGCCTTGGAAACAAATATTTGGCCGATCAGGAGCCCTGGAAAACGGTAAAAAATGATCCCGAGCGAGTTAAAACCCAAATGTATGTGGCATTGCAAATTGCAAGTGTCTTAACTATTTTGTGTGAACCATTTTTGCCATTTACCTCAAAAAAATTAACCAAAATATTAAATATTCAAACCAACAATTGGAACTTAGATTTTGATGATTGGAATTTGTTAAAATCGGGGCACAAAATTGAGGTGGGCGACATTTTATTTGCACAAATAGAAGCCGCTGAAGTAGAAAAACAAATAGAAAAACTGGAAGCCACAAAAACTGCAAATAAACAAGAGTTTGCTTCGCCCATAGCAACGACAGCGCCGCAAAAAGAGCCCATTCAATTTGATGATTTTGCAAAAATGGATATACGAATTGGCACCATCTTAGAAGCTGAAAAAATGCCAAAAGCAAACAAACTTTTAATTTTAAAAGTAGACACTGGCATTGATATTCGCACCATAGTTTCGGGTATTGCCGAACACTTTACAGTTGATGAAATAATAGGCAAACAAGTGACAGTTTTGGTAAATTTGGCTCCAAGAGTTTTACGAGGTGTTGAAAGTCAGGGCATGATTTTAATGGCAAACGATGTGGCAGGAAAATTGGTTTTTGTGAATGCTGATGTTGATGGAGTTAGGAATGGTGAGACAATAAGTTAAATTTTACGAAAAAACCATAATTTAATTTTTATTATATATATAATTTGCTTTATTTTACTGTAAATTAAATTAATAAACGAAAAAATCGTAAAATGTTAATACGTTTCACAGTAAGTAACTTCATGTCTTTCAAAGAAGAGACGGAGTTTAATATGCTTACAGGTAAAGGAAATGGTTCTCGCCAATTACCAAATCATATAAAAAAAACAAAATCAGGTGTAGAAATTTTGAAAACAGCTGCAATTTACGGCGCTAATGCTGCTGGAAAAAGCAATTTGGTTAAGGCAATTGCTTTTTTAAAATCAGTTGTGGTTGGTAATGTTGACTTATTAATACCTCAAAGCAAAAGATTTAGAATAGACAGAACATATCTTGACAAATCTTCAACTTTTAGAATTGAATATGAATACCAAGGAATACATTTTGATTATGCAGTTGAAATATTTAAAGGGAAAATTATTGAAGAATGGTTATATTTAATTAACTCAGTTTCAAAATCA
>JAYVGC010000093.1:0-22681 GCA_043772535.1 Flavobacterium sp. | reverse complement strand
GAGATTCAGGCATATAATTTACATGGTACTTTGAATTTGCCTTTTGAAAATATAAAACCGAAAGCCAAAATTCAAAAATTGAAGTTACCGACCAGATTAATTGAGGTTATTTATCAAGAAAATTCAAAAACTACACTGTTAGTGACTCTAAATGAAGGTTGGCAAATTTCTTTTAGAATTCATAATGCAAGCTCGAGAATTGAACCTTCTTTGAAATTTGATATAAATTTAGTTTCGGCACCACATTCCCTTTTTTCA
Organism: Flavobacterium sp.; assembly: GCA_043772535.1. Classification (GTDB taxonomy): domain Bacteria; phylum Bacteroidota; class Bacteroidia; order Flavobacteriales; family Flavobacteriaceae; genus Flavobacterium. Next base: position 22,423 of record JAYVGC010000093.1, on the reverse strand, counting down.
AATCAACTATTGATTGGATAATGCTAGAATTATAGCTTTAACAACAATAGTCAATCGCAGTAAACGCAAAGTATAGTCCTAATTGTATCTATTTACTAAATTATCCACCAATTGTACTATTATTTACTCTCTATGCCACTTTTTTTCTTCATTAAAAACATATTCTAAAATACGCTCTTCCACTTCATCAAAAATCTTATTTCGTCTCGCATAAACCAATCTGGCAGTTTCAAAAGCTTTTTTTGGCAGATACGGAATAAAACCCAAATTTCCGCCCCATGAAAAACTAGGAATAAAATTTTTTGGAAACCCAGATGCAAAAATATTACAACTTACACCAACTACAGTTCCTGTGTTAAACATCGTGTTTATAGCACATTTACTATGATCGGCCATCATTAATCCGCAAAATTGCAAGCCTGTTTTAGCAAAATTTTCGGTTTCGTAACTCCACAATTTTACTTGGTCATAATTATTTTTTAAGTTCGAATTATTGCTATCTGCACCAATGTTACACCATTCTCCCAAAACCGAATTACCTAAAAATCCGTCATGCCCTTTATTAGAATACCCAAATAAAACAGAATTGCTTACTTCGCCACCAACCACCGAAAAAGGCCCAACAGTAGTTGCTCCGTAAATTTTTGCAGCCATCTTTACTCGTCCTGATTCGCATAGCGCAAATGGACCACGTATGGCGGCGTTTTCCATAATTTCGGCATTTTTTCCAATATAAATTGGTCCTGTACTTGCATTTAGAGTTACAAAATTTAAAAGTGCTCCTTTTTCAATAAATATATTTTCGGGTGCAATTACCTGCGCCGTTGCAGGAATAGGTTGCGACGTTCGTTCGTTGGTGATTAATGTAAAATCTTCTCGAAGTGCTTTGTCGTTATTTGAAAAAATATCCCACGTATTTTTTACTGTTACAACATGATCTTCAAAATATATAATTTCATACGCATCAAAATCTACTTCTTCTTGCGATTCTTGGGTGTAAAAAGCAATTACGTCGTCATTTTGAAAAACTGCCTGATTGGGTTGTAAATTTTGAATTAAATTAACTAGTACTCTGTTTGGGCAGTACGATGCACAAATCATTACATTATTTTGTAATTCCACCATTGGATACTTTTCTGACAGGTATTCTTCGGTTAATGTGGTTGTGGTTGATGCCAGATAATGCTCCCATTTTTCACGAATAGTTAAAATTCCAATGCGTAGGTCGGCTACTGGTCTAGTAAATGTAAATGGTAAAAGAGCGTTTCGGGCTGGTCCGTCAAAAAGAATGTAATTCATTTTATATTTTATTTAGCACAAGTCACAACATATGCATTTATGAGTATCAAAAATACAAAGTTAATTTTATAAAACAAAAAACCACTCACTTTCGCGAATGGTTTTTTATAAATTTGAACACAATAAATATTATTTAGCGTGTTTGGCGTATTTGGTTTTGAACTTGTCAATACGTCCTGCAGTATCGATAAGTTTCGATTTACCTGTGTAAAATGGATGCGATGTGCGCGAAATTTCCATTTTAAAAACTGGATATTCAACTCCTTCGTAAGTGATTGTTTCTTTGGTATCTACTGTTGATTTTGTAATAAAAACGTCTTCATTTGACATGTCCTTAAAAGCAACTAATCGGTAATTTTCTGGGTGAATTCCTTGTTTCATTTTTGTAAATCTTTATTGGTTTGTGAATCAGTTCGCCTTGATGCTTTTTTTTCAAAAGGTATCAACTAACTAAAACTTTTAAATTATTATTTTAATTCAGTGCAAAAGTAAACTTATTATTTGAATATTAAAATATTATTTGCACAAATTTAAAAATTGATAAAAATAAATATTCAATAAATAATTTAAGAATTGTTATATTTGTACACTAAACTTTAAACTGCAAAAAAATGAATGCAATAATACAGAAAAATGGCATCAATTTTGGAATCGCAACTGGCGTAATATCCATTTTAACTACAACATTAATTTATGTTATCGATTTAAAATTATTTGTGTCTTGGTGGATTGGAATAGTAAGTATTTTAATTTATTTAATTTTGGGGATTGTGCTTATGTCCAAAACCAAAAAAGAAATACAAGGTCAATTTGTGTTTAAAGATGCTTTTACAACCTACGTTATATGTGCTGTAATTGGCATTTCAATTTCTGTTTTTTTTAATATTATACTTTTTAATTATGTTGATCCAGCGGCAAAAGAAACAATAAAAGACTTAACCATGAAAATGATGGTTACGATGATGAATAAATTTGGTGCTCCAGCAACATCTATAAACGAAGCGTTAAAAGGGCTAAAAGAGAATGACCAATTTTCGATTGGAAATTTAATAAAAGGTGGATTGACCAGTATTTTAGTAAGTTCGGTATTTGGCGTGCTACTTGCTGCCATTTTTAAAACAAAAACTATATCAAATAACTAGTGAATTTATCTATTATAATTCCGTTACTAAACGAGCAAGAATCGCTATCTGAATTACACTCATGGATTGTGAAGGTAATGACAGAGCATAAATTTTCGTATGAAATTTTATTTATTGACGACGGCAGCACCGATGAGTCATGGCAAATTATACAGCAATTATCCAATGACAATTTCAATACAAAAGGAATTCGTTTTTTAACCAATTTTGGTAAATCGCAGGCATTGCACGCTGGTTTTGCACGTGCTAATGGTGATGTGATTGTTACTATGGATGCTGATTTACAAGACAGTCCCGATGAAATTCCGGGATTGTACAAAATGATTGTAGAACAAAATTTTGACTTAGTTTCGGGTTGGAAAAAAAAGCGCTACGATTCTGTTTTATTTAAAAATTTGCCTTCAAAACTATTTAACTGGGCAGCTCGAAAAACATCGGGTGTTACTTTAAACGATTTTAATTGTGGATTAAAAGCCTATAAAAATGTGGTTATAAAAAATATTGAAGTTTCGGGCGAAATGCACCGTTACATTCCTGTTTTGGCTAAAAACGCTGGTTTTCATAAAATAGGAGAAAAAATAGTTGTGCATCAAGCCCGTAAATATGGTACATCGAAATTTGGGATTAATCGTTTTGTGAATGGTTTTTTAGATTTAATAACTATTTGGTTTTTGTCTCGATACGGAAAACGCCCAATGCATTTATTTGGAGCTTTTGGGCTGATTATGTTTATAATTGGATTTATATCGACAATGTTTATTATTACTGTAAAATTGATAAAATTATATTCGGGCTTCGATACCATTTTAGTAACAAATAACCCACTATTTTATATTGCATTGACCACTATGATTATAGGTACACAATTATTTTTGGCTGGTTTTTTAGGCGAAATTATTTTGCGGACAAAAAATAATGAAGCCCGATATAAAATAAGTAGCCTTACACCTTCGTTGCAAACACAATAATTGTGTTGTAGTGCTAGATATTATAAAAAAAATTGCATAAAAATGGTACCACATAATTTATAAAATTAGGCACCTATTTTTTGTAAGATGCAATGTTCTGTATTTTTATTGTATGCTGCATATAAAGCGGTACCGATTTAAAATGAATAAATATGAAACTATATTGTAAAAGTAATAAATAACACGAATGCCCTAGCCCTGATTGTAGTGAAAATCCTTGACCTTTTTTGGGCAAGATTGTAACGGAAAGCAGGAAATAGCTTCAAATAAAAATATAAATATAAATTATGTATATCGCCCCCGAAATTTTAGATAAAGTAAATGAATGGCTGTCGCCGGTTTTTGATGAACAAACGCACAATGATGTAAAAGTAATGATGACCTCGTCGGGGAAAGAATTAGAAGATAGTTTTTATAAAAATTTAGAGTTTGGCACGGGCGGAATGCGAGGTATTATGGGCGCTGGCACCAATAGAATTAATAAATATACATTAGGAAAAAACACACAAGGATTGTCGGATTATTTAAAAAAATCGTTTCCCAACGAGGTCTTAAAAGTTGCCATTGCTTATGATTGTCGTCACAACAGCGACACATTGGCAAAAGTGGTTGCTGATGTGTTTTCGGCAAACGGCATTCAGGTATATTTATTTTCGGATATGCGTACTACGCCCGAATTATCATTTACGGTAAAACATTTAAATTGTCATGCGGGGATTGTATTAACGGCATCGCACAACCCGCCCGAATATAACGGTTACAAAGTATACTGGCAAGATGGCGGACAATTGGTACCCCCACAAGATGGCGAAATAATTAACCTAATTGAATCTTTAAAATACAGTGAAATTAAATTTGAGGCGAACGAAAATTTAATTGAATATATTGATAATGAAGTAGATGCAGCCTTTATAGCATCGACATTAGCAAATGCAAGTTTTAATACACCACAAAAAGCAAAAGCAAATTTAAATATTGTGTACACTTCTTTGCATGGCACGTCTATAAAATCGATTCCTAAAGTTTTGGGTAAGGCAGGCTACAGTAATTTAAATATAGTTAAAGAGCAGGAAGTACCCAACGGAAATTTTCCTACTGTTACCTCGCCAAATCCCGAAGAACCAGAAGCATTAAAAATGGCAATGGCCTTGGCCGAAATTGTTCAGGCCGATATTGTTATAGGTACAGATCCGGATTCGGACCGCTTGGGTGTTGCCGTACGAAACAACGATGGAAAAATGATTTTGCTTAACGGAAATCAAACGATGATTGTGATGACGGCTTTTTTATTAGAGCAACGTAAACGTGCCGAAAAAATAGAACCGACTAATTTTATAGGTTCCACCATTGTTTCAACCCCCATGATGTTAGAATTAGCGTCGGCCTATGGTATAGAATGTAAAGTAGGTCTTACGGGTTTTAAATGGATTGCTAAAATGATTAAAGATTTTCCGAATCAAAAATTTATTGGTGGCGGCGAAGAGAGTTTTGGATTTATGGTAGGCGACGCCGTTCGTGATAAAGATGCTGTGGGTGCATCGCTATTAATATGTGAAATTGCAGCGCAAGCAAAAGCAACAGGAAGTTCTATTTACAAAGAACTTCAAAATTTATATGTTGACTACGGATTTTACAAAGAACATTTAATATCATTGACTAAAAAAGGTATTGATGGCTTGGCAGAAATTAATCAGATGATGGTCGATTTAAGAGAAAATCCGGTTTTAGAAATCAACCACCAACGAGTGGTTTGTATTGAAGACTATGCCAATTCGACTGCCAAAAATATGATTACAAATGAAATTGAAATTTTAACTATTCCGAAATCAAATGTATTGATTTACTATTTAGAAGACGGAAGCAAAATATGCGCAAGACCAAGCGGCACAGAGCCTAAAATTAAATTTTACTTTAGCGTAAACGCTGTTTTAGATAAAGTAGAAAATGCCGTAGAAGTTGAAAAAATAGTAGACGAAAAAATTAAAAATATTATCGCTGCAATGCAGTTAAACTGATGGATAAAAATCTTTTAAAAATAATTCCGTTTACCAAACCGTACAAAAAACATGTAGTTTACAACGTTATTTATAATGTTTTGTATGCGCTGTTTAGCACTATATCGATGTTAACATTGCTGCCTATGCTACAAGTATTATTTAAAAAAAATACAATTATTGCAACAGAACCAGTGTATGGCGGCATTGGTGGTATAATTGACTATGGAAAGCAAATGTTGTTTTTTAAAATGAATACACTAAGCCAAAAAAATGGTGCGGAATATGCACTTTTACTGGCGGTTTCATTAGTAATTGTTACTTTTTTATTTAAAAATTTATTCAATTATTTAGCTTCTTTTCATTTAATGCACCTTAAAAACGGTGTTTTAAAAGATTTGAGGGTACGGATGTTTAATAAAATTATCGAATTACCCGTATCTTATTATTCAGAAAAGCGCAAAGGCGACGTCATGGCACGCATGCTAGGTGATGTAGGTGAAGTTCAAAATTCATTTTTTTCGATACTCGAACTCATTATAAAAGAGCCGTTAACCATAGTTTTTGCTATTATTACCATGTTTAATATAAGTTTAAAACTTACGCTGTTCGTTTTTGTGTTTATTCCAATTTCAGGATTTATAATTTCGAGAATTGGTAAAAGTTTAAAATCAAAATCAACGGCGGCTCAATACGAAAGCGGTTTTATGATATCAATTGTTGACGAAAGTTTAACAGGTTTAAAAGTTGTGAAAAGCTATAACGCTGAAAATAATTTTAAAGAGCGGTTTAATAATTCGGTTACGAGATTATTAAAATTGAGTAACAGTATAGGCAACAAAAACAACCTTGCTTCGCCAATGAGCGAGTTTATGGGTATTGTAACTATTGCGGTGTTGCTTTGGTATGGAGGAAATTTAGTTTTGATAGAAAAATCGTTAGATGGCGAAGTTTTTATTGTTTTTATGTTGTTGGCTTATAACATTTTAACGCCTGCAAAATCAATTTCAAAGGCAACTTATTCTGTAAAATCGGGCTTAGCGGCCGCAGAACGAGTTTTTGAGGTACTAGAAGTTGAAAATACGATACAAGATCTTCCAAATGCAATCGATAAAAAAACCTTTATCGATAAAATTGAAATTCGAAATATTAGTTTTAGATATGAAGAAGAAAACGTATTAAAAAACTTTTCGATTGAGGTTCCGAAAGGAAAAACAGTAGCCTTGGTAGGGCAATCAGGAAGCGGAAAAAGTACTATTGCTAATTTACTTACACGTTTTTATGACGTACAAGAAGGCAGCATAAAAATTGACGGAATTGATGTCAAAGAAATCAAATTGGAGTCGCTTCGCGATTTGATGGGTCTAGTAACGCAAGACTCTATTTTATTTAACGATACCATAAAAAATAATATTTTATTGGGAAAAGAAAATGCCACCGATGAAGAAATTATTGGTGCTTTAAAAATTGCCAACGCTTATGAATTTGTTAAAGACTTACCCAATGGAATTTATACAAACATTGGCGATGCAGGTGGAAAATTGTCGGGAGGACAAAAACAAAGATTATCAATTGCACGAGCCGTATTGAAAAATCCGCCGTTAATGATTTTAGATGAAGCTACCTCGGCATTGGATACCGAAAGTGAAAAAATGGTTCAAATTGCATTAGAGAATATGATGCAAAACCGAACTTCAATTGTAATTGCGCACCGGTTATCGACTATTCAAAAAGCAGATAACATTATAGTAATGAAAAAAGGCGAGATAGTAGAACAAGGAACACACCCCGAGTTGCTTGCCCTAAATGGCACTTATGCTAATTTAGTTACGTTACAAAGTTTTGAATAGTTACTTTATCGGATTATATTCTTCTACTAGTAAACTTTTATTCGATAAATCAACATAATGATAATGTACTTTATCATCTTTATCAAAAGCACCGTTTTTATTTATATCTTCAACCGATCTAAAATAAAGGCGGTTTTTTGTCTCAAGTAGCTTCCAGTCAATAACCTCCTGCAAATCAGTAGATAATTTAATAAAATTTGTACCATTTACATCACTAATATATAGGTCTTTAATATCGTTATCGTCTAACTGACCATCTTTATTGCTGTCTAAGTCTTCTAAAGTGTATACTAAAAAATGTTTTTTTATATTTTTAGCAACTACCTCTAAATAGGTAACATTTTGAATAATAATATTTTTATCTGTAAGGGCATGTAACGAGGTAGAATCTTGATGTTGGAATTTCAAATTAGTAAAATTTCCTGTTAATTCGTACCGATTATAATTCGATAAAACATAGCTGTTTCCGCCATATTTTTTATCATCAAGCCCTGCCCTAATCGTTCCAATTGGATGCAAAATATAGCGCGTTCCTTCTATATGAATTGGTAAATCAGAAATTTCAATCTCGTTATTTAATTGTATATTACTATTTTTTATTTCAGCTTTTACAGCATCATACTTTACTTTTGGCGTTTCTTTTTTATCAGTACAAGCTGACAAAAGTAAAAATAAGAATACAAAACAGTTACATAATTTCATTTTAGTTTGCATTTAATTAACCAAATCAAATATATAAAAAAAATAATTCAATAATTTCATTTTACATATAATTTTTTTACCGTAAAACAACAGTGCTCTGGATATTTTAATCATTTATTAAATAAAGGATGTACAAATAATAAAAAATTAAGGCTCATAAAGTTATACAACTTATTGAACCTTAATTACTTAAAATATTAATGTGTTTTTAAAATTACTACTTATACATGTAGCGCGCGATTACCCGTTGCCGCTAATGCTGCTTCTTTTATCGCTTCGGCAAATGTTGGATGTGCATGACTCATTCTTGAAATATCCTCGGCGGAGGCTCTAAATTCCATTGCGGTAACTGCTTCCGCAATCAAATCAGCACAGCGCGCTCCAATCATATGAACGCCTAAAACTTCATCGGTTTTTGCATCGGCTAAAATTTTTACAAATCCATCGGTATCACCTCCGGCACGAGCCCTGCCTAATGCTTTAAAAGGAAAACTACCCGACTTAAATTCGATGCCCGCTTCCTTCAATTGCTCTTCTGTTTTTCCAACGGCAGCAACCTCTGGCCATGTATATACCACACCTGGAATTAAATTATAATCGATATGTGGTTGTTGTCCGGCTAAAATTTCGGCAACCATTACGCCTTCTTCTTCAGCTTTATGTGCCAGCATTGCACCGCGAACTACATCTCCAATAGCAAAAATAGTTGAAATATTTGTTTGCAAATGGTCGTTTACGTCAACCATGCCTTTGTCTGTAATTTTTACACCTGCTTTCTCAGCTTGTAAACCCGCAGTAAATGGCTTTCTACCTACCGATACAAGCGCATAATCACCATCTAAAGTAAGCGTTTCGCCTTTAGGTGTTTCTGCTTGAACTTGCACAGTATTTCCTGCACGAACCACCGATTTCACTTTATGCGAAACATAAAATTTCATGCCTTGCTTTTTCAATACTTTTGTTAATTCTTTCGATAAACTTGCATCCATTCCCGGAATAATTCTGTCTAAATATTCTACAACCGAAACCTGCGCTCCTAATCTCAAATATACTTGACCAAGCTCAATACCTATTACACCACCACCAATAATTACCAAATGCTTCGGTACCTCGGGCAGTTTTAATGCCTCGGTTGATGTTATAATTCGCTCCTTATCTAATGTAATAAAAGGTAAATTTGCTGGTTTTGAACCCGTTGCAATTATAATGTTTTTCGATTCAATCACCTCAAAAGTACCGTCGTCTTTCGTTACTTTAATATGAGTGGCATCCTCAAACGAACCTAATCCATTAAAAACTGTAATATTATTTTTATCCATCAAAAAACGCACTCCGCCCGACGTTTGGTCGACAACGGCTTGTTTTCGAGCAATCATTTTTTCAAGATTTACTTTCACTTCACCCAATACTTCAATACCGTGATCGGCAAAATGCTTCAATTCATCATAATGATGCGATGATGCCAAAAGTGCTTTCGACGGAATACATCCCACATTTAAACACGTTCCGCCAAGGGTCGAATATTTTTCGATTATCGCAGTTTTCATACCCAATTGCGCACAACGAATGGCAGCAACATAGCCTCCCGGACCCGAACCTATAATAGTAACATCAAATTGACTCATAACTGAAGTTTAAATTTTGAATTGCAAAAGTAAGGAATTCAATTTCAACGACAAAATTCAATTTCAGTTTCAATAAAAATAAAGTACAACGCTCCTTTTACAATGGTATCACCAAACTAGCCCAAAGCGCATAAAAAAGCCCACTCCAATTATATTCATATTTTGAGCATTCCCCACTTCGTTTTTTTTTGTCAAAAAAACAAAGTGCGTCGGGCAGTCCGTTCCCACTTTTTTTTGCCTACGCACTTACTGTTAAAGGGCAAAAAAAGAGTTCCACTACCGTCCCTAATGCAAGCATGTTGCAAAAATTCATCCCTATTTTAAACTACAAAAACAGTCGAATTTTTTACTTCGCCTATCATAAATATACTATGCGTGCTGCCAATATGCTGTAAAGTAGTAAGTTTTGTAACCAAAAAAGCCCTGTATTCATCCATGTCTTTTAAGCAAATTTTTAAAATATAGTCATAATCACCACTCACATGAAAACATTCTAAAACTTCATCTAGCTGCACCACTTGTTTTTCAAACTGAGTAATAAAATCTTTAGAATGCTGCACTAATTTAATATGGCAAAAAACTACAAAATTTTTATCTATTTTTGCTTTGTTCAAAACAACGATATATTTTTCGATAATGCCTTCCCGCTCTAATTTTTTAATCCTTTCATAAACTGCCGTAACCGACAAATTTAATTTTAACGAAAGCTCTTTTGTCGTTTTTTTGGTATCAACTTGAAGCATTTCAAGCAGCTTTCTGTCAATTTTATCTAAAATCATAAGTTTTTAATTATCTAAATTACAGTTTAATTTATATCAAATATAATTTTATTATCTAAAAAATAACAATAAAATAGATTTAAAAACCAAAATAATTATTATATATTGATTATAGTACTAAAATAATTGAATTTTGATAAATAAAATAATTAAAAAATAATTATTAATTGCATAAAACGACGCTAATGAAAAATTTCGACCCTGCTAATAACATACAAGATTTACAATATTTTGGAGAATTTGGAGGAGTAAATCCTTCAATTTCTGATAGTTCAACCTACACCTTTTTATCGGCCAAAACAATGTTCGATACCTTTGAAGGCAATGCTGAAGGGTGCTACCTCTATTCACGACACTCATCGCCAAGTAACTTATATTTAGACCAAGCTTTAGCAGCAATGGAAGGTACAGCAACGGCTAACGTAGCCGCATCGGGCATGGGCGCTATTACACCAACAATATTGCAGTTATGTGGTCAAGGCGACCACATTGTATCTAGTCGCACCATTTATGGCGGAACGTATGCTTTTTTAAAGAATTTTACACCACGATTTGGCATAAAAACATCATTTGTAGACATCACAAAACTAGCACTAGTTGAAGCTGCAATTACTAAAAAAACAAAAGTTTTATACTGCGAAACAGTAAGCAACCCTTTACTAGAAGTTGCAGATATTGAAAGTTTATCTAAAATTGCAAAAAAATATAACTTGAAATTAGTTGTTGATAACACGTTTTCGCCCTTATCAGTTACACCAGCAAAGTTAGGTGCCGACATTGTAATTCATAGCTTAACAAAATACATTAACGGAAGCAGTGATACTGTGGGCGGCGTTACCTGTGCAAGCCAAGAATTTATCGATAGTTTAAAAAATGTGAATTCTGGTGCAAGCATGCTTTTAGGCCCAACAATGGACAGTTTGCGAAGTGCAAGTGTAATGAAAAACCTTAGAACGCTGCACATACGAATTAAACAACACAGTCATAATGCTTTGTTTTTAGCACAAAAATTTGAAAACGATGGCATTAAAACTGTTTATCCGGGTTTAAAAAGTCACCCAAGTCACGAAATTTATTCAAAAATGATTAATCATGAGTACGGTTATGGTGGAATGATGACTCTTGATGTGGGTAGTTTGGATAAAGCCAATGCTTTAATGGAATTAATGCAAGAACATAATTTGGGTTATTTGGCAGTAAGTTTAGGATTTTACAAAACACTTTTTAGCGCACCTGGAACATCAACTTCAAGTGAAATTTCGCCTGCAGAACAAGCAGAAATGGGCTTAACAGATGGTTTAATTCGATTTTCGATTGGCCTTGATAACGACATTCAACGCACCTACAATATGATGCGCAACTGTATGGTAGCACTCCATATTTTAAAGTAATATTGTAGTTTTTCGATTTGATTGATAATTTGCTAAAAAAACTTTGAAAAAAATTAGTAGTAATGGAAATAAAAAATTGCGTTTTTGCTGACCTTGAAATTATCTTTAATTTATTTGATCATGCCATTGCCTATCAAAAAACTAAAAATACTGTTGTTTGGCCTATTTTTAATAAACAAGACATAATTGATGCCATTAGCGAAAAAAGACAATTTAAAATTGTAATCGAAAATAAAATTGCTTGCGTATGGACGTATACTTTTGGAGACCAATTTATTTGGGGAAACAAAGATAAAAATGATGCAATTTATATTCATAAAATAGCTACCAACCCTGATTTTAAAGGACAAAACATGGTGCAAAAAATAGTAAACTTTTCAACAAAACTAGCTATTGAAAAACAAAAGTTATTTTTAAGAATGGATACTGTTGGACAAAACAAAGGTTTGATTTCGCACTATACAAAATGTGGGTTTACCTTTTTGGGTATGTTTGCCATCAAAGAGTATATCAATTTACCAGCGCATTATCATGAGGCCGAAGTAAGTTTGTTTGAATTAAAAGTACAATAAAACAAAAGTAAATATCAAAAATAGTGTCAATATTGTATAATTAAAATATTATGCCACACCGAGTATTTGTGTTTTGCAAACCTATTAATTTATGCTATCAAATCAATAATCTAAAACGAAACTGCTAACGAAGTAGTTATAAAAGTATTAATATTTGCCGCCGCACCATTTGTTATAAACACGTTGTTGTTGCTAAATAACTCCCGTGCTTCAATCCGAAACATTACATTATTTGCTACTAAATAATCAAAATTAGTAGAAAATCCGTATGTTTTAAAACCATTAGGATTTGTAAACCCAATAATAACTCCTTTTTCATCCTCATAATATTCACCGCGTGCTGCTAACTGTACTGTAGTCGTTGGTTTATATTGCAAAATTAGTATTGGCGAAAACCAAGTATCGTACTTTTGACTTTTATATGTTGCTTGTTGAAAACCGACATCCAAACCAACTGTTACGTTTAACTGATCTGATAAAACAAATTGCCCAAATAAATTATTAAAAAATCGGTATTTTCTATCACTGTCAGGTTGTTCATTTCCAAAGTAAGTACTCCAATTTAAAGTTGTTTTTACACTTGGTCTATAGGTAACGTGTGTGCCAAAAGCGGGCGTTTGATTACCTTCTATTTTTTTTATACGTTGCCACCCGTTTAAATATAGTGCCGCCATGTACCATCTTTTAGATAACGTGGTGTACCCAATCTTTACACCCGCTTCATAATAGGGCGAATTATCAGCCAAAATGCTGCGGGTCACATTGGCACAATCTTTACCAATAGCACTTTCAAAACCTATGTGCGATGGCATAATTCCGGCATCAACCCATAAATTATGTTTTGCAGAAATTTTTACACCAACATTAGCCTCAAAAACATTTTTTAACAAATTTTGTTCATTCGCCATATTATATTCTGGATACGTACCTGCCATGATAGCCAAATTTGCATGCACATTTTTATGTTCGTAAAACACCTTTGCTACGCCTAAATTTAAGTTCAATTCATTATGTTTGTTATGACTGTACACAAATTCAGGTCGCACATGATTACCCGGATTTGCAAAATCATAACTAAAATAAGTTTCAATATATCCTGAAAATACCAAAGAACTTGGTGTTCTTAAAACCTCTTGCGCATTACCAAAAGCAATTTTCAAGAAAATTAAAATACCGATAAAAAAATTTTTTATTACCATTTTCTATACTTACTCACCAATTTATGAGTTGCTTTTTTATTTGAAGCTAATAATCCCGCTATACGTTTCAATCTTTTCCTAGAAAAAAGGAAAGGGATTTTTACTACTATCTAGGCAGCACATTACTTCTTTAAAAAATCATAAAGTACTATGATGTAAAACTAAATATTTAAACCGTGCCGTGCAAAAAAAATATAACATTATAAATAGTTAAATTAAAAAGCAGATGTCTATAAAACCAAAAATACCAAATATTTTTAGCCACTACATTTACTAAATTTTGTTAGCCTTGGCAAAAATATTTTCAGATTAATTAAATAAAAAAAACAGCTTCAATAAAAATGGGCATATAAGGAAGGATTGCACCTCCTGCAAAACTAAATATACTGTCATTATTTAAAAAAAATTATAGTACAGTATCAAAATAGTGCTTTACAAATACTTTTTTTGCTTCACTATCTATTTTATCGGTACTGCGCTGCTCAATTTTTATTTCATCATACTTGTGTTCAGACCGCAAATAGTTAAACAATTCCGCTTTCGCATCTGTGGGGCCAAATAGTAAAACCGTATTATAACTTAGAATTTTGCTCGCAATTTTTTTAAAAAAAGTGCCCAATTCCTGTTGCTCTTTATTATGCATACCGCTTTCTGTTTTTAACAACATTTTTTCTTTTTCAAAATGAGTAAATCCAGATGTAATTGTTTCACTATTTTTATTTAACGATGCTACATCAATAAGCGTTGCCGATGCGTGATCTAGGTAAATACCTAATTGCTTTTCGATTTTCATAATTTATGGTTTACAATGTTTTTATCAAAGTTACTTATATATAAACCAAAAAGTTTGCGTAATAAAAATTATAAATTACATAAATCAGGTTAAAACAATTGTGTAAATCCACCAAAATTTACCGAACAATTGCACAACCTGTATGTAACAATACTGTTCGCTATAACCAATAGGCAAAGTTAAGTAACATAGCAAATTATAAAGATATGCATCCATCGGGTAAGCATTTTAAATACGTGCTTTAAACAGTGGCTAAATTGTTAATTATTAAAAGTCGTAGTTGTCAAATATAACCTATTATAAAAAAATATTTCGTACTTCGTATCAACATAAAATTTACTTTGCAACAGTATGCAATTTGCTGTTTTTATAACCATACATAAAATAAAACACCAATCCTAAAACAAGCCAAATTCCGAACCACATCCAGTTGGAAACCGCCATGCCAGTTAAAAGATAACAACATGATACTAAACCTAAAAGCGGAATTAACGACAAATTTTTTAAAACTGCAAGCGCCGACATGACAACACATACAACCAAAAATACCAACATTGGTAAATTTGTAGCCATTTTTCCGTTTGAAAAATCAAAAATATTTTGAAAAAAAGAGGGAATAAATCGAACAATTAAGATGGTTATAAATACTATAAATGAAGGGAAAATAAATTTTGAATTTATGTACGGAATTCTGAATTTACCTTTTGTTGCTCGTTCTAACAATTCAGTTTCACTTTGAGGCGAGAGCATTAATACACCACCGCAAACAAGCACAAATGCAAATAAAGTTCCTATACTTGTAAAATCTAAAACAAAATTCTCATCGGTAAAAAATATCGGAATCCCCACTACCAAGCCAGTTATGATGGTTGCAAAACTAGGTGTTTTATACTTGGGATGTATTTCTGAGAACTTTTTTGGCATCAGACCATCGCGGCTCATTGTCATCCAAATACGTGGCTGCCCCATTTGAAAAACTAGTAAAACACTTGTCATAGCAACTACTGCAGCTATCGAAACAATAAACAACATCCATTTTACTCCTTTTAGGGCAAAAATTTCGGCCAAAGGATCACTAACGCCCAACAATTGATACGATACCATACCTGTAATGACCAACGCCAATACTATAAACACAACGGTACAAATAACTAATGAATAGATCATTCCTTTTGGCAAATCGCGCTGGGGGTTTTTACTTTCTTCTGCTAGTGTAGATACTGCATCAAACCCAATATAGGCAAAAAATACGGCTGATACACCACCCATAACACCACTAAAACCGTTGGGCATAAAAGGCGTCCAATTATCAATATCAACATAATAAGCCCCTACAACAATGACCAAAAATATAATTACCAACTTAATATAAACCATTACATTACTAAAATTTTTAGACTCTTTAGTGCCTCGATAAACTAAGTAGGTAATTAAAATATTAATTAAAACTGCGGGTAAGTCAAAAATAATTTTAAGTCCATTAACAATAGGCGCACCATTCCAAGCTGCTAAACCTTCAGAACCTCTATTTGCTATAAACGCATCTTGCGCCGATTTGTAATTTATGGTTAACCATTCAGGTAAATGCAAACCAAAATTTTCAAGTAAATTAGTAAAATAGCCGCTCCATGAGAAAGCAATATAAATATTACCAATTGAATATTCCATTATTAAAGCCCAACCAATAATCCAGGCAAAAATTTCGCCAAACGACACATAAGCATACGTGTAAGCACTACCAGAAACAGGCACTCTTGATGCAAATTCGGCATAGCACATGGCAGTAAAACCGCAAGCTATTGCGCACATTATATATAAAAGAACTACTGCGGGACCGCCCGAAAAGCAGGCATTTCCAATGGCGCTAAACGTACCACCACCAATAATTGCGGCAATACCAAAAAAAGTTAAATCTTTAACTGTTAGCACTTTATTTAATCCTGAATGTTCACCATCACCGCCTTGTTGAACAATTATTGAGGTAGGTTTTCTTCTGAATAAATTGGAAAAAATCATGCGTTTGGGTTTATTTTATTTGAATTTTTAAATTATGATCATCAAAATTTTTCGAAACAAATATATAAAACTATGTGAATATATAACAAAAATGAACCATAAAATAAATAAGTAGCACCGGTAAAAATAAACGTAATACTACAACATTGAGGATAAATTAGGTATCGATAATTAAAAACTATATATAAATAATAAAACATAATTGAAAACTATTCTAAAACTACAATTTTATATATAAATTTGCATTAAAATAAATAACTAAAAAAAATAAATATGTCATTAGTAGGAAAAAAATTCCCAAGTATAGCAATTGATGCTATGTCAGAAATGGGAGACAACATGAAAATTAATATTTTTGAAGAAGCAGTTAATAACAACAAAAAAGTACTGTTGTTTTGGTATCCAAAAGATTTTACTTTTGTTTGCCCAACTGAATTGCATGCTTTTCAGGCCGCCTTACCCGAGTTTGAAAAAAGAAATACCATAGTAATTGGTGCATCATGCGATACAAACGAAGTGCATTTTGCATGGTTAAATACTGCAAAAGATAACGGAGGAATTGAAGGTGTTACCTATCCAATTCTTGCAGATACAAACAGAAATTTATCTAATATTTTAGGTATTTTAGACATCGAATCAACATCGTATAGCGAAGAAACAGATTCTGTTATAATTGAAGGTTCGAATGTTACTTACAGAGCTACATACCTAATTGACGAAACGGGCAAAATTTTTCACGAAAGTGTTAATGATATGCCATTAGGACGTAACGTTAACGAGTATTTACGTATGGTAGATGCCTATACGCATGTACAAGAAAAAGGGGAAGTTTGTCCTGCTAATTGGGAAACCGGAAAAGAGGCTATGACCGCAGACAGAAAAAGTACAGCAGCTTATTTGGCTGGACACTAATTAAAAAACCAGTGGCAATTTTAAGATTTTTATTAAAATTGCCATTTTAAATTTAAACTTATGTTACACGAATTAGAACAAGATAATTTGGTCGATATAGTGACCGAAAATAAAAAAGTAGTAGTACAATACGCTGCTACTTGGTGCGGAAATTGCAGAATAATGAAGCCGAAATTTAAAAAATTGGCGCTAGAAAATGAGACAATTGTATTTGTGGTTGTAGATGCCGAAAAATTTGTAGCGTCACGCCAATTGGCAGATGTAAGCAATTTACCTACTTTTGCAACTTTCGTTGATGGTAAACTTGTAAATCAAACACAAACCAACAAAGCCGAAATATTGATAGACTTGGTTACTGAAATAATATAAATAAAACTACAAATGAAACTACCAATTATTAAGCATTTAACGCAATTTATTGAAAACAATGACCAAGATTATTTAATTGAAGCCATCGAAGTACTTGATGCGTTAACCGAGTTATCATCGTTAAAAGACGAAGAGCTTGATGTTATTGGTGAGCTAATTTCAAATATGTACGGTGCGCTCGAAGTGCATAAGATGATTGCAAATGGCAAAGATAAAAAAGAAGCCCTAAATGAATTTATGAAACGAGTTTTAGGTTCGATAGATCAATAAATTACGCAATACATATTTACTATATATGTTCGTAAAAAAGCTGCTAAATCATAATTAGCAAGGCACAAGCAATATTAGTAGCGACTAAATTATATACATAAGCTGAATTCTATTATATATAACATCATTATTAATAATTGTGATTTTAAGCGTTGCTTGCTGGTTTAGTTCTTTGCAATGCCATTACGGGTTATTTTTTTAAGGTTTTTTATGTCTTAAAAAAAAGCTTTAAACGGCGTGCTGCAAAAACCAATAATAATAAAAGTAAAGTGAGCTAATCTCTAACAAATAAGTATTAATGAATAGCACAAAACGAAAATGTATTACGTTTTCATTTTTAAAAAGTGTATCATAAAAAGCAGTGACTATGAGCTTCCCCTCACACCAATATACCTATTTTTATATCTTTTAATACAAACAAAAAATATTTTTAAGTGCTCTGATATCACCGTGCACTTGGGGCATTTTTACATAGTACCGGTTTTTGCCAATGTTCTACACAATAGCGAAACCAGAAATAAATGCAAAAAAATTAAAATCTAAAATTTAATATCTAAAATTTAGTTTTACCTTTGAAGTTTATAAAAATTTTAGATTATGATTTATAAGTTTAGGGCTATTTTGGATGCCGAAGACGATGTTTTTAGAGATGTAGCAATTGATGAAAACGATACATTAGAAGATTTACACAACGCACTTTTTAATGCCTTTGGATTTGATGGACTAGAGGTTGCCTCTTTTTATACCTGCGATGAAACTTGGAATCAAGAAGAAGAAATTTCGCTTTTTGATACCGGTGACGTAGTTGGTGAACAACGAATTATGTCTGATTATGTATTAAATGAATTATTAAATAAGCAACAAACCAAAATTATTTACGTGTATGATTTTATAAATATGTGGACGTTTTTGGTAGAATTAGCTGCAATTGAAGAAGAGGTTACCGGACAAAATTACCCCAACTTGATGTTCAGTCATGGCGAGTTACCTGAAGCCGCACCCGAAAAAGAATTTGAAGCTGATATGAATAGTGACGTGTATAATGAAGAATTTGAAGACGATTTAGACCAAGACGATTTAGATGCTTTTGGTGACGATAGCTTTGAAGACTACGGCTTTGAAGAAAACTGGAATTAAAAAACACTACAACTTTAAAAACGCCTATTTGCAACCTAGCATTTATATTTGTCGGATAAGAATAATGAAATTTAAAATGGAACATTTATAAAAATACGTTTTTACTTGCAACAGCACTCTATAATATTTAAGTACTTAAAAAATAGAACCTTAAAAAATGATAAACCTCTTTAACACTCATATCGACTCACTTTCTATTCATCGGGTAGGAAACAAAAGCCGTAACGAAGCCATTTACCTTTCTGATAAAACTTTTAATTTAAATGACGAAATTGTACCACCGTTAAAAGAATATTTTTTTAAACCATTTCGCGATAAAGAAGAAAACTACTATCAATTTGCACATGACGTAGATTTAGATTATAATGATATGTATCAATTTGCATCAGAAATATTTACAAATCCAAGCACCGTTCATGCCGTATCAAAAAAAATAACCAATCATTTATTTGAACAGTCCAATCACCCACATATCAAAAACGGCGAGGTTTACGTTACCTATTTAACAAATGTTTCTATAGATAATAATGTAGTCGATGCCATTGGAATTTTTAAAAGCGAAATGAAAACGGATTTTTTGCAATTTGAAGAAAAAAATTCAAATTTAGAAATGATACTTTTAGAAGGAATTAACTTGAGTAAACTTGATAAAGGCTGCATTATTTTTAATTATAAAAAAGAAGAGGGCTACAAAATTTTAACCGTAGACAGCAACCGCTATGACGCGAGGTACTGGCTAGAACATTTTTTGTCGGTAGATGTTTTACAAGACGAAAATTTCATGACCAAAAAATACTTGAAATTTTGTCAAAATTTTGCAAAAGATGTTGTTTTTCCTGCCGAAGACAAAAAAGAAGAAGTCATGTTTATGAATAGATCGGTCAATTATTTTGCTAAAAATGATGATTTTGAAGAATCCGCTTTTTTAAACGAAGTATTAGACAACCCCGATTTAATACCCGAATTTAAAAATTATAAAATAGACAAGGGAGAAAAATATAGCATTGAAGATGTAACTAGTTTCCCTATTGCCAATGCTGCCGTTACAGACGCACGTCGATCAATTAAAAACGTTATAAATTTAGATACTAATATTCAAATTAAACTCGACTTTATAAACCCTGAAAGTGCCGAAAAATATGTTGAAAAAGGCTGGGACGAAGAAAAACAGATGTATTACTACCTTGTGTACTTTAACAAAGAACAAAAATCGTAATTACATATAAATATAAATGAAAAAAATTCTATTACTTTTTTCATTGCTACTTAGCTGCCAATTTATTTTGGCACAAGACAGTGTTTTTAATAATGTACCTAAAGAGCCTAAAATTTACGATAAAATAGAAAACTATTCAAAAAAAAGACGTTTTACGCAGTTTTTTCATCATTTAATATTTCGTGATTATAACCCCAACCAAAAACCTAGTAACGAAAAAAGCACTACCATAAAACCCCGAAACGAAAATAAAATTATTCGAAAAATTGATATTGAAACACTCGATCCGTTTGGCTATTCAATCGAAAATAAAAAACAAGTACCGCAACATTTTGTCGAAAAATTTGGAAATAGAGTACATCGTAAAACCAGAAATATAACTGTAAAAAACTTTTTACTATTTAAAGAATACGACCTTCTCGATTCATTAAAGTTAAAAGAATCAGAACGTATAATTAGATCACAACGCTTTGCACGCACAGTCGAAATCACAACTAAATCAGTAAAAAACACCAAAGATTCTGTTGATGTTTTGATACGAGTATTAGACAGTTGGAGCCTTATACCCACCGGTTCCTTCTCAAATTCACAAGCAAATTTAAACTTAAACGAGCGAAATTTTATGGGTTTAGGGCATCAATTCGAAAATAATTTTGCCCGCCGATTTTCGGACAACATAAATGCGTACAGCACTAAGTATTTAATAACTAACTTCAAAAATTCGTTTGTAAACGCAGGTTTTAGCTCTGCTACCGACTTAAATAACAATACTTCAAAAACAGTGCAAGTAATACGCCCATTTTATTCCGTTTTTACCAACTGGGCGGGAGGAGCAAACTATGAATACCGAAATTATACAGATGTATTTCAAGACCCTTTTTTAGTGCCGCAATCTCAAAATTTAAAACTAAAAACCTATACCTTCTGGCTAGGTCATTCCTTTCAACTTCAAAAAGGACAAACTGAAAACAAGCGGCAAACCAATTTTTTTATCACTTCCGGCTTTAAAACCACAAACTACCTCGAACAGCCTACCTTAACGTACGATGTAAATGGTTTTTATGGCACTGAACGCACAATTTTAAACACAATCGGAATTGCAACCCAAAAATTTAAACAAGACAAATATATTTTTAATTTTGGACTTGTTGAAGACGTTCCCTATGGCAAAGTAATTTCAGTAACAAGCGGCGTTCAAAACAAAAACAATACTGCGCGAGCCTATTTTGGCAGCCGCTTTTCTTACGGAAACTACTACCGCATTGGCTACTTTAGCGCAAACTTTGAAATTGGTAGTTTTTTTAACAACGGAAATAATCAAGAAACCACCTTTAAAATAGAAGCTAACTACTTCACACCCCTACTCCCGATAGGACGCTTAAAATTCAGACAGTTTATAAATCCAACAATAGTACTTGGCCACAATCGAAATGAAATTAATAAAGACCGCCTTAATTTGGTAGATTACAAAGGCATTCCCGGTTTCACATCATCAGTTTCAGGCACAAAAAAAGTCAGTATTAGCTTACAGTCGCAATTATACATTCCAAAAAATTGGTACGGTTTTAACTTCAGCCCATTTTTAAATTGCAGCTTCGGTTTACTTGGCGACACCTCGAACGCCACGTTTAATAATAGGGTGTACACCTCGTTTAGTATTGGCGCCGTAATTAGCAATAACTACCTCATTTTCAATAACTTTCAGGTATCATTTTCGTACATTCCGTCCATCGTAAACGAAGGCACAAATATAATCAAAACCAATTCATTTCAAAATTCCGATTTACAATTTTCAAACTTTCAAATCGGTGAACCAGGCATCGTTTTGTTCCGTTAAGTACCGAGATATTAATGGTTTTCATTTTTATTTACAGCAAAATATTGGTTTTTTATTTACAAATACCGTTCCTGCTGTCCGTCCAAAAAACTGCAAAAAAAATGCGGTTGTTTTTCCCTCCAATCAGTGCTCATATCTTTGTATTGATTAGAAAAATAAGAAATACGTATCTTTGAAATTGCAATAATTGATAAACAAAACCAAGTTGCCAAATTGTATCGGGGCGAAATACATCATAGATGATATTGTAGACACTAGGGAAATCAACTTGGTTTTAATTACATTTAAGTC
This sequence comes from Flavobacterium sp., assembly GCA_043772535.1. Classification (GTDB taxonomy): domain Bacteria; phylum Bacteroidota; class Bacteroidia; order Flavobacteriales; family Flavobacteriaceae; genus Flavobacterium. The sequence continues at coordinate 61 of JAYVGC010000093.1, read as the reverse complement.
TCAATAGTACTTAAGCACTGGATTCTTAATTTAGATGCTGTATAAAAAATGAGCGAAGACC
>JAYVGC010000092.1:0-22689 GCA_043772535.1 Flavobacterium sp. | reverse complement strand
GTACTTCATCCATTGTTTACATTAGTATTTACATTTTTTTTTGAATTTTGAAAAACAATAATAAAAGTAGTATTTTCGCAATATGAAAGCATTAAACTTTTCTACTTTTAAATTTCGGTTCAAAAATAGTGAAAATAAAATAGCTATTTTTGATGAAATACGTAAAAAATTTATAATTCTTACGCCCGAAGAATGGGTAAGACAGCATGTGGTTCATTTTTTAATGTTGGATAAAAAGTATCCAAAATCGCTTATAAATGTAGAAAAATTGTTGAAGGTTAATGATTTAAATAAAAGATATGATGTAGTAGTTTTTAATAGTGATGGAAGTCTTTTTTTATTAGTAGAGTGCAAAGCGCCAGAAATTAAAATATCGCAAGCTACTTTTGATCAAATATCGAGGTATAATTTAACGTTAAAGGCAAAATATTTAATGGTGACCAACGGCTTGGTTCACTATTATTGTGAGATGGATTTTGAACAAAAAACCTATCGATTTTTAAAAGAATTACCCAATATAAAAAAATAAGAAATTGAAAAAAATAGCGGTTGTCATTTTAAATTGGAATGGAGCAAAATTATTACAGCAATTTTTGCCATCGGTGGTGAAATTTTCAAATATTGCTACAATTTATGTTGCGGATAATGCCTCTTCAGATACATCTATTGCCGTTTTAAAAAGTCAATTTCCGACTGTTAAGATAATCAAAAACGATTTTAATTACGGCTTTGCAGAAGGTTACAATAGGGCGTTACAAGCTGTTGAAGAGCCTTATTATGCGTTGGTAAATTCAGATATTGAAGTGTCCGAAAATTGGTTGGATGCACCACTTTTACTTTTTGAAAAAAATGAAGATACGGCAATTATTCAACCGAAAATATTAGATTACAAAAGAAAATCTTATTTTGAATATGCTGGTGCAGCAGGTGGATTTATTGATAAGTACGGATATCCGTTTTGTCGGGGGCGCATATTCGATTCGATAGAACAAGATGTGGGGCAATATGACGATGAGAAGCAAATTTTTTGGGCCAGTGGTGCTTGTTTTTTTATACGAAAAGAGGTTTTTAGAAAACTGAACGGTTTTGACGCTTCATTTTTTGCACATCAAGAAGAAATTGATTTATGCTGGCGGAGTTTTAATTTAGGATATAGTACCAAATACACATCAAAATCAGTAGTGTACCATGTTGGTGGTGCTACCTTAAACGAAGCAAATCCTAAAAAAACCTATTTAAATTTTAGAAATTCGTTGCTAATGTTGACTAAAAATTTGCCACGAAACAAATTAATTTCTATTTTAATTATTAGAATGATTTTAGATGGTGTAGCAGGAATTCAATTTATTTTAAAAGGAAAATTAAGCCATTTTATAGCTATTTTAAAAGCACATTTATCATTTTATACATTATTTTATATCACATTACAAAAAAGAAAAGGACTACAAAAACAAAAGTATTATAAAACAAAAAGCATTATTTTTAATTTTTTTGTGAAAAATGGCAAAGTTTTTGAGCATCGTTAACAATACTTTAAATAAACTATTTTAAGAAATAGTTTAAAAATAATTAATTTTGTAACTAATTTTTAACGTATAAAACAAAATCAAAATGAAGAAAATAATTTTTATTATTGCACTTAGCTCATTAAGTTTAACATCGTGCGTATCTAAGAAAAAGTTAATGGCGTCTGAATTAAAAAATAAAGAAATACAAGACTTGTTAAACACAGCAACTGTTAAATTAAATATGTGCTTAACGGAAAAAGAACTCTTGGTAATTCAAAAAAATGAACTGAATACGCAATTAGATTTTTTGAAGAAAAATAACAGCGATTTGATTAATAATATGGGTAATATGACCACATTATCAACACAAGGAGCGCAAAATATCGAAAAAGCTTTAGAAACAATAAAAGAAAAAGACCTAAAAATAACTAGAATGCAAGACGCACTGACTCGAAAAGATAGTGTTACTTTAGCGATTGTTACTAGTTTGAAAAGTGCGGTTGGCATTTCAGATCCTGATATTGAAATTAATGTAGAAAAAGGAGTTGTATTTATTTCAATTGCCGATAAATTACTTTTTAAAAGCGGTTCTTATCTGGTAAGTGATCGTGCTAAAGAAGTGTTAGCAAAAGTTGCTAAAGTAGTAAATAGTAAACCCGATTTTGAATGTATGGTCGAAGGGCATACAGATAATATTCCTTTTACAAGCAATACCATTTTAATTGATAATTGGGATTTAAGCACCAAGCGCTCGACTGCAATTATACGAGTTTTAACAAAAGATCTAGGTGTAAATCCTAAACAATTAATTGCTGCGGGACGTGGAGAATTTGTGCCCTTGGTTGAAAATACTACTTCAGAAAATCGTGCAATTAATAGAAGAACCAGAATAGTAGTGTTACCAAAAATAGATCAGTTTTATGAAATGATTGAAAAAGAAATGAAAAAACAATAAAAAAAGAAAATATTTTAAAACCAATACGTTTTAGAGTAATTTATTGTATTTTTATAAGGGATTACCCTATTTTTTAATAAATAATGTAATTTTAATGTAAAGTAATTATTAAGTATACTATTTTTGATTCAAAAATCAGTGTGATGGGTTATTTAAAATATTTTTTATTGATATTTATATTTGTATCAGCTAGTGCTCAAAATTTTATTGAACTTGATGGTGTTAAAATCCCTACAACTTTAAAAATTATAGAAGATAATACAAAAACCAAACTAATATTAAACGGTTGCGGTATAAGAGACAAAATGTGGATTAGTTTATATGTGCAAGCATTATATTTGATTGAAAAATCATCTGATGCGATAGGTATTTTAAACGACAATAGCACAATGGCAATTAAATTGCATGTAACGTCGTCGTTAATTACACGTCAAAAGTTAGTTGATGGTTTAAGAGACGGTATTAAAAAATCTTTAACCGGAAAAATGGTTGACATTCAAGAGCAATTAAATTTATTTAATTCGTATTTGTATAAACCAATTAAAGAAAACGACGTGTATGATTTTATATACAACAGCAGTAATGAAAATTTAACAGTTTACATTAATGATGAAAAAATTGGTATCATAACTGGATTTGCATTTAAAAGAGCTTTTTTTGGTATTTGGCTTGAAGAAAAATGTGCAGACAAAACCTTAAAAAAACGCTTATTAGGTTTATAATCAAAAATTAATTGATAGTTCAGAAATATAAATTATTTTTTATACTTAACGACATATAGGAATTTGATAATTATAATTAAGTACTCAACAATAAATATTACAATTAAACACATTGGTAAAAGCGCATTTGATGATAGCTGTACTATTTAAATAACAAAAATTTATGAAAAATATAAGTTACATTATTCTTTTTTTATTGACATTTCAAAGTTTTTCACAAGCAACAATTACTGTTGAAGATGTACAGCTACCTACTGTTTTAAAACTAAAGATAGACGATTTTAAAACTAAGTTAGTTTTAAATGGAAGCGGCGTGAGAACTAAATTTTTTATAAGTTTATATGTTGAGGCTTTGTATTTAAAAGAAAAAAGTACTGATGCTATTGCAATATTAGATTCTCACGACCCAATGGCTGTTCGATTGCATCTAACATCGTCTTTAGTAACAAATAAAAAAATTATCGAAGCGATTAATAATGGTATCAAAAAAACATGTACCAGTAATTGCAGCGTTGCACAGTCAAAAATGGATGAAATGGTTGCCTTTTTCAAAAACGAATTGAAACCTGATGATTATATAGATTTGATATACAACCCCGATATCGATTCTATAATTGTAAATTGTAATAATATAACTATCGGTAAAGTACAAGGGTTCGATTTTAAAAGAGCTTTATTTGGAATATGGTTAGAGGAAAAGCCTGTAAACAAAGCTCTAAAAAACAGGTTGTTAGGATTATAAAATATCTAAACTTCCTTTGCCTTCACGGATAACAATCGGTTCAAACCCCGACAAGTCAATTATAGTTGATGCCAAGTTATCTCCATATCCTCCATTAATAACTAAGTCAACACTATTTTGCCATTTTTCAAATATTAATTCGGGATCGGTAGAATATTCCAAAACTTCGTCATCATCATAAATAGAACTTGATACAATTGGATTACCTAGCATTTTAACAATTTCGAGTGCAATATTGTTATCAGGAACACGTATCCCGACAGTAGTTTTTTTCTTAAATTCTTTAGGAAGATTTGAGCCACCAGGTAATATAAAAGTGTAGGGTCCTGGTAGTGCACGTTTTAAAAGTTTAAAAGTAGCAGTGTCAATTTGTTTTACATAATTTGAAATATTACTTAAATCAGAGCACACAAAAGAAAAATTAGCTTTTTCTAATTTAACACCTTTTATTTTTGCAATTTTTTCGAGAGCTTTCGAATTGTTAATATCACATCCTAATCCATAAACTGTATCGGTTGGATAAATAATTAATCCCCCATTTTTTAAAACATCAACTACTTTTTTAATTGAAGCTTCACTCGGTTTGTCATTATATATTTTTAAAAATTGAGCCATACATTTGTGATTTAAAATTTTTTACTTGTTGTTATAGGTTGTTAGATTTTAAAAAAATGCAACATTTAAAAAATGAATGTTTTGGTTACTGCTTCACCATTGGGTGCTAAAACTATCATTTTTTTGACAAAAAAATCAAAAAAATAATTTATAATTAACACTGTTACTTATTATGAAGAATTATTTTACTACTAACGACGGAATTTTGTAATAAAAAAATTATTTTGTGACTTTGGTCGTTATCCGCATTCTTGGTTGTTCACAACAACAGATCGGTATTGTCGTTACATTCTTTCTAAACAAAGTGAGCGAATTTTATTATAAATAAAACCAAAGTGAGCGCATCGGTAACGCAAAAAGTGGTAGTTAGCATATTTTATAACTATTAACTAATAACATCTAACTTAGCAAATCGAAGTAATAACTTTTTAATACCACCAGTATTGAATTTAATTTCGGCTTTTTTATCGGCTCCAACACCTTCAATACTTAGTACCTCGCCTTGACCAAAACGGTCGTGCATAACTAAATTTCCTTGCGTTAACTTTGCATCAAATAAATTATTTTCACTGTTTGTATTTTGTAATGACTTAAGTTTTCTTACTTTAAAATTAGAATCTGGCTCTTTTATATTTGGTTTAGGACCGTTACCAGCTATCGGTTTTGCTAGTCGTAACTTCGATTTATCTACATCACCAAAAATATCTAAATCAATAGTTGGCTTGTATCGATAACTGCCATTATCGGTCGGATTCATGTATTCTAAATATGCTGGTTTTATCTCTTCAATAAATCGAGATGGCTCAGCATCGCACAATTTTCCCCAGCGGTATCTCGACTGTGAATAGGTTAAATAGGCCTGATGCTCGGCTCTTGTTAAGGCAACATAAAAAAGTCTTCGCTCCTCTTCCAACTCGCTACGGGTATTTAAGCTCATGGCACTCGGAAACAAATCTTCTTCTAAACCCACCACAAAAACGGTCGGAAATTCTAATCCTTTTGCTAAATGAATGGTCATTAAAGCCACTCGGTCATCGTCGCCAGTGTCTTTGTCTAAATCGGTAGCCAAAGCTACATCTTCTAAAAATTCTGAAAGTGCACCCCGTGCCCCATCAATTTCTAGTTGACCTTCGGTAAAATCTTTAATACCGTTAAGTAATTCTTCAATATTTTCAATTCTTGCAATTCCTTCTGGCGTTCCATCTTTTTTCAATTCTTGAACCAAACCTGTTTTTTTGGTAACATGATCGGCTAAATAAAAAGCATCTTGATTTTGATCGATTACCTGAAAACTTTTAATCATTAATACAAAATCTTGTAATTTATTTTTGGTGCCTGAATTAAGTTTTAAATCAATTTTATCTATGTGCTCCATCACCTCAAAAATAGACCTTTTGTAGTGATTTGCTGCAACAGTTAACTTTTCGATGGTGGTATCGCCAATGCCTCGCCCAGGATAATTAATTACTCGAATTAATGCTTCTTCATCTTTTGGATTAATAACTAGTCGTAAATAACACAACACATCTTTAATTTCTTTTCGTTGATAAAATGACAATCCGCCATAAATTCGATACGGAATATCTCTTTTTCGCAGCGCGTCTTCCATAGCACGTGATTGTGCGTTGGTGCGGTATAAAATAGCAAAATCTCCATTTTTTTGCTGATTTCGCATTTTATCTTCAAAAATTGTTGCTGCTACAAATCGTCCTTCTTCACTGTCGGTAACGCTGCGATGCACTTTTATTTTTTGTCCAAAATCGTTTGCTGTCCAAACTATTTTATCTAATTTAGTTTTGTTTTTGTCGATAATAGAATTTGCTGCTTCAACAATATTTTTTGTTGAACGATAATTTTGTTCCAAACGATATGTTTGTACATTTTCATAATCCTTTTGAAAATTTAAAATATTGTTTATGTTTGCGCCTCGAAATGCATAAATACTCTGCGCGTCGTCTCCGACTACACAAATATTCTGAAACTTATCTGACAAAGCTCGCACAATTAGGTATTGCGAATGATTTGTGTCCTGATACTCATCGACTAAAATATACCGAAATCGATTTTGATATTTTGACAAAACATCTGGAAAAAGGTTTAGTAACTCGTTGGTTTTTAGTAATAAATCATCAAAATCCATAGCGCCTGATTTAAAACAGCGGTCTACATAATTTTGATAAATCTCGCCTAAACGTGGCTTTTTGCTCATTGCATCGGCTTCTTGCAATTCTAAATTATTAAAATATGCTTTCACTGTAACGAGCGAATTTTTGTATGACGAAATTCGGCTAAAAACTTGCTTTGGCTTATAAACTTCTCTATCCAATTGCATTTCTTTGATGATTGCCGAAATTAATCGAATCGAATCTTGCGAATCGTAGATCGAAAAGTTACTAGGATATCCTAGTTTATCGGCTTCGGAACGCAAAATTCTGGCAAAAACAGAATGAAAAGTTCCCATCCACAAATTTTTTGCCTCATTAGAACCCACTATATCCGAAATACGTTTTTTCATTTCTCGAGCGGCCTTGTTGGTAAAAGTAAGGGCTAAAATTGAAAAAGCATCGATACCTAAACTCATCAAATAGGCTATTCTTATTGTTAAAACTCTCGTTTTTCCTGAGCCTGCTCCAGCAATAATAATCATTGGACCTTCTTTTTGAAGAACTGGTTGTTGCTGCGCCTCGTTAAGTTGGCTTATATAATGTTGCATTTTTTTTAAATCTAAATGTTAGCAAAAATAAGGATTAAAGCGTTAGTATGACTTTAAATTTACAATTCATTTCTTATTTTTTAAAGTTAATTTTTTTTACTTATTTGCAAATAGCGTTTGTAGCAGTTGTGTCAGCAAACCACAATTTTGATAGTCTATTACCAATTAAAGTGCGTTTTTATGATTGTTAACGTACTATACTTGTTATAATTTTTTCAATTATAGCAAGCCGGTTACTACTTTAAATAATCAAATTTTTATTTAAATTTTGGTAGGGTATAAATATATAAATCTTCTACTTTATTGCGAGCCCAATCTGTTTTTCTTAAAAAAGTTAAACTCGAATTTAAACTTGGTTTGTCCGTAAAACATTTAATTTTTATCAATTCACCTAACTTTTCAAAACCATAAAAATTTATTAATTGTTCCAGAATAGTTTTTAAAGTAACACCATGAAGTGGATTATTTATTTGATTGTTTTCCATATAAAATAAACTGAAATTGGCTATTTGAAATTTACAAAATGTAGTTATCTTTGCAAAACTATGATAAAAAGGGTCAACATACTTAACAAACGTGCAAAATTTGATTACGAAATTCTCGAAACTTATACTGCGGGCATCGTTTTAACGGGCACTGAAATAAAATCGATCCGATTAGGAAAGGCTCAAATTGCTGAAAGTTTTTGCGAATTTAGTAATTCTGAACTGTTTGCTATCAATACCTATATTGAAGAATATACTTTTGGAAATCAATTTAATCACAAATCACGAAGCGAACGTAAATTGTTACTAAATCGAAAGGAGCTTAAAAGTTTGGAACGAAGTATTGATACCAAGGGTTTGACAATAGTTCCGTTAAAATTATTTACTAATGATAAGGGCATTGCCAAACTAGAAATTGGACTGTGTAGAGGAAAAAAAACCTACGATAAACGAGAATCATTAAAGGAGCAAGATACCAAACGAGATTTAGATCGAATTAAAAAGGACTTCAAATAAATTAATTTTTATGTTCAAGTAAGGGAACAAATTTAAAGTCACCAAATTCGTGTTTTTCAAATTGGGTTTCGCTTTTACGAATTAATTGCGTCATAATTTGTTCTTTTTCACCCAGCGGAATTAGCAACATCCCTCCTATTTTTAACTGAGACATTAAAGCATTTGGAATAATTGGGGCGCCTGCCGTAACAATTATACTGTCAAAAGGAGCATGATTTGGCAGTCCTTTATAGCCGTCGCCAAATGATAGTAATTTAGGTCGAATTCCTAATTTTGGTAGCAATAACGATGTTATTTTAAACAATTCATTTTGTCTTTCGATAGAATATACTTTGGCGCCCAATGTGCACAAAACTGCAGTTTGATAACCACTTCCTGTTCCAATTTCTAAAATTTTATCTTCTTTTTTAACCGCTAATAATTGGGTCTGAAAAGCTACCGTATACGGTTGCGAAATAGTTTGTCCGGCAGCAATAGGAAAAGCCTTGTCTTGATAGGCATAATCTTCAAAACTTGAATTTAAAAATAAGTGTCTCGGAATTTTAGAAATTGCATCCAAAACATTTTTATCGGTAATTCCTTTTTCTTGCAAAAGTTTTACTAATTGATTTCTAAGGCCTTGATGTTTGTTTGTATCTTTCAATTTTGCTTATAATGATGTGTGTAAAACTACATTGAAAAATATATAAATGCAAATCATAAACTCCAAATTTTTTGAACTCGAAACTTTTAAATTGAAAACTAAAGTACTACATTTGATAAAATTTATTTTATGTTAAAAATTGGTGTTTTAGGTGCTGGTCATCTCGGAAAAATACATTTAAGATTACTGCAACAATCACAAAAATACGAATTGGTAGGGTTTTATGATGAAAATCACGAAAATGGTTCCAAAATTGCAACCGAATTTGGATATAAGCAATTTGATACAATAGCAAAATTAATTCATGCGGTTGATGTTATTGATATTGTAACGCCAACATTATCGCACTATAAATGTGCGAAAGTATCGATAAAATCAGGCAAACATGTTTTTATAGAAAAACCTATTTCGACCACCGTTGCAGAAGCCGAAGAAATAATTGCTTTGTCAAAAGAATTTAATTGTAAAGGACAAATTGGTCATGTTGAACGATTTAACCCGGCCTTTATTGCGGTTAAAAATTTGATTGAAAATCCAATGTTTATCGAAACGCATCGTTTGGCGGAATTTAATCCACGTGGCACGGATGTTCCGGTGGTTTTAGATTTGATGATTCATGATATCGATGCCATCTTAAGCGTTGTGAAATCAAAAGTAAAATCGGTTCACGCTAGTGGTGTTGCGGTGTTGAGTCAATCGCCTGATATTGCAAATGCACGCATTGAGTTTGAAAATGGTTGCGTTGCTAATATTACATCGAGTAGAATTTCGATGAAAAATATGCGTAAATCACGTTTTTTTCAAAAAGATGCGTACATCTCGGTAGATTATTTAGACAAGGTGTGCGAAGTGGTGAAAATGAAAGAAGCACCAGAAGTTCCGGGCGATTTTGATATGATTTTGCAAAATGCTGAAGGTCAGAAGAAGCAAATTTATTTTGCCAATCCAGAAGTTGCCCCGAATAATGCCATTTTAGATGAGTTAGAATCATTTGCAGACGCAATAAATAACAACACAACGCCAGTAGTAACCCTCGAAGATGGAACTGAGGCTCTGCGAGTGGCCTACATGATTATCAATTCTATGAATGACAATTAAAATCTAACAGCATTATAAGTATGATAGCCCTTTTTTTTTGTGCAAAATAATGTTACCATTAAACTTTAAAAATTAAAATAATATACATGAAAATAATAGCAGTTATAGGAGCGGGAACAATGGGTAATGGCATTGCTCACACTTTTGCGCAAAGCGGTTTTACAGTAAAATTAATTGATGTTTCTGAAAAATCATTAGAAAAAGGAATGGCAACAATTGCTACAAACCTGGATAGAATGGTTACCAAAGGATTAATTACAGACCACGACAAACATAAAACTATTGGAAATATAATTACCTATACCGATATAAATGATGGTGTAATAGGAGCCGATTTAATTGTTGAAGCGGCAACTGAAAACGTGACTTTAAAACTTAAAATTTTTAAACAACTAAGCGAAATTTGCGACCATAATGTAATTTTAGCAACCAATACATCGTCTATTTCTATAACTCAAATTGCAGCACAAGTTATTCATCCAGAGCGAGTTATTGGAATGCACTTTATGAATCCTGTGCCAATTATGAAGTTGGTAGAAATTATCAGAGGCTATTCAACATCTGATAATGTAACAAAAATAATAATGGATTTATCTGTAAAATTAGGAAAAACACCAACCGAAGTTAACGATTATCCTGGTTTTGTTGCTAATAGAATTTTAATGCCAATGATAAACGAAGCAATTGAATCGTTATACACCAAAGTGGCAGGAGTTTCTGAAATTGACACCGTAATGAAACTTGGTATGGGGCATCCAATGGGACCTTTGCAATTAGCCGATTTTATCGGCTTAGATGTTTGCCTTTCAATATTAAACGTAATGTATGACGGATTTAAAAATTCAAAATATGCACCTTGCCCACTTTTAGTAAATATGGTAATGGCCGGAAAACTGGGTGTAAAATCGGGTGAAGGTTTTTATGATTATAGCGAAACTAAAAAAGCAGAAAAACTTGCGAAACAATTTTGTTAAAAAACGATCAGCTAAACTCAAAAATGTAAAAATAAAGTATGAGTAAAATAATTCCTTTTAAAGCGGTGCGTCCTACTTCTGATAAAGTTGCCTTGGTAACTTGCAGAAATTATGATGACTATTCGTCAGCAGAATTGGCATCGCTTTTAGATTTTAATCCATATTCTTTTTTACATGTAATTAATCCTGCTTATGCAAATGCTCAAAAAACAACTTTAGAAAAACGTTTTAAAGCAGTTTCCAATAAATATCAAGATTTTAAAATTGATACTGTTTTACAAAAAGATAGTAAAGCTGCATTTTTTTTATATGAAATTCAATCAAAAGACAGTTCGTATATTGGAATAGTCGCTGGAACATCGATACACGATTACAAAAAAAATGTAATCAAAAAACACGAAGATACGCTGCAGTATCGCGTTGAATATTTTAAAGATTATTTACATCAAACAGGATTTAATACAGAACCCGTTTTGATTACATATGCTGATGATGCCGCCATAAATAATTTTATTACCATTAAAAAAAAAACGCCACCAATTTATAATTTTTCTACAACAAAAAAGGAAATTCATACCCTGTGGAAAATTGAAACCGAAACTGAAATTGAGTTTTTAGAAAAAAAATTTGAATCAATTAACGATTTATATATCGCTGACGGTCACCATCGATCAGCATCTGCAGAATTACTATTTGACGAAAACAAAAAAACAAAAAATCAAAATTTGAATTACTTTATGAGTTTTTTAATAGCTGAAAGTCAAATTAAAATTTATGAGTTTAATAGAATAATTCGTGACTTAAATGGATTTTCAAAACAAAATTTTTTAGAGAAGTTAACGCAACATTTTATAATTAAAGCAAAACATCAAGAACTTTGGCGGCCAACAAGTAAATTTGAATTTGGAATGTATTTAGATGGCGATTTTTATGCGTTATTTTATAAACAAGAAATCAAAAATCCAAGTGTTTTAGAAAATTTAGATGCCCAAATTTTGTATGATAAAGTTCTGCAGCCGCTTTTAGGTATTAATGATTTACGCAACGACGATAGAATAGAATACATTCCAGGTAAACAATCAATTTTAACCATAAAAGAGCTAGTAGACGAAGGGGAATTTGAAGTTGGATTTATGTTATTTCCTTCTGATATTTCAGAAATTAAAGCCTTAGCAGACCACCATTTAATTATGCCACCTAAAAGTACCTATATTGAACCTAAATTTCGTAGCGGATTGATTGTATACGAGTTGTGATTGTAAAAAAAATAGAAGTGAGTGCGCACAAAAATGATAATTTTAATTGATTTATAAATCGGCGCTTCAAAAAATAAAAAAAATGTCAATAGAAAAAAACCTACTACAAATAAAATCGCAACTTCCAAATCACGTATCGTTAGTTGCTGTATCTAAAACTAAACCAATTGCCAACTTAATGGAAGCCTACAACGCAGGTCAACGTATTTTTGGCGAAAATAAAATTCAAGAAATGACCACTAAATGGCAAGAAATGCCTAAAGATATTGAGTGGCACATGATTGGTCACGTACAAACCAATAAAGTTAAATTTATGGCTGAATATGTAAGTTTAATTCATGGCGTTGACAGCCTAAAATTGCTGGAAGAAATAAATAAACAAGCCAAAAAACACAACCGAATTATCAATTGTTTATTTCAAATACACATTGCAGAAGAAGAAACAAAATTTGGATTTGATGAAGAAGAACTTGATAAATTAGTAGCGTCTGACAAACTTAAATTATTGCAAAATATAAATATTGTTGGTATAATGGGAATGGCAACTTTTACAGAGAATCAAAATCAAGTTAAAAAAGAATTTATTTATTTAAAAACACTATTTGATAAATTACAATTGCTTAAATCGAATTCGCAAGATGGTTATTTATCGCAGCAAAACAGCAACCTAAACACACTATCAATGGGTATGTCGGGCGACTACCAACTTGCAATTGCGTGCGGTAGTACTATGGTTCGCATTGGAAGTAGTATTTTTGGTTTGCGATAGTACTAAAAACTTATTGTAAATTTGTACAATGATTTTGTTTACCATTTAAAACACACTTTAAAACAATTAAACTTTAAAAAAATTATATCATTTATTGCATAATAGACATAGAAACCACTGGCGGTCAATTTAATTCTGAAGGCATTACTGAAATTGCCATCTACAAATATGATGGACATGAAATTGTAGATCAATTTATAAGTTTGGTAAATCCGGAAATTCCAATTCAACCATTTGTAATAAAACTGACCGGAATTAACAATGCCATGCTAGTTAATGCTCCTAAGTTTTTTGAAATCGCCAAACGAATTATCGAAATTACCACAGATTGCATCATTGTAGCGCACAATGCCTCATTCGATTACCGAATTTTAAGAACTGAATTCCGACGCTTAGGATACGATTTTCAATCACATACCATTTGTACCGTTGAATTAGCAAAAAAATTACTTCCTGGACAACTGTCGTACAGTCTAGGAAAATTAGTACGATCATTAGGAATACCAATTGCAGATCGGCATAGGGCTAGTGGTGATGCAATTGCTACTGTAAAATTATTTCAATTATTACAAGAAAAAGACGTAGAAAAAGAGATTGTTAAAGAATTTATAAAACTAGAAATAGAAAAAGGAATTGCGCCTAAATTAATAACCATACTCGAAAATTTACCCAATAAAACAGGCGTTTATTATATTTATAACGAAAAAGGAAACCTAATTTATATTGGAAAAAGCAACAACATTAAAAAAAGAATAAACCAACATTTTACCGGATTAACGTCCAAATGTAAAAAAATTCAGGCCAATGTTTTTGACGTTACTTACGAGGAAACAGGAAGCGAACTAATAGCACTACTTAAAGAAAGCGAAGAAATAAAAATTCATAAACCAATTTTAAACCGAGCACAAAGAAAAACTAAGTTTGATATTTCACTTTACGCAAACAAAAATTCTGACGGATACATAACTTTAAAATTACAAAAAACAGACGGTAGAAAACGCGAAATAACGTCATTTACATCACCTCAGGAAGCAAAAAATGCACTTTTTAACATAACTGCACATTACAACCTTTGCCAAAAACTTACTGGTTTATACGATACAAAAAACGAATGTTTTCAGCATAAAATTAAAGAATGTAACGGAGCATGTATCAATCAAGAGCCTGTAAATGAATATAATGAACGTGTTGAAGAGTTCATTGCCAATCATAGCTTTCAAAATAACACCATGGTTATTATAGATCGAGGTAGAAAATTAACCGAACGAAGCGCAATACTTATCGAAAACGGAAATTATAAAGGTTATTGTTTTTTCGACCTGAATTATCAAATAAATAAAATTGAAATTTTACGAAACATATTAATTCCGATGGAAAACAATCGCGATGTAAAAAATATCATTAAAGGACATATTCGAAGAAAAAAATATATGAAATTAATAAACCTTTAAAAATATTAGACAAAAACTAAACTAAAAAAGTGGATAAAAAAATAAATTTAAATAGGGCATTAGGTTTAACAAGCGTAGTTGTAATTGTTATTTCAAATGTTTTGGGATCAGGCGTTTATAAAAAAATTGCACCAATGGCTGCACAACTAGGGTCGTCGTCGTGGGTTTTAGGTGCCTGGATTGCGGGCGGAATAATAACTCTTTTTGGAGCACTTTGTAATGCCGAAATAGCAGGTATTTTGGCAGAAACAGGTGGTGAATACAGTTACTTCAAAAAAATTTACAACAAATTTTTTGCCTTTTTATACGGTTGGTCTTTATTTTCGGTCATACAATCGGCCGGAATTGCCTCTTTAGCCTATGTGTTTTCGCAATCGCTAAATAGTGTTTTACAAGTACCACAACTTTTTCCAAAGTTACAGCAGTTTTCGCTTTTTGGAACTTTTATGCCTTTCGAAAATTTTTCGGTAAAATTAATTGCAATTCTGTTAATAATTGCTCTTACTTTTATAAATTCTCGTGGCGTAAAATCGGTAGCAAAATTAAGTAATGTGCTTTTAACATTAGTTTTTATTGGTATCGGAGTAATTATTATTTTTGGTTTAGGCAGTTCGCAATCGCATTTAAATTCAATTTTGGTAACTTCAAATGCAGTAAAACCAGTAACAATTAGTGCATTTTTAACAGCAATGTTGGCCGCTTTCTGGGCCTATCAAGGGTGGTCATCTATCGGGTTTATTGGTGGCGAAATTAAAGATGCATCAAAAAATATTCCACGTGGAATAACTATTGGACTACTCATTATAATCGGAATTTATGTCGTAGTTAATGCCACATATTTATCGTTGCTATCCATCGATAATCTAATTTCTATTCATAATTCCGGAAATCAAATCGCAGCAGTACAAGCAGTCAAAATTTTTTGGGGCACAAATGGCGTTTTATTTATATCAATTTTAATATTAATTACCACTTTAGGTTGCACTCATGCCACAATTATGTCGAGCTGTCGCGCGTATTATGCTATGGCACAAGAAGGAATGTTTTTTAAATCTGTAGCAAATTTAAACAAAAATCAAGCCCCAGCAAATGCCCTTAAATTTCAAGGTACTTGGGCAAGTTTATTAGTTTTATCAGGAACTTTTGACCAGTTAACCGACATGATTATTTTTGCGGTTTACATATATTATGGAGCAACTGCCTTTGGAGTATTTATTTTACGAAAAAAAATGCCTAACGCGCACCGCCCCTATAAAGTTTGGGCATATCCGTTTATCCCCGCATTTTTTGTGCTGTTTTGCATCGCTCTTTTTATCAACACAATAATTTCAAAACCTCGCGAAGCTGCCTTCGGAATGATATTAATGCTAACCGGAGTGCCATTGTATTACTGGTTTACCAGTAAAAATCAAAAATCAAAACCATAATTTTAAGCAACATTGCATATTTATAAAAAAAAAATTAAATAATGGACACTACAAAAAACATCGAACTTTTATCCTACACCATCCCCACACTAATTACTGGCATGATAGCATACTATTTTTTTGATGCCCATCTTAAAAATGAAGAAAAACGCCGCAAATATAAGTTACTGTACCAAAATCAAAAACAAGCCTTACCCTTGCGTTTACAAGCCTATGAGCGACTAACTTTATTTTTAGAACGAATCAGTCCTCCAAATTTATTACTTCGCATTTCACCATTAAATGATGATAAAAATCACTACGAAAACTTACTTATTAACATGATTGACCAAGAATTTGAGCATAATTTAACACAACAAATCTATATATCCGACAGCGCTTGGACCATCATTAGAACAGCAAAAAATGCAACAATTCAAATAATTCGTAAAACAAATCGGAGCGAGCGCATCACTAATGCCGACAAACTTCGCGAAGCAATTTTAAACGACTTACTCGAAAATCAACCGCCAAGTATTTTGGCCTTGAATTACTTAAAAAATGAAGTAAGCAGTTTTTTAAACTAACGTTTATACAACAATGCCATTTTATTCGGGCGTGCCCCTTCGTAAAAACTATGGGTCGGGCATTACGCTCCCGCTTTTTTTAAATTGGCGAAAAAAATCGCCAATTTAAAAAAGAGCTTCACTGCATTCCCTCACGCAAAGCAACTAAATACAACGTTCGCATTAGCTTTTATTTTGTTTTTTCGTCTAAAAATTGTTGCAATCGTATTCTGTTTTCATCTAAAAAAAACATTTTAATACTTTCAAATCGATCACGAAAACTCGAAATTTTCAATAACTTTCGTAAAAAATCTCGTGCGTATTTACTAAACTGCCATTTAAAATGCAAAGTCGCATTAACCAAATTTTCAAGCACTTTATCATCAATTAATTTTAATTGCAAGGCAACATCAAATGCGTTTTTTCTAATGGCACTTTCATATTTTGATGAAGTATAACCTATCAATTCAGCTTTGTATTTTTGTTTATCTATTGCCTCTAAATTACTACTTAATTGTGATAAAAATAAAAACATAATCCTCAAGTTCAAATCATTATTCCCCTTCCAATTTTTAGCTTTTTCCAAATAAAAAACTTGGTTTTCAGTAAATTGATTAAACAATCGAAATAAAGCCAGCTCTTTAATTTCGTATGAATTATCATCTAACAACAATTCGTAATCGGTTTTAAAAGTAATAGGAATTGAATCGATCGTTTCGGCAATTGCCTTGTGAACTTCCAAATCATCAGTTTTCATTGCTACTCTAATCAAACCTGCTTTCACGTCAAAAGGTATATTTTTAATTTGATATATGATTTCTGTTTTTAACGCATAAAAATTATTTGAAGTCATAATAGCATTAAAAAAAGGCTCATTTTCAGCAAATGACCGTGTTTTCCTATTTTTAATTTCATACAATTTTTTAATAAAAGTACTTTTACCTAACAAATTGTTTATTTCCTCGTCAGGAAATTTATAATCTTGCAACCAATTTTTTTCAAAAGCTTCACAATCAAAATGAACTACTTTAACGATTTCGTTTAAAAAATCTTTAGTTTCAACATTTTTATATTTATATTTAGAAAGATAATTTTTAACTATTTTTTGAAAATTTTTGGATCCAACTGTTTCATAAATAAAAAACAAAGCCAAGCTTCCTTTTTGATAAAACGACAATGAACTCGCTTTTTCCGACATAATTGGAATCGTATCTTTTTTTGATGCCTGCTTTACTTGTTGTGCATTTAAATACATCTGATTATAAAAATAAGCATCACCAAACAATTTTCGCCCGGCTAATAATGCATAAAAAGTGGCAAAACCCTCTTGCAACCAATGGTGCTTTCCTGATGTTGCAGTAACCAAATTGCCAAACCAATGGTGTGCTAATTCATGTGCGTTAACATTACTATAATTTCGATCATTAAAACCCGTTTTATCCACAACAAAATCTTGCGAAAATAGCGTGCTCGTTGTATTTTCCATGCCTGCATACAAAAAATCTTCTATCGGAATTTGCCGATAAATTTCCCAAGGATACTGCACTCCAATTTCACTTTCTAAAAAATCAAAAATTTGTTTTGAATACCTATATGTAGATTCAAATTTTAAAGAATCTTTGGATTGAAAATAATTTTCTAAACCAATTCCCGACTTTGACTTTTCGGATTTAAAATCAAATTTCCCAATTGTTAACATTACCAAATAAGAAGCCATTGGTTTTTTCATATTGTAATACCAAGTACCTTCATCACCATTCGTTTTTTCATAACGACTTAATAGCCCATTCGAAATTACTTTGTAGGTTGCATCAAAAGTAATACTCGTTTCAAAAATCATTTTTTCGTTTACATCATCAAAACTTGGCAGCCAATAACTTGTATATTTTCCTTGTCCTTGTGTCCAAATTTGTAAGTTGTTTTCAAATTTTGATCCAATAAAATATAGCGTTTGCGTAGGTTTTGATTCATAAAATAGGCGTAATGTATTTCCCCCTTTTTTATATCCTTCAAATAAAATTAATTCTTTACCCGAATTTTTAAAAAGTACTTGTTTTTGATTTATAAAAACATTTGTAAATTTCATGTTTTTGGCGTCAATCCGTATAGAGTCAATTAGTGATACTACATTAAATTCATATTCAACTGTTCCTGAAACTACTTTGTTTTTTTCATTTAATGTCAAATGAGCCTTTGCCGATATAAAATCTACATTTTGAATTTGTTGTGCTTGTACTAGTATTGAGAATAGTAAAAAAAAGTATTTCATATTTTATTTGCATCTATTTACAAATATACATAGAGATTTACAAAGTTATAATTAGAAGTTTTAATTTATATCGTTTTTAAATTTACTAATAAAAATCTATCTTCGTACATTGAAACAGCAAGTAATACATGTTTAACAATCTTTTTCTAACTCCTATCGAATACCTTAAAGGTGTTGGACCTGCTCGTGGTGAACTGCTTCGAAAAGAACTCAATATTTATAAATACGGCGATTTAGTAAATTTGTTTCCAAACCGATACATAGACAGAACTAAGTATTTCAAAATTAACGAATTACAATTAAAATCGGTAGCTGTAAATGCCGAAATCCAAATAATTGGTAAAATAATAAATGTAAAAACAATTGAATTTGGCAAAAACCAAAAACGGTTAGTAGCTACTTTCGTTGATGATACAGGTCAGCTGGAATTGTTATGGTTTCAGGGCGTGAAATGGATTCGCGAGGCTCTAAAAATTAACGAAATTTGTGTCATTTTTGGCAAAGCAAACGAATTTAACTCAAAATTTTCGATGGTACATCCTGAAATAGAACTACTTGAAGAACACAAAATGAGTATTCGCAGTGCGATGCAACCCGTTTATCCAAGTACCGAAAAACTAACCCAGCGCGGCATTACCAACAAGGTAGTAAATAAAGCCATGCAACAATTATTTATCGAAACAAATGCAAATTTTTCTGAAACATTGCCAGCGTATTTAGTAAATCAACTGCGGTTAATTTCTAAAAAAGAGGCTATGTTCAACATTCATTTTCCAAAAAGTCAAGAGTTACTTTCAAAGGCACAATTTCGATTAAAATTTGAAGAATTATTTTTTATTCAATTACAATTAATTACTAAAAATCTTATTAGAAAAAATAAAATTCAAGGACATCCATTTACAAAGGTAGGTGAAATTTTTACCGATTTTTACAATAATCATCTACCCTTTGAACTCACTAATGCTCAAAAAAAAGTGCTTAAAGAAATTAGAAATGATTTAGGCTCCAATGCGCAAATGAACCGCTTATTGCAAGGTGATGTAGGCTCAGGAAAAACAATTGTTGCTTTAATGAGTATGCTTTTAGCAAAAGATAACGGTTTTCAAAGTTGTTTAATGGCTCCTACCGAAATACTTGCAAATCAGCATTTTATGGGGATATCCGACTTGGCAAAAAATTTAAATATTTCAATAAAAATACTGACTGGATCAAGTAAAATTTCAGAACGACGAAATATTCATGAGGCTTTAGAAAACGGTACTTTAGATTTATTAATTGGTACGCACGCGCTACTAGAAGATAAAGTAAAATTCAATAATTTAGGTTTGGCGGTAATTGATGAACAACATCGATTTGGAGTGGAACAGCGATCTAAATTATGGAAAAAAAATACAATTCCACCCCACGTATTGGTTATGACTGCCACTCCTATCCCTCGTACATTAGCTATGAGTTTGTATGGTGATTTAGATATTTCGGTAATAGACGAATTGCCGCCTGGGCGAAAACCAATTCAAACGGTGCATCGATACGACTCCAACCGATTGCGTGTTTTAAAATTTATAAAAGACGAAATTGTGCTTGGACGACAAATTTATATTGTTTATCCCCTAATTCAAGAATCTGAAAAAATGGATTATAAAGATTTAATGGAAGGATATGACAGCATTTGTCGCGAATTTCAGGCACCAAATTTTGCGGTTTCTATGGTTCACGGGCAAATGAAACCTGCCGATAAAGAATTCGAAATGCAACGATTTGTAAAAGGACAAACCAATATAATGGTGGCTACAACTGTGATTGAAGTTGGCGTAAACATTGCAAATGCCAGCGTCATGATTATTGAAAGTGCCGAGCGATTTGGGTTATCGCAATTGCATCAACTTCGAGGGCGAGTTGGTCGTGGTTCAGATCAAAGTTACTGTATTTTAATGACATCGCACAAGTTATCCAACGATTCAAAAAAACGAATTGAAACCATGTGTACCACTAACGATGGCTTCGAAATTGCCGAAGTAGATTTAAAACTTCGTGGCCCTGGCGACTTAATGGGCAAACAGCAAAGTGGCGTATTAAACCTTCAAATTGCCGATTTAGTGCGCGACAAAGACATATTACAAGTTGCAAGAAATGAAGCTATTAAAATTTTGAAGGACGATGCGGCAATGCAAAAAACCGAACATCTTGAGATGCGAAAAGTGTATTTAGAACTTTCTGCAAAAAAAAGTATTTGGAATTATATTAGCTAAGCTTTTAATAAAACAAGCACATTTATTACGTAATAATTGTTCGATACACTCCTTTTTATCGTTAATTGCTGTTTAGTGCAACTTTATGCATATAAACATTACCTCACTTTGCTTAAATTTTTACAGGATTTGGGATTAATTTCGTTTCAAGAGAAAATCCTTTGTTTAGTCTTTTTCTGCCTTAAAAAAATATAATTAAAACACCTTGCAGGCGTTGCTCGATACGAAGCAAGTTCATAACGCATCAAATTAGTGCAATAAAAACGCTGATATTTATAAAATCGTGTTGTTTTTATTATATTGAATTACTTCTAAAAATTAGTGATCTATCTTTTTTATTCAAATAAAGATGGAAATTGAATTTTTATATGGAAGTGGTTTAAACTTATTTGGTAATTAAAAAAGGGTTGACGAAATTTGTGTTGCAAAACATAATCATTTCAAAATCAACCCTTATGTACACAGTACTCGACAAAGATATAATAAAAAGTGAAATTGTTCCTTATTTGCCTTTAGCAAAAAGAGGTTTTCAAGTAACAGTTCCTTTAGAAGAAATTGTAAATGCGATTTTTTATAAGCTAAAAACAGGAGTTCAATGGTATCAACTACCTGTTAAAGCTTTGTTTGATTCAGAATTATTATGTTGGCAGTCAGTTTATTATCATTATCGTAAGTGGTGTAAAACAAACGTTCTAAAGCAAATTTGGACAAATATATTAGATAAATACAGGTCAAAATTTGATTTATCAAGTGTTGATTTTGACGGTAGTCATACCTCGGCAATTAGAGGTGGAGAAGATGTCGAATATCAAGGTAGAAAAAAACGTAAAACAACTAATGCCTTGTATATGAGCGACCGTCAAGGTTTACCCTTAGCAATTTCAAATCCAGTGGC
The DNA here is from genome assembly GCA_043772535.1 of Flavobacterium sp. Classification (GTDB taxonomy): domain Bacteria; phylum Bacteroidota; class Bacteroidia; order Flavobacteriales; family Flavobacteriaceae; genus Flavobacterium. The sequence continues at coordinate 857 of JAYVGC010000092.1, read as the reverse complement.
GGGAAATCATAATGATTTGTATAATATTGAAGTTCAGTTTGAAGTTGTCACGGGAACTTTAGAACAAGCAAACATAAATGTTGAGGGACTTTTTCTAAACGCAGATGCAGGTTTTGATTCAAAAGAATTCAGGTTATGTTGTGAGAAAAAAGAGATAAATGCTAATGTCTGTTTTAACAAACGAAATGGTAACGTTGATAGAGATGAATATTTCGACCAATTGCTTTATAATGAACGATTTAAGATTGAAAGAACAAACGCTTGGATGGATAATTTTAGATCATTGCTTAATCGGTTTGATACAACAACAGCAAGTTGGTTAGGATTTAATTACCTTGCATTTATAATAATCGCACTAAAAAAATTTAACAAAATAAAAGTTTAAACCACTTCGATATAAAAAATGTAATCTTTTGTGGTTTGATTTGAAATTGTATATGATGGCCTGGTTATTATTGTTGTATTTGTCTGTTTTTCTGATTTTCTATTGAATGTATATTTAGTTCCATTATTGTCTGTAATAACAAATTTTACTGGTCCTTCTTTAACTATTTTTATAGGTAAATATTGCACTGGCCATATATTGTCGTTACTATCTATAAAAAATTTTCCAGTTAAATTTCCACAACTAAATGAATGAATATCTCTTTGCGTATCATGATTCGGAGCTGTCAGATAATTTTTAACCATATAGTAATCTTCTGTTCGCGCTCCCAAACCATTTACCATTTCAATTTCTCTATTATTTGGTATCATATTAACCCGTTGGGTGCAATTATTTTTTTAAATAAAAGTCGATAAATATTGGGACAAGACACTGAAATTCAGTATCTTGTAGTCGTCAAACACCCAATACA
>JAYVGC010000091.1:0-3330 GCA_043772535.1 Flavobacterium sp. | reverse complement strand
ACGCCTGTAAAACGGTATTCGTCGGGCATGTACGTGCGTTTGGCATTTGCTGTTGCGGCGCATTTAGAAAGCGAAATTTTAATTGTAGATGAGGTTTTAGCCGTGGGCGATGCCGAATTTCAGAAGAAATGTTTAGGCAAAATGGGCGACGTTTCAAAAGGCGAGGGGCGAACGGTGCTTTTTGTGAGTCATAATATGGCGGCGGTAAAACAACTTTGTAATAATGGAATATTGCTTGATAATGGACTTGTCTCATTTAATGGAAATATAGATGAGTCTGTTAATAAATACCTTCAAAATCAAGATGACGACAAGCACTACTTCGTTCAATCTAAAAATAATGATATCAATCATGTCGTTGAAGCTTTTTTTAGTGATGAAAGTGGTAATATATTAGATTTCTTAAATATTAACCAAAAAGTATTTCTTAATTTTAGATTGAACGTTGCGGAAAATAATGATTTGCAATTTGGTTTTACATTATTAAATCAGGAGGGAATACCGATATTATCTTCAGCATTTTCAGAGTCTTTTTCAACTATTGATTTTGGGGTAAATGTATATCGAATTTCAATTCCAATTAGCATTTTAAAAAAAGGTCTATACACTATTGAAGGTGCATTATGGACGACAGGGCAAGTATATGAGCAGAATGATAATTATTTAACTATCAAAATTATTTCGGACAGAATAATAGAAACTAGGGGAACAAACATCAAGGGATTAATTTTCAACAATAACAAATGGGAGAAAATAAATTAAAAATATTAATAGTGGGCGCGGGATTGAGTGGAAGTATTATTGCAAGGGAATTAGTAGATAATAATACCAACGTTTCTATTACAGTTATTGATAAAAGAAATCATTTAGCAGGTAATTGTTTTACTAAGCGCGATTTGCAAACTAATATCATGGAGCACATTTATGGCCCACATATTTTTCATACTAACAAAGTACATGTATGGCAATATATCAATAAATATGTAAAGATGATGCCATTTGAGAATCGAGTGAAAATCACCACTGATAAAGGTGTTTTTAGTATGCCAATTAATCTTCATACAATTAATCAATTTTTTAATCAAACATTTAACCCACAAGAAGCGGCGGACTTTATAGCATTACAATCAGATAAAAGTATTATTGATCCACAAACATTTGAAGATCAAGCATTAAAATTTTTGGGTAAGGATTTATATTATAATTTTTTTTACCATTATACAAAAAAACAATGGGGTTGCGAGCCGACAGAGTTGCCTGCATCAATTTTAAAAAGATTACCTGTTCGCTTCAATTATAATGATAATTACTTTAACGATCAATATCAAGGTATACCCGAGTTTGGATATACAGAATTTGTAGAAAAATTATTAGACCATTCAAATATTAAAGTTTGTTTATCAACGGATTATTTAGATGATATGATGCATGGTTTTGATCATATATTTTATTCAGGAGCGATTGACTCATTTTATAAATATCAATTTGGTCGACTTGGATACAGAACAGTTTTTTTTGAAAAATCATATCATGACGGAGATGTTTTAGGCAATGCTGTAATAAACAACGCCACCAAAGGGACACCATATACGAGACAGCACGAGCACAAACATTTTGCCTATTGGGAGCAGCATGATAAATCCATCGTATATACCGAATATAGTAAAGAAACTGAAATCGACGATGAGCCTTTTTATCCTAAAAGATTTGAAAGCGATGTAGCGCTTTATAATAAATATAAAGAATTAGCAAATAGAGATAATAAAAAATTCACTTTTATTGGGCGACTTGGAACATATCGCTACTTAGATATGAACGTTATTATTGAGGAGACATTGGATTTGGTAAAGAACATAAATTATTTCAATGATAAATAAAGTTCTAATATTTGACCCATTTCTTGCAGATATAAATGCTGGAGGCCCCGAAGGTTTTATCGCGCATAATCTCAAAAATAAAAATTCTAAATATTTTGATTTGTTTTCTGATGTTATTGTAGAAAGAAATTTATATAAAAATATAATTGCAAAATTTTACTTTACAATTATTAATAAATTATCTAATCCACAAATGCCATTTCGCAAAAATTACATAGCAATTCGGCAAATTAACTTTTTTTTTAGAATAAAAAATTATAGATATATCTATTTTCATAGTGTAATTGATCTATATTTTGCATTAAAATTTTTAGATAATAAGAACAAGATAATTTTACAATCGCATGCGCCCGAATTAGTGTCATCAGAATTAGAGAATCGTAATTGTAGCGCGGATGAAATCGCATTTATGCGTAAAATCGAAAAAATTGCATTTGATAAGGCAGACTATATTGTGTTTCCTACTGAAGATAGTGCCGACATTTATAAAGATTTATTGCAAGATTACGCTAAGTGTACATATATTGTTTCGGGTTGCAGTTCAATCGAAACATCTGTAAAAATTCCGCTCGACAAGTTAAAAATCAATCTTTTATTTATAGGGAGACGAAATAAAATAAAAGGATTTGATATTTTAATTGACATGTTTGTAAAAGTTTGTCAAACAAGAAACGATTTACGACTGTTTATTTTAGGCAAAGGAGATATAATTATAAATGAAAATATTGTAGATATCGGTTTTACTAGTAATCCAGCAATTTGGTATAATAGCGTAGATTATGTAATTAATTGCAACAGGCAAAGCTATTTTGACCTTTCTGTTATAGAAGTGCTGTCAATAGGGACACCTCTAATTTTATCCTCAAATTTTGGTCATAAATATTTTGAAAATAAATCAAAGGGAATTTCCACCTTTAATGTAAATAATAGTAATGAACTATTCCAAATATTGCGGAACATTATTAAACCAAACAATAACTTATTAAATATTGAAAATAAGTCACTTTATGCAAATGAACTAACAAGTCAGGAATATTTAACAAGACTTGAGCAGTTTTTGGCAAAGATTTTAGAACTTTAATTAAGATTTATTCTTTAGTTTGCGTTTTGTATATTTAATAAGTACAATCCTGATTAAATTTATGTAATTATGAGAATTAATTCAAATAAAGTACTATTTATAATCCCCTATCATAAAATTGGTGGTGCGGAAAAGGTACATTTAGAAATAATAAAGGCTTTGCCGGTTAGACCCGTTGTTTTTTTTCCAAATATTAAAACTATCGCAGCAGACAATCTATTTAAACCATACGCAATCTGTATTGTTAGTAAGGTGTTTACTGCCCAAATTTTACTTACTTACATTAATTTTTTGTCCATTTTTACTCAAGTAAATGTGTTTGGATGTAATACACGGGTTTTTTATAATTTGTTGCCCTATTTAAAGAAAAAT
>JAYVGC010000090.1:0-61247 GCA_043772535.1 Flavobacterium sp. | reverse complement strand
TAGGATATCTCGAAGTCCATAGGCTAAATTTTCTAATGCTACGCATTAGGATTATAATGTCAAAAATAGCATTTTTTTTCTAATGCGTAATCTGGGTTAAACACAAGTAAAGGTACTAACTGGTTATGTAATCAACAATATAATACTTTGAAATTTGTAACATTGTACCGTGCTAACCTATGCGATTTTATTGTTTGAATTAACTATAACTTGTACCATTGTTGAAAATAAAATTGTTAGTAATGCACCGATAAAATTAAGCCATAAAAAACTTACTACATCAAGATAATAAATATAAAATATTAAACTCTGGCTAAGTAATGCGCTGTAGAATATGGCATGCGCTTTTATGAATTTTATGTAAAAACCTACTAAAAATATACCTAAAACCGTACCGTAAAATATTGATCCTACAATGTTTACAAGTTGTATTAAGTTTTCGAATAACGTGCCTACGCAAGCAAATAATATGGCAATAACACCCCATAATAGGGTAAAATATTTTGTTGCATTAACAAAATGTTTGTCTGACTTTGGTGTTTTTAAATTACGTCTGTAAATATCTATGGCCGTTGTTGATGCTAATGCGTTTAAGCCTGATGCTGACGATGACATGGCGGCGGATAATATTACAGCCAGTAGCAAACCAATTAGTCCTTTTGGTATATAGTTTAAAATAAAGAAGATAAATACATAATCTTTATCGTTGGTTTCTGCTTTTTTATCGGCATTGGTAATTAATTCTTTTGCTTGGTCGCGTAAATCTTTTTCTTTACCTGATATTGCAACTAGTTTTCGTCGTAGTATTGGGTTGTCATAATTTTGATTAAGATGGTCGATGTATAATAAATTAAATTCTTTTTTTTCTTCGGATAAATTTTTTAATTGCTGTTCTAAATCATGATATTTATTGGCATAAATTGATTTTTCGACTATTGCTTTATTAACAGGATTAAAATTTAACGGTACATCATTGAATTGAAAAAAAACAAAAACCATTACACCAATTAATAGAATAAAAAATTGCATGGGTACTTTTAAAAAGCCATTCATAATTAACCCCATTTGGCTTTCACGTACCGATTTTCCTGATAAATAGCGGCCCACCTGCGACTGATCAGTACCGAAGTATGCTAAACTTAAAAAAAATCCACCTGCAATTCCGCTCCAAAATGTGTAGCGCACCTCAGGATCAAAAGAGAAATCTACAATATTCATTTTTTGATTGGCGCCTGCAATATGTAACGCATTAGAAATAGTCATTTCGTTGGGCAAAAGGTGTACAATAAGAAAAAATGTTATCAACATACCGCTCATTATTATAAACATTTGTTGCTTGTGAGTTACATTTACAGCCTTAGTACCACCCGAATAGGTATAAATAATTACTAGAATTCCGATAATTATATTGAGCAAAGTTAAATTCCAGCCGAGTAATGTAGAAAGTATTATTGATGGAGCATAAATTGTTAATCCGGTGCCTAAACCGCGCTGAATCATAAATAATATTGAAGCAAGAGTTCGTGTTTTTAAGTCGAAACGGTTTTCTAAAAATTCATAGGCAGTAAAAACTTTTAATCGGCTATAAATAGGTATAAAAGTAATGCATATTACAACCATTGCTAAAGGTAAACCAAAGTAGAACTGTACAAAACCCATGCCGTCGTGATAGGCTTGACCGGGTGTCGATAAAAAGGTAATGGCACTCGCTTGGGTTGCCATTACTGATAAACCAACAGTCCACCATGGTGTTTGTTTGTTTCCTAATATATAGTCTTCAATGTTTTTGCTGCCTTTAGTCTTGTATACACCATAAAACACTATAAATAAAAGTGTTAACGAAAGAACTATCCAGTCGATTTTTTGCATAGCTTAGGAAAAAAATTGCATTAATAGTACAAATATTAAAATATAAATGGCATTCATAACCAATAACCACGTATAACTATTTTTCCAAAAAAAATTTTTTTTTCGCATCATTATTCGTTTTTAATTGAAATCAAATTAGCTAACAATCGGTATGCACCTGATACACCTTCTGGTAGCTCTCTAAAAAAGCTTAAACCAGTATAAATGTAATGCCCTTTGCCATATTTTGCAATTAATAACGCACCATTTTTTGGACTTTCATTTGTATCGTTTGACGAAATTATTGGTTCAAATTCGCTGCCCCATTCGCTAGGGTAATATAGTCCTTGTTCTTGTTTCCACCCTTCAAAATCTGTTGAAGTAATTATATTTGGATAATTTAAAACCGAATGATTCGGATTTATAAATCGTACTGTCGCATTCTCTTCGGTTACGCGGTCGCGCGAAAGTTGTAACCTAAATGGTGCAATTTCTTTAGATACCAAATCATCTAAAGTGTTGTATTGCACAATCATTGTTTTACCAGATTGTACAAAATTTAAAAGTATTTTTTGTTTAAATTCTAATTGATTTACCACATTATACGCACGAATTCCTGTAATTAGTACGTCAAATTTTTTTAGATTTTCTTTCGATATTTCTTCCGGTTTTATAATTTCGACTTCGTATCCCATTTGTTTTAAACATTTTGGAACGTCGTCACCTGCTCCCATAATATAAGCAATTTTTTCGTTTTTCGTTTTAATATTTAATTTCAATGCCTTTGATTCGGCTGGTTTTAAAACAATTTGCTTGTAAATATGTGGGTAATTAATTTCAATTTTATCACTTTCAATTTTTTTTCCGTCAATTAAAAGATTCGTTTTAATTACTATTTCAGAAGACTCGTTTGAAGGAGTTACAGAAAAAACAACCAATTGTTCTTCGCCTTTAATTGCCATCGAAAATGGAATTTCTTTTGGAATAACAGACCAATTTTTGGGAACTTGTAGATCAATAATGCCCTTTAAATTATCTTTTGCAGATTTTATTTTAACACAAATACTTTTTGATTGATTGTTTGGAAAAATAATTACTTTATCTTGAAAAGATGCTGTTGCAGTTGGCACAATATCTAAAGGTTGGTATATTTCACCTTTTACATCATCGTTGGTTTTAAAAACAACATTCCTCTCATAAGGAATCAGAATTCCCGCAATATCAATCATAAAAGTTACACTTATTTCGCGCAACACGTCTGGTTTTCCAATGTTCTTTTGGTCAGAAATACTATACATTCCAACCGTTCCTTTTTCTTTTAAATAATAGGGCTGCGTGTAGGCCAATGTATCGTTTAATTGTAACTCAATAGTTTGTTGCACTACTTTATTATTATCTAACATTTTACTGTCAAATACGTTGCTTGAATTCGGATTAGTGGCAATTGCGTTCCATTGCATTTTAATGGAGCTCCTGTTTATTGCTTCTAATTTTATTTTTAAACTTGCATCATTTGTAATTTGTTGATTTACGCAGGTTGCTTCTAAATACAAACCTGCGCAAGCGGCAATTATTTTTTTTATTTCTGCTATTTTTATAGTTTTCCAATGTTCAGAGTTTTCCAATTTTGAAAGTAAATCATAAGCTTTTATCAATTCAGAAACACTTGCCGATGGATTTTTGAAGTCGTAATTTTTTTGAACATTTAATAAAATTTCGCCAATTGGTTTGCCGTTTTTTACTCTATTCCAGGTGGTATCAATTCCGTCAAAAATATCATTTTTATAAACTGGCTTATCACCTTTTAAAAATTCTAAATATTCGTTTTCTTCACCGCGACTTCCCGACGTTCCAAAGCCTTGTGATTGATGGCAACTACGACTCAATGCAGCAATTTCTTGATTTGATTTTCCGAATGTAGGGTAGTAAATACCGGTTTTTAATTCGGCTAAATTTGCTTTATCGGCAGCCTCAAACTTTTCTTTACTTCCATAAAAAAACCATGAAGTATTAAAGTACAGTCTTTTTGGTTGCCAAAGTGAAGTTAATTTTAACTGCTCAGAAAATTCGTTTGGATTATTTGATTTATCAAAAGCTTCAAACGATAACAGTGCCGAGGCCGTATGATGCCCATGCGTCGTTCCTGAAGTTCGATGATCAAACCGGTTAATTACTACATCAGGTTTAAAATTTCTAATGATCCAAATTATATCACTTAAAACCAAATTTTTATCCCAAATTTTTAACGTTTCATTTGGATTTTTAGAAAAACCAAAATCATTAGCACGTGAAAAGAATTGTTTACCACCATCTATTTTGCGCGCTTCAATTAACTCTTGTGTTCGAATAACGCCAAGTAACTCACGCAATTCAGAACCAATTAAATTTTGACCGCCATCGCCACGGGTTAATGATAAATATGCAGTTTGTGCTTTTATATGATTTGATAGGTACGATATTAATCGAGTATTTTCGTCATCAGGATGAGCTGCAAGATAAAGTACCGATCCTAAAAAATTTAATTTTTCTATTTTTTGATAAATTTCAGCTGCATTTAATTTTTCTGGCTTTTGACTATAACTGCATAAATTTATAAAAAGTAAGTATGCAATTATGATATTTTTCTTTTTCATTAAAATAAGTTAGGAATTTTATAAATGATTATTATCACTCTTGCGGTTACAATTTACAAGTTGGTGTTCAGCAACATAATTTCTAAATAAGGTCAGTAATGTATCGTAATATTTTTGTAAATTTTTAATGTTAATTTCTGGGTGCTTTTCTATGGGTATAGTTATCGGCATTTCATTCAAATATTTTGATAATTCAGGATAATTTTCTTGAATAACCATAGTAATTTTTATGATTTTAGCATTTATATCTTCTTCCGTTTCCATTAAAATTAGTTGTTGGTTAGTAGTTTTTTGAAAATACAAAATTACTTTATATTTTGTTAAATGTCTTTACAATCGCAATTTTTTTTGACTTATTGGTAGTTTTTGATTCATTTTGCTTGTGTTACATTTTGAAAATTGCATAAAAAAATCCAATTAAAAAGTAATTTAATTGGATTGATGTGTAATTAGTAGTTCAAATTAATTTTTTGGTCTTAAAATGACTGCTGCTTTGGTAAAATCTGACGAAGCATTAATAACATCGCGGTAGCTGTTGTAGTCGTTTAAGTCGAACGTAATTTCGTCATACGATTCGATTACATCAATAATTAATTGGCTTTTTTCGATTTTAGCAGTTGAAATAAAACTACAAATAATGGCATTATTTTTCATAAACGTTTTGTTAACAACAAAATCTTTAAAACTTTCTACGTCATAATTTGATGGAATATCAAAAATAATTTGATGTTGATATTTTTTAGCATATTGTAATTCAACGATTTGTTCTCGAGTAGTTTCTTGATATAAATTAGTTTGTAATCCGATTGCTTTCCCTAAGTTAACAAGCAATAAATTACCCGCAGTTTCTATAAAATCGGTTTTAGTTTCTGCTTTACATTTAAAAATAAAAGGAGTATTGGTATAATTGTTGTCGATTGGTTCGTTTTCAAAACTATAATCAACTAATTTGGCTTCAATACCATTTAAGCAAACATAATTAACATATTTTTCAAGTTGTAATGTATCATCAAGATTTTTAATTTCACGAATATTTCCTCTACATATCTGTCCTAAATATCCTGTATTGGCCATCGTTTTATCTATTAAAACATTTTGCGAATCAGGTGTTAATTTTAATAAAATCTGTGTTTTAGTGGTGGTAAATTCTGATGGGGTAAAAGGAATGTTTATTATTTCATAGTCGCATTTTGGGCGTTCATTAGGTTTGCAATCATATATTATTCCAGAGGTTTTTTGCAGCTCGGCAGGTACATAACCGTAATTCGCAAAATCATCGAACGGCGATAAGAATTTTTTAGTATCAGGAATGTAAATTACATACGTAAATGGAAATGCGTAGTACACATTATTCGTATCTAAATCACCCAAAAAACGATCCATAGTTGCCACTACTTGAAAGTGAATTTTCATTTCTGTTAAGGCCATTGCTACTAATGAAAGCATTTCTAAGTACGTAACTTTTTGCTTTCCGTCTACTAAATCTTTTTTTAATTTAGTAGCATCACCGCGGTCTTTAAATTCAAAATTCGATTTTATATACAAGTCCAAAGCGGTTATTCGTTGGTCAATTGTTTTAGAATTATCATTTAAATTTAAATTTTTGACAAAATTTTTTGATTTTCCTTTTGAAATTTCAGTACCCTTAAATTTTCCAAGCACATTAGTAAAATAGGGTTGCCATGAGGTATTATTTGCCACTCCGGTGGTGTAGGCTTGGTAAATAATTTTATATAAATTTGCAATCTTTTTAGTATTGACTTCTTCTTTGTATGCTGGAATATTTTTTCCGATGATAACGGTTTTCCCATCATTTTCTGTTCTTTTTAAATCGCCTGTTGTCAAAATATTAAATGTGACGCCGTTTGCCGAAAATTCCATTTTAGATTCTAAAATTGGTATTTCTCTTTGAATCATTTCTACGTCGGAACTTTGCGGAACTTCTTTTAAAATATAATAATATTCAATAATATCACCTTCTTGAACACCTTCAAAAACTAACGATTTTACTTTACCTACTTCTGTTTCTGAAATTTTATCTTCTGCTAATACTTCTATGTTTCCGTTGGGTTTTATTATTCTTGCATGAAAATCGCGAACCGACCTAGTTAAACCATTTACTGCTTTCACCTTATTATAATCATTAATAGCCGAACTTTTAATAATTTTTATGGCTTCATGACGCATATTAAATGATGCAAATGCATAATATCCAACTCTTACAAAAATTTCACGATTGTCTTTCAAAACTACTGCGGGTGCATCTTTAAATTGAGCGGGTACCTCTGCAAAAATTGGTTTTTCATCCCATGTGTACTCTTTTATTTTTTGCGAAAATAAGTTTGAATTAAGAAACAAAAGTATTGCTAACGCTATTTTTTTCATTTATTTTTTTATTAAAATTATCGATTGGTTGTATTGGTTGATCATTTTTTTGATTACCGAGTTCCACGTATTAAAGTCTTTATTTTCAAGCAGTAAAACGTTATTGTATACTTCTTGGTTTACAGTAATAGTTGTTGCGGTTTGATTATATGCAATTGAAAAACCAATTAAATCAGTTTGTATATCGTTATTAGTAGGTAAAAAATCTACTTTGTATCCATCAGGAATTTCAAAACTATAATTTATTTTAGTTATTGATTTAAAATCTTTTTCGATTGGATATTTCCTCTTGTCGATATCAATAAAATCATTGCGCAAAGGAAAGAACAATATGGGTTTCAAAATTATTTTGGCATCAATTTGCTTTATCCAATCAGTTAGTGTTAAATCAAATGTTGCTGTTGCGGGCGTGTTCTCGTAAATTTTAAGATCGGTTTGTTTTGCCTCGAGTACTATTTTTTCGTTAGAATTGATTAACATGCGTTTCCAAATTTCTTTTTCTTTTTGATGATTGTTCGCTAAATAGGCGGCTAGCATTGATTTATTTGTTCCTGAAATACTTGTTTTTATTTCTCCAACTATACTGGAACCGTCTACCTTTAATTTAGAATTAATAGAAATTGTGTTTAATTTTTTATCCATTTCGGGTACTTTAGCAATTTCAAAATGAGTTGCGTCGATACCTATTAAGGCTTCTTTACCCTGAATCATATCAGTTGGTAAGGGAAATTGAATGTATTTACCCGTGGCATCTAAAAAAATTTTTTTGCCACCTATTTCTAAACATGTTATCATGTGATTGTCTGCAACTGGCGATGGAACCTCAGCATAGGTATAATTTTTATGTCGCGTACCAATCCATGTTAAATATGATTTTAACCCTGCATAATGTAACATCTCGTTCATAATGTTTGCCATATCTTTGCAATCGCCAAAACGACGTGTAAAAATAGCGGCTGCTTCGCGAGGAATAAAACCTCCCATACCATCTTCAAAAGCTACATAACTTAAATTTTCTTGTACCCAGTCATAAATTGCTTTTGCCTTATCGATTTCTAGTGTTTTATTTTGTATTATCTCAAGTGTTTTTAATTTTAAAGCATCTTGATTTGTCTTATTAATTTCTTTAGCTAGTGTACTGTACCATTTATATAAGTTTGCTGTTGTTCCTAAATATTCTGTTTTTATCCCATTGTTTGAAACGTTTTTTAGATAATAAATTAAATGCGGCAGTATGTAACTTCGGCTTGGCATTTCATATTCGGCTTGAATTTCAGGAATATCTTTTAATTCCCATGTTAAAATACGGTCTTTTTCTCTTTGTTGTTCTGTAAAAACAATTTTATCCGTGCCTAAGCCAAATAATTTATATCCAATTTCAATCGAATTATCAACAACAATGCTTATTTTACTAGATAGACATTTGGTGCCATTTTGAAAATAAAAGGGTTCTAATAATTTAGGTTCTTTAAATTTTTTGGTATATTTAAAGTTTACGGTACTGTTATCAGTTACACCCGGATAGTGAAATGATTTTTTTTTATAGTCACTTTTGTAAATATTCTCTAAATTTACATCAGACGTAACGATGTTGTAACTTGATAGTGCACTTTTTTTGTTTGTATCTAGGTTTGTTGTCAAAGCTTCAATGTGGTCAACATCGCTAAAACTATCAAACCCAACAGATTCAATTAGTTCATTGTTGTCTTTTGTTTTTGAAATATATTTACTCGATTCGTATGCTTTTACGACTTCTAGTTTTTTATCAAATTTTAGTGTAATCGTTTCGTTTTCATAATAATAAAAGCTTTTTTTGTCTTGAGAAAAAGTTTTTTGAAATAAAAAAAGAAGTAACGTGATGCCAATAAATTTATTCATATTTATTTTAAATTTTTTAAATAATTATACACTTTTTCGGTAGGTAAACCCACTACATTTGTGTAAGATCCTTCCACTTTTGATATGCCAATTAATCCAATCCAATCTTGAATTCCGTAAGATCCTGCTTTATCAAATGGTTTGTATTTGTTAATATAATATGTAATTTCTTGATCTGATAAAGCTCCAAATGTTACTTTTGTTGTTTCTGATAAAGTTTCGGTTTTTGCAATGGTTTTAAAGCATACCGACGTAATTACCTCATGTGTTTTATTTGCTAGTTCTTTTAACATTGCAAAAGCTTCATCATGATTTTTGGGTTTTCCTAAGGCACGATTATTTAACCAAACTAAGGTATCGCTTGTAATTAGCAAATCATTTTCTAAAAGATCGCCCTCAAATGCACTGGCTTTTAATTCGGCCAAAAAGCTGGTAATTTCAGTTGATTTTAATTCTTTTGGGTAAATTTCTTCTATTTCTTTTAATCTGACTTCAAAATCAAGATCAAAATCCTTAAAAAATTGCTGTCTTCTTGGCGATCCAGAGGCCAAAATTAGTTTGTAATTGCTAGATAACATTATGAATAATATTTTTCGAAATTATAAAAACAGATAATATTCCTAAAAAAATTATCCATTGTAAAATGGTACTTAATTGATAAAATTCTGCTTTGATTTTGGAATTAATTAATCGTATAAAAACGTAAATAAGAGGAGCTGTGATAAAAAACAAAATATAAAATGTTGCGTAAAATAAATTATTTTGCACCAAATAGTTATTGACGTATAACAAAATAAAAATAATTGCGACCAGCAACAAAAACGCTGCTACATATTTTGAGGTATTTGTATTAAAATTTTGTAAACTTTGTTTCGTACTATATCTTGCATTTTCTAAATCTTTAATAATTTCGTACGAAAAATTAATTATAAATGCTATAAAAGCATAATCTAATAGAATTGAAAAATAAGTACGCATGATCTCTTTATTACTCGCATCGGTAACAGGAAATAAATCAAAAAACCCTATAATGATGATACTTAAAGGCATCATTAAAGCAACAACGATGTTTTGCAGTAACCGAATTTGTTGTAGTTGCGTTGCATAAAAATAAAGAAGTGTAGCAATAAGTATAAAAAATACGAGAAAACCAGGTCGTTGAATTTGAATAGATAAATAATAGCCTATCAAAACACCGATAATATTTAATACAAAATAAATATTATACGCTTCGTTTTCTGAAATAGACTTACTAATACTAATGCTCTCGGGGTATTGTGAATTATTTTGTTGTTTTAAAATACTACTTAAGACGTAGCCACCAGCAACAATTAAAACAGTTGATAATACTAATAAACAGTATTGTACATCGGGCAAGGCTAATTCAATTTTATTTAATTTTAAAAAACCATATCGCAAAATAAATTGTAAAAAAACCAGTAGTAATAATTTTTTGAAACGAATTAACTGTATGTATTTCATTATAAAAAGTAATATATGACAAACGTACAATTAATTTATTGGGTAACAAAATACAAAAATCCACTAATTGGTTCTGGATAATTTGGATCATTTAAATTCAAAATATAATAATAGGTACCGTCTGCAACTTTTGAATTTGAAACTGATATTCCAAAATCAGATTCGCCACTCCAATTGGGTTTACTGTCGTTTCCGACCCAAATTAATCGGCCCCATCGATTATAGATTTCTAATTTAAAATGTACAAAAATAGTACGTAAACCATCAATATAAAATTCGGAATTTGAAATAGTAGTATTTGTAATAAAATTATAAACAGTTGGCGCACAATTTTTTGTAATTAAATTAAATGATGTCATACTATAACAAAATTGATTTTTAAGTTTTACATAAATCTTTTTTGGCGATGTATGTGCTACATAACTTGATGTATTTAAAATCGGATTAATTTCTATATTTGCATCAATTTCATTGTCGTAAAATGTTACTTGATTAAGTGGGTCTTTATTTACTAAACTAAAATATGTTGAAAAATCAAAACTTCCTACTGAAAATCCTTGATTACAAGAAATTAAATCAGGTAAAATATTAAATTTTGGTGAAAACCAAAGTGACATTGAAATTGATAAGCTATTGTTATTTTCAATTAATTCTGTAACAGTTCCGGCCCCGTTTCCAACATCATCAACGGCTAGTTTTAAAACAAAATTATCTGGTACATTATCAGGAATTGTCACTGTAATTATTTGATTTAAAAACCCATCAATAGCTATCGTTGTATTGGTAATTGACTGCCCAATTAATTGATTATCTGCATAAAAAGCAATAGGAGTACCAGCATTGAGTGCATTTGTTGCATTAAAGTTTTTAACTTGGTAATTCAAAACTATCTTGCGACTGTCGCAAAGTTGTGTAATTGATTGATTATCAATAGTTGCATCGGGTAGTTGACTATTTAATTTTGTTACTACTGCATTTATCATTACAAAATCTTGTCCAGATGTGAGCTTGATTACTGCCGATGTGTCGCCAATGGCAATGTTATTTTGAATCGGATAAACATCCAAATCCATGTTGTACAAATTAGATGTACTGGTAAAACTATTAGTGCCATTAAAAGCATTAGTAGACGGATTTAACGGCGGATTACTAATTAATGAGCCGTTAATTCGTAACGATTCATTTTCAGCAATTCCCGAATCACCTTCCCAAGCTAAAAAACCTATTTTTGCATCATTATTATCAATTACGTTTAAACTATTTAAAGTAATTGTTAAACCTATTTCGGGCTGCGTTACTTGACCAATTGGAATACTTTGCAAGCCGTCATAAACGTTCAGTTGATTTAGCGGAAGCAAGTTATTTTTATATACAATTACAATTGCCCATCCAGCAAAATTAGTTCGTATTTGAAAGTGTTGATCAATAAATGCAGTTACATCTAAGTTAGAAAGTGTATACGTTGCATTTCCTGTTGATTTTACGATGGATGTAATATTTGTAAAGGCACTAAAATAATCAAAAGTAACTGAACCTGATGTTTTTTGAAACATAAAAGTACGCTCTGCGGTTAGTGCAGTTGAATTTAAGTTCACATTAAAATCACCACTGCCACAACCTGCCCAGTACAAATAGGCAGCCTCAACTAAATCGGTATTTAGCAATGATAAATTTGCGGATGACGAGGTATAAATAGTTGGTGTATTTTGAAATGAGTTTTCAATAGGATTCATCGTGTTACCAATAAAAGTAAAATCGTACCGCCCATTAAATTGGTGGTACAACGAAATATTTTGCGACCACAAAAAGCCCGATGCTAAAAAAAATAGTAGTGTTACTAATAATTTCAAAATAAAACTTGTTTTTTAGAACATTAAAATTAATCAAAAATGTTTAAAATTTCAATTTTATTTTCAATATGAACTAAAATTGTGTACTTTTCGACAGATTATTGATTTATATGACAAATTTTTTAGTTCGTTTATACCAAAAAGAAGATTTTGAAATTTGGAACTCCTTTGTAAAGGAGGCTAAAAATGGTACTTTTTTGTTTCATAGAGATTTTATGGAGTACCATTCAAATCGATTTCAAGATTTTTCGTTATTGATTTTTGATGCGAACATGTTAATTTCAATTTTACCCGCAAATAGGGAAGGATCAAGTGTTTTTTCGCACCAAGGTTTAACTTATGGTGGTTTATTAGTGCTACAAAAAGCAAAATTGAGTACAACTCTTGGCGTTTTAAAAAGTGTTTTGCTTTTTTTATTCGAGAATAAAGTTGAAAAATTAACGCTGAAGTTAATTCCGAATTTTTATTGTGATACCTTTTCAGATGAATTAGAATATTGCTTGTTTGTTGCTAATTCTGAATTAATTCAAATAGATTCTTTAGCCACAATCGACCTAAAAAAACCATTTTATATATCAAAAACGCGACGAGAAAGTATCCGAAAAGGCAAAAAAAATAATTTAATTATCAAAGAAGAAGCGACTTTTGATTTGTTTTGGAACAAAATTTTAATTCCTAATTTAAACACAAAACATCGTGTTAAACCAGTGCATACTTTAAATGAAATTACCTATTTGAAAAGTAAATTTCCTGACCATATAAAACAATTTAATGTGTACGACAATGATAAAATTGTAGCAGGCACAACTGTTTTTGTAACCGATAATGTGGCGCATCCACAATATATTTCGGGAAATAGTAATAAAAATGAGTTGGGAAGTTTAGATTACCTGTATCATTACCTAATTACAGATGTTTTTGCGGATAAATCATTTTTTGATTTTGGTATATCTAATGAAAATGGTGGTAAAAATGTAAACCAAGGTTTACTGTTTTGGAAAGAAAGTTTTGGTGCTAAAACTATTGTACAGCGCTTTTATTCAGTCGAAACAATAAATTACAAACTTTTAAATAACGTTTTAATATAAATTTTGAAATATTTAAAGTCGATATTTAAATCTAATTTGCTGAAATTAACACTGTTAAATAGCGCAAGTGTTGTGCTTAGGATAGTCGTTGGTTTTATAACTTCAAAATTTATTGCACTTTTTGTTGGCCCATCTGGAATGGCATTGGTAGCCAATTTCAGAAATTTTGTTTCTTCAATGCAGGCTAGCACTTTATTGGGATTTGACACCGGATTAGTAAAATATGTTGCTGAGAACAAAAATAATCAGCAGCATTTAAAAAAAATTATTGCAACTATTTTTATATTTGCAGCGGTTTTATGCTGTATAATTTCAATTGTTGTTTTTGTTCTGTCCAATTATTTAAATTTACTTATTTTTTCAAGTGCTTATAATTACAGTATCATTTTTAAAGTATTTGCCTTTGCTTTACCTTTTTATGTTGGGTCGCTATTTTTACTTTCAATTATTAACGGATTAGGATGTTTTAAAAAGGTACTTATTGTCAATTGTATCGGTTATTTAATCGGGCTAGCGGTAACCGTTTCATTTATTTATTACCTTCAAGTATTAGGAGCATTGCTGTCCATTTTTATAACGCCGTCGTTACTTTTTTTTATTAGTTTTTATTTTATTCAAACTGAATTATCAATCGTTCAGTTTGTTAAGATTCATTTTTTTGATTTTAAAATAATAAAACAATTTAGCTCATACACTACCATGGTGTTGGTTTCGTCAATAATTGGACCAATTATTTTAATTATAATAAGAAAAAATATAACGAATCAATTGGGTAGTGATGCCGCAGGCTTTTGGGAAGCAATAACCAGAATAGCATCTTATTATATGCTTTTTATTACTACCATTTTAAGTTTGTATTTTTTACCAAAATTGTCGGCAGCAAATAGTAAAAGGGAAACGAATTTATTGTTTTTAAATTATTTCAAAATCATCATGCCTCTATTTGGTTTGGGCTTAATAGTACTCTATTTTTTACGTTTTTTTATAATTAAATTATTATTAACTAATGCATTTTTGCCAACCGAGAAATTATTTTTTTGGCAATTATTGGGCGATTTTTTTAGGGCGGCATCCTACATTTTGGCATTTCAATTTTATGCAAAAAAATTAGCAAAAGCATTTATAATTTCTGAAATTATATCACTTACTATTTTGTATTATAGTTCAATATATTTTGTAGCACTTTTCGGTTTTAAAGGCATCGTTGTGGCGCACTGTGTTACTTATATATTTTATTTTACCGGATTACTGTTGTTTTTTAGAAAAGAAGTATTTTTGAATTTATTTAAAATGACAGTACAGTAACCATACAAATAATAATAATGTTAAAAGGCAAATTAAATTAATTTTTTGAAATTATTAGTTAGATATAAAATCGCAGGATTAGTGTAAATAATATAATAAAAACAACAATAACGTTCTTAAAGACGAAATTATAAATGTAATAGTTGCTGTAATAAATTAAACAAAAAAAAGTGTTGAACAACAGCATAACTATTAATAAATTACTAATTATTACGATAAAAAAATGGTACAATTAATTAAACAATCACATATTTTAAAGTTTTTAAAAACTAAGGCAAAATCTTTACGTTTTATAGATCAACTTAAAGTAGTTTATCGTCCATTAATTTGTCCTTTTACCGATTTATTGAAGTACGTAGAAGAAAATGATTCTGTTTTTGATATTGGTTGCGGTTCAGGACAATTTTGTGCTTTGGTAGCAAAATTTACTGTTGCAAATAAAATCTTTGGAATTGAAATTTCTGAAACTCTCGTTCTAAATGCAAAAAATGTAAATAAAGAATTTGAGGGGAAAAAAAATATACAATTTGAAACTTTTAATGGTTTTGAGTTGCCAGATGTAATGCAAAACTATTCTAAAATATATTTAATTGACGTGCTGCATCATGTTCCCAAAAAAAAACAACTAGAGTTTTTACAAAAAATTTATGCTAAAATGTCGGTTGGCAGTACGTTGATTTTTAAAGATATTGATGCTAAAAGTTGCTATGTTTATTTCAATAAAATACATGATTTAGTTTTTAGCCGGGAAATTGGAGCTGAAATGAAGGCAACGTTTGCAAAAAAGGTCGTTGAAGAAATTGGGTTCAAGGTTCTTGAAAGTTATTCAAAAAAAATGTTCGTATATCCTCATTATTTTTTAATATTACGTAAATGAAAAATTTAAATTATAAGATAATTTTATTTCTAATTGTTTTATTCTATTGTTTGATTTTAAGTCAATATGGTATGGAAACTTGGGATACAGGCTACATGTCAAGTTTTGCATGGAGAATAATAAACGGACAACAAGTTTATGAAGATTTTATATATAAATTTCCTCCTGTAACTATATATTTACATGCTTTTTTTATGAAGATATTGCCTATCACTGGTCAGTTTTTTTGTTTTAGAATTATTGCATATTTAAGTTTTGTTACTCAAGTTTATTTTTTTGTATCAGGTATTTATATACTATATGAAATAAAAAAAATAAACAAATGGGCATTGATTATTTTATGCTTCACTGTTTCTTGGTATAATTTTCCTCCTTATGCGTGGCCTACTACTGATGGAATATTCTTTTCTTCGATTGCTTTTTGGATCATTGCAAAATACAAAAACATAAATTACTTTCAACTTTTTTTAACTGCTTTTTGCTCTTTATTAGCAGCGTTATCTAAACAATCCTTCTACTTAATTCCAATTGTACTATTGATTTGGGTATATTTTAGATATGGAATAAAGTATTCAATTTACTTTTTAATTAATATAGTCATTTTAATAGGAATGTATATATCACTAATTTGTTATATAACTTCTTGGCAAAATTTTAATGCACAAATTAATGGCACATTATCATTACAAGACCTTTATGTTGTTGGTTTTTATAATTATGTTTTTTTGCCTATAAAATATTTTATGGCGATGATAATTATTGGTACCAGCATTGTACTAATTTTTTTAAATAAAACAACCCATGAAATTAAATATTTATTTCATTATTTAAAAAAAACAGCTGTTTTGTTGCTAACCGTTTCGGTAGTTTTATTTTTAATGAATAAAATATTTATCGCACCATTTCTCGCATTCGATGCCACTATGATTGCAATGTTATATATCTTTTTAGTTAAAAAGAAATCAATTAAATACTTATGTCCTTTACTTGTATTACTAAGTATATCTTGGTCAACTTCAATAAGTATTGGTTATCCAACGCCACAATTATTTGCCACAGGAATAATTTTAAGTTTTATAGTACTAATGGAAAATGAAATAGTTATACATAAAAAGTATTTTATTTTAATAGGTATACCAATGTGCATAATTGCTTTTGCTTCTAATAAAAAACCGTACCGCGAGGATTCAATTTTTGAACTTAATTATTCTTTAGATTCGATTTCTCCCAAATTAAAATTTATTAAAACCAATAAAGAACTATTTAATAAGCACTATGAGGTAAAGCAACTAATTCAAAAATATGGTGAAAATTATATTGTCGCTCCAGCAATGCCAATGACCAATTATTTGTTTAATGGACAAAGCCAATTACCTGGTGATTGGCTATTAAATAATGAAATTAATAGGGAAAATAAAAAATTTATTAATTTATGTGCTAATAAAAAGAATTTTATTTTTGTAGAAAAATCGTTTGTTAGTGGACAAGAATTTAATAAATACACAATTGAGACTAGTCCAACAACTTGGTTTATTTTTAAAAATTTTAAAAAAATTAATGAGACTAAACATTTTATCATTTACAACGGAATAGAAAAACATGAAAAGATACTTAAAATTAATTAGATTTGAACAATATATCAAAAATACATTCGTTTTTGCTCCATTATTTTTTGCTGGCGAATTAACTAATTTTAATTTTGTTATAAAAACTTTAGTATGCTTTATCAGTTTTTGTCTTGCATCAAGTAGTATCTATATAATAAATGATTATTTCGATATTAATGAAGACAAACAACATCCTATAAAATCAAAAAGACCATTAGCATCAGGCGCAATTTCAATAAAAAAAGCATTTATATTATTACTCATTTTATTAGCCTTATCAATAGTATTCGCTTTTTCGATAAATATTAAAGTTTTTATAATAATTGTATGTTACATTATACTAAATGTGCTTTATTCTATAAAATTAAAACATATACCATTACTTGATATTAATATTATTGCCACAGGATTTGTTTTAAGAATTTTAGCGGGTGCATCTACAACTTCTATTGAACCCTCAATTTGGATTATTATAGAAACGTACTTGCTGGCTTTATTTCTTGCATTATCAAAAAGAAGAATTGACTTTATTTTACATGCTGATGGTCTAAAAGTTAGAAAAAATATTGACGGATATAATTTACAATTTATTGATATAACTTTAGGTATATTATCAGCTATAATAATTATTTGTTATATATTTTACTGCATTTCTGACGAGGTGCAACAACATTATAATTCGAAATTGCTTTTTGTTTCAATAATTTTTGTTTTAAATGGTTTAATAAGGTATTTAAAACTTGCAATTGTAGATAAAACAACACATTCCCCAACAACTATTGTATTAAAAGATACTTTTATTCAAATTGTTATCATCGGTTGGATTGCATTTTTAAGTTTTTTATTGTATCATAAAACATAATTCTCAATGAGTTCAATTGCTTTTTTTGATTTTGATGAAACCCTTTATAAAAAAGACAGTCTTGTAGAATTTACTAAATTTTACAAAGGAAAATCTGCATTTTATAAAGGAATAATTGCATTATTACCGATATTGCTTTTGTTTAAATTACAACTAATTACAAATGAAAAAGCAAAAAAAATGTTTATTTTATATTTTTATAAAAATGAAGATTATGATCTATTCAAAAATAAAGGCCGAGAATTTGCTTTAAACAAAATTCCAAAAAATTTAAATAAATCAATTTTTAACGAGTTAGCAAAACATAAAATAAATAATCATTCAGTATATGTTGTAACGGCATCATTTGCAGAATGGATCGAACCTTGGTGCGAAAAACATAATATAAAAATTATTTCTACAAAACTCGAAATTATCAATAATCAAGTAACTGGTGGATTATCATCAAAAAATTGTTATGGCAAAGAAAAAGTTATAAGAATTCTCGAAAAAATTGATTTAACTAATTTTGAAAAAATATATGTTTATGGCTCCGGCAAAGGAGATTGTGAGATGCTTACATTAAAAAAGTAAGCCATTTTGTAAAGGTTTTTTATCATAAAATATAATTTTACTACTGTTTTATAAATCATGTTTACGTTCACGCAGTATAATAATTTAAAAAAGAGTGAAATGGTGGTTTCTATTTTCGATTTAAATTACGCCAAAAAATTTTTAGTTTTAAACTACTGTTTTTAAGCACTAATTTCATATTTTTACTACTAATAGAATGTATAATTTCAAAGTGAACTCTTTTTAAAAGGGCTAAGTCTTCCTCTTTTGTTTGATTTAGTAGAAATGCTTTTTTTAAAATTTTGTAAGTCGATGAATTTATTTTCGTATTTGTTTTATAAAATTGACTGCTTAATGAGTTGGATACGATTCGTTTTTTTATTAAAACAGCATCAATAAAATCAAAGTCAAAGGTACGCGCAGCTCGAATCCAAAAATCTAAATCTTCATAATGCAAACTTTCATCGTAGCCATTTAAGGCGTCATAAACCTCTTTTTTAAAGAGTGCCGAAACAGAACAAATGCTATCGCCACTTGCTAAAACAGATTCATAAATACTCCCCGTACATCGGGTATTTAGCACATTATTATTGCAGTCAACCGGAAAGTAATACGAATTGAAACTGCCGTCTTCATTAATAATTTCAGCATTGCCATAAACAACGCCTACGTTTTGATAAGTGCTATTTTGAAATGCAGTAATTTGCATTTGAATTCCATTTGAAATTAATAAATCATCGGCAGCTAAATCAATAATGTAATCGCCTTTGGCAATTTTTAGTGCACTATTAAACGATTTTGTGTTTCCTAAATTTGTACTGTTTGCAATAAATTGCACCTTCGGATGTTGAACAAGCCACTCGTAAATTAGTAACTTTGTATCATCAGTACTGCAATCATCTACAATGATAAGTTCAATTGGCAAATAATTTTGGTTTACTACCGAATTTAAAGCTTCAACCACAAATTTTTCGTGATTGTAGCATAAACAGATCACCGTAACCAGCGAATTTTTTTGCATATTTTTTTAAAAGAGTTATATTTGATACGAAAATAAGAAAACGTTGATGATATTACCTAACAAAAAAATTAAAATTGCTTTAGTTGGTTACCGATTAGGAATTGGTGGTGCCGAAAAAGTAATGGCCAACTTATCTTTTTTTTTTGAAAAAAACGGTATCGAAGTGCATAACATAATTGTTTTAGATGTTGTTTCGTATCCTTTTTCAGGAAAATTAGTTAATTTAGGTTTATTAAAAAATAAGCGTAATGGGCTATTCAATAAACTTTATCGCTTGGTATTTTTGAAGAAGTATCTCAATGAAAATAAATTTGATTATATTATTGATTTTAGATTTCGAAATAAGCCGTTGCAAGAACTTTTAATTGCTAAATTTTTATACAAATCAAAAACTATTTTTACGGTTCATAGTTACTTAATCGATCATTATATGCCAAATTCATCATATTTAGCTCGTTTTATGTATCAAAAATGCTATAAAATAGTGTCTGTTACCAATAAAGCACAAGAATTAATTGAATTGAAGCATCGTTTACATAATGTTCAAACAATTTATAATCCAGTAAATAGCGATGATATTTATACCAAGTCTATTGAAACTATTGCCATAGATTTTGATTTTATAATAGGAATAGGACAAATGGAAACTACTATAAAACAGTTTGATAAATTAATTATTGCCTACGCTGATTCTATTTTACCCAATAAAAATATTCATCTCATTTTACTTGGCGACGGCGTACAAATGAAAACGCTACAATCGTTGGTTAAACAAAAAAATGTTGAAAATAAAGTACATTTTTTAGGCTATCAAGAAAATCCTTATAAGTTTTTAAAAAGAGCTAAATTTTTTGTTTTAAGCAGCTTAAATGAAGGCTTGCCAAATGTTATTTTAGAAGCATTAGCGTGCCAAACACCTGTTATATCTTTTGATTGTTTATCGGGTCCGAGCGAACTGGTATTAGATAAAATAAATGGGCTTTTGGTTGAAAATCAGAACGTACAAAAACTAACTTATGCAATGAATTTATTAGTTGAAGATGAAAAATTATACAAGTTGTGTAAAGAAAATGCACTTCGAAGTATAAATCAATTTTCGATTGAAAATATTGGCAAACAATGGTTAAATTTAATGCAAATTAATAAATAATATTATCATGAAAATTAGCAATTTAAAACTAATCGAAATACCCACAATTAATGATATAAGAGGTAATTTAGCCTTTATTCAAAATGATATTTTACCATTCGAATTAAAACGAATCTATTACTTATTTGATGTTCCGAGTACTGCTTTTCGGGGCGGACATTCGCATAAAAAACAACATAAAATTTTAATAGCACTTAGCGGAAGTTTTGAAGTTACTGTTGATGATGGCATCGAAAAGAAAAGTTATCTATTAAATAAACCCAATATTGGCTTGCATATTCCTACAGAAATTTGGCGCGAATTAGATAATTTTTCGTCAGGAGCAGTATGTCTGGTGTTAGCTTCAGATGTTTTTGACGAAACTGATTATATAAGAGATTATAATGAATTTTTAAATTCAAAATAATGAAATTACTTTTCATAGTTCCAAACATTAATAACGAAGGTGGAGTAGCTCGAGTTTTATCTATAAAAATAAATTATCTTATTGAAAAATTAGGGTACGATGTACATATTATTACTCAAAATAAAGGTAATTTTCCACTTTTTTATGATTTTAGTGACAAAATTGTATATCATGATATTACTTTAAAACGAAATCTATTTTCATTTTTATTTTGGTATAAAAAACAAATCACAAATTGTATAAACCAAATTAAACCCGATCATATAATTGTTGCTGACAACGGACTTAAGGCTTTTTTTATTCCGTTCTTTATATCGAAAAAAATAAATTTAATGCTAGAAATACACAGTTCGCTTTATGTTCAAGAAAAAGCAAAAACTACTAAAATTGTTTCCTTTTTTACATCACAATTCAAAATAATATTAGCTCAAAAATTTAGGCACACAATATTTCAAACAACGCAAAATCAAGTAGAATGGAAAAGTAAAAATGCACAAATTATTCCAAATCCTTTATGGTTTACCGCTACTAAAAAGTCAAATTTACAAAATAAAAAAATAATTGCGGTCGGTCGTCATACTTATGAAAAAGGACTGGACAGATTGCTCTTTATATGGGCGGAAGTAATTAAAGTACACCCCGATTGGCAGTTAGAAATTTACGGCAATACAACAAATGGAATCGATTTACAAAAAACAGCATCCTCTTTAAAGATAGATAAAAATTGTACTTTTTTCAGACCTTCAAAACACATCGAAACTAAGTATGTAGCAGCATCAATTTTTGCTTTAACCTCTCGTTTTGAGGCATTCGGAATGGTCTTAATTGAAGCAATGGAGTCAGGATTACCTTGTATTGCTTTTGACTGTCCTTGTGGTCCTAGAGCATTGATTGAAAATTATGAAAATGGTTTTTTAATAGAAAACAGCAACCAAAAAGAATATGTTTTAAAATTGATTGAATTAATAGAAAATTACAACTTAAGAGCCAAAATGGGTACGAAAGCAGCGATTTCTGTCAAAAAATATAATTTAAACACAATAATGAAACAATGGGATACTTTATTTGAAGCAAATAAAACAAAATCTACTTTTGCATAGGCTTTACGTTTAAATTGCACAGATAACCAATTCTAAAAATGTTAAAAATAAGTAATTTTGGGTTATTTCCTTCTAAATGTTTAAGTAGTACTTTTTCGAATAGTGAATAAAATTTAGCAACAAAAAAAGTTAATCGTATAGAATTTAAAAACAAAACTAATGTGATAAGTTTCGAAAATTGTTTACTTATTTTATTTTCATGATGCAAATAAATCAAATTTTCTAAAGAACTTTTTATTTTAATTAAAAAAAAACTATTTACGTCAATATCGCCATGTTCAACGGGATTGTTAATATGCTTTACTTTTGCATCAGATAAACTTAATTGATAAGATAATTGCGTATCATCATGACCATATTTTATCAAAAATGAGTCGAATTTAACTTTATTAAAACACTCTTTTTTAATTAAAGTATTGTTAAAAAGTAACGATTGGAATGGCGTTTTTTGCCTGTTTTTGAAAGTTTTATCTTCGGTATATTTGCCATATTTCCATCTTAATTTTTGATTATTTGATGGGCAAATTTTTGGATGAATGCGACCGCCATAAATAATATCATTATCCTTTTTACTGCGTATATAATTTGATATATAATTGGAGTCAATCATGTTTGAATCCCCATCAATAAATAGCAAATAGTCGAATTTTGCTTTTTCGGCAAGTAAATTTCTGTTTTTTCGATGTGCTACATTTTTTTCAAGTACTGTAAAACTGCAGTTTGATAGCACATTAATTTTTTCATTTTTTTCATTTAAATCAGATCCAGAAGCATCGTCCTGGCTCAAAATTTCAAAATCAATTTCGCACTCTAAACACTGTTTATGAAGTGCTAAAACTAAAGGGTAAACATTATAATTATAAATTGGAATAAGTATCGAAAGCATTAATTACAATTTAAATATTATTTTTTAATTTAGTAAAGTATTCAAAAATATGGAATTTATCAATAGATTTGACTTTTCAAAAATTATTTATCAATAAATAAATAAATAAAATCAAATTATTTTGTCTAAAAAGTTGATCATCAAAAGAAAAAATCATTGTTTTTATTGCTGATTTATTTGCAGACAGGTATTGCATGAAGTTTATGCACATTTTTTAGTACAACGAACGTAATCATTTTGAAATAAGTGTTTAAGAAAACAAATTTTAGGTTTTTATATAATCCAGTAGTAAAGAAATTAAATTTCTATTTCAAAATAAGAAGTTATCATCTTGAGTGATGTACTTTTTTAAATTGACGTCGTAATTGCTCGTAAATTTCTTTAGAATACATGATTTTAAAGATAGAAAAAGATGAATTTTAAATCCGTATTTATATAATTTTCACTGTTTTACACTTTTTGTAGTGCATTACATCATATTGCAAATACGTTTATACGACAAAATCATACATAAGTTAACACTTAACAATGAAGCAAATCATAATTCAAAACATTCATAAAAAATAAAAATAATTATATGGTGCGTTGCACTACTTCAAAAATAGTGTTGTCTTCGCATTTTAGAGTTTTGTATGGAAATTTCATTAACAGAGCATAATCATGCGTTGCCATAATAATAGTTTTACCTTGATCATTTATTTTTTTTAATACTTCCAATACTTCAACACTTGTTTGTGGGTCAAGGTTACCCGTTGGTTCATCTGCCAAAATTAACTCAGGATCGTTTAATAAAGCCCTTGCAATTGCTACCCGTTGTTGTTCACCTCCAGAAAGTTGGTGTGGCATTTTCATCGAAAATCCTTTCATACCTACTTTATCTAAAACTTCATCAATTTTATCAGCCATTTCTGTTTTATCAGTCCATCCAGTTGCTTTTAATACAAATAGCATATTATCAGAAACAGTACGATCTAGTAGTAATTTAAAATCTTGAAAAACAATACCTATTTTACGCCGTAAATACGGAATATCCTTTTCTTTTAAGGTTGGTAAATCATAGTCAACTATTACTCCTTCGCCTTGTGTTAGGGGCAAATCGCCGTACAAGGTTTTCATAAAACTACTTTTTCCAGAACCAGTTTTACCTATTATATATAAAAAGTCACCTTTTTTAACATCTAAATTAACTTGTGATAAAATAACATTTTGTTCCTGATAAATAGTGACATTTTTTAATGACAAAACAGTTTGAGACATTTTTTTAAATTAAAATTATAGTACAAAAGTACTAAGTTAACGCCTGCTTTCAAAATTAATTGTAACAAAATGATTATTAGCCAAAATAAACTTTACCAATTAGAAATCTTTTTACTATTTTTAAAAAATAAATATAAAAGATGTTAGTAAAAGTATTCGGAAGTGCTGTTTTTGGTGTTGATGCCACAACTATAACAGTTGAAGTTAATATCGACAAAGGTGTAGGGTATCATTTGGTGGGATTGCCTGATAATGCGGTTAAAGAAAGTAGTTATCGTATTGCGGCAGCACTTAAAAATAATGGTTATAATCTTCCTGTAAAAAAAATCACTATAAATATGGCTCCTGCCGATTTACGAAAAGAAGGTTCTGCCTATGATTTGACTTTAGCCATTGGAATTTTGGCTGCATCAGGGCAAATAAAATCAGAAGACGTAAGCAATTATATGATTATGGGCGAGGTTTCGCTTGATGGTGGTTTACAACCAATAAAAGGAGCATTATCAATAGCAATAAAAGCTAAAGAAGAGGGCTACAAAGGTTTTTTTCTTCCTATTCAAAATGTAAAAGAAGCTGCAATTGTTGCAGGACTAGATGTGTACGGTATCGAAAATGTATTGCAAGTAATTGATTTTTTTGAAGGTACAGGAACTTTAGAGCCCACAATTATAAATGTTCGCGAAGAGTTTTATAAAGAACTCGATTTTCCTGAACACGATTTTTCGGATGTAAAAGGACAGGAAAGTATTAAAAGATGTATGGAAATTGCCGCAGCCGGCGGACATAACGTAATTTTGATAGGGCCTCCTGGTTCTGGTAAAACAATGTTAGCCAAACGATTACCAAGTATTTTGCCCCCCATGACTTTACGTGAAGCTTTAGAAACTACTAAAATTCATAGTGTTGCAGGTAAAATAAAAGAAGCTGGATTGATGAGTCAACGTCCCTTTAGAAGCCCACACCACACCGCGTCATCTGTATCATTAGTAGGCGGTGGTAGTTACCCACAACCTGGCGAAATTTCGTTATCACATAATGGTGTTTTATTTTTAGATGAATTACCAGAATTTAAACGTGAGGTGCTTGAAGTAATGCGACAGCCCTTAGAAGATCGTGAAGTAACTATTTCCCGGGCAAAGTTTACAATTACTTATCCATCATCATTTATGTTAGTTGCTAGCATGAACCCAAGTCCGGGCGGTTATTTCAACGATCCTAGTGCACCGGTAAGTTCATCACCTGCAGAAATGCAAAGGTATTTGAGCAAAATTTCTGGTCCACTTTTGGATAGAATTGATATTCACATTGAAGTAAATCCCGTGCCATTTGATAAATTAACCGAAAAAAGTAAATCTGAAAGCAGTTTTGAAATTCGTAAAAGAGTAACTGCTGCTCGCGAAATTCAAACCAAACGATTTGATGCTTTTGATAATTTGCACTATAACGCTCAAATGAGTTCTAAACAAATTCGTGAATATTGTGCTCTTGATGCTGTTTCATTACAATTATTAAAAACCGCAATGGAACGATTGAATTTATCTGCTAGAGCCTATGACAGAATTTTAAAAGTAGCGCGAACTATTGCCGATTTGGACAATTCAGAAATAGTAATTTCAAACCATATTGCCGAAGCCATTCAATATCGAAGTTTGGATCGTGAGGGCTGGTTAGGATAAAAACTTTGCTTTTAATTCTGGGTTAGGAATTAAGCAATATTGCTGCTTTCCAAACCATTTGTAGCGGTTTTTAGCTATAAATTTGTAAATAAAATTAGTAAAACCTCTTGGTAAAAAAATAAAATAATATAAATAATGGTATAAACCTTTCAATTCTTTAGCAATTTTAAAAGCAGCCTCAGATTCTATAAAATAGCCCGTATTGGTGTCGTACAAAATAATACTATCTGTTTTTTGCATATCAATAGTGGTCTCTTTTATAATTTTTTGACCAATTTCAGATTGATTTGAAGCAAATCTAAAAACATCATTTTTGTCGTGCTTAATGATAAACTGCACCGATGCTGTGCACAAATTGCAAACACCGTCAAACAGAATTATTTTTTTATTTTTAGGTATATTCATAATTTTAAATATCTAAATAATTAAGTAAATATGGTACTATTTTTGTTATTACCCTACAAATTCAAGTAAATCAATAGAAACAGTCGAGGTAAAGACACCGTAATTTACAATGGCTTTATTTTTTTCAATTTTATCGATTGTTCCCACTGCTTTTCCGTCGTGCATTCGAACTCTGTTTCCAACTTTTAAAATTGGTTTTGGTTTTTCAATTACAATTGTGGCTTTTAGTTTTTTTTCTTTTTTAGCAACTCGAATTTCTTCTACTTTTACTTCAACTTCTTTTATTATTTCTTTTTTAAGTAATGTTTTTGCTATGATTTCTTTAGCGGATGCTTTTTTTCGTTTAGAGTTTTCTATTTCAATTATTCTCAAAAACTCACCCAACAATTCTTTTTTATTCTTATTATTAAAATATTTTTCAGCAATATCCTCTACCTTTTGACCAATATAAATTATTTTTTGGCTACTGTCATATAATTCTTGGTACTTTTCTAGTTTATCTTTAATTTTTGCATTAATACTTTCCATTTTCTGACTTTCATCGCGCGCTTTACTTTCTTCTTCTTTTAAATTTTGAGAAGTTTTTTCTAATTTTGAGCGTTCTTTTTGCAATGTTGCAATGGTTTTATCAAATCGTACTTTACCGCCTTCAATTTTCTTTTTTGCTCTATTTATTAATCCAAAAGGAATACCATTTTTTTGAGCTACTTCAAATGTAAATGAGCTTCCGGCTTGACCTAAGTGTAATTTATACAAAGGCATTAACGTTTTTTCATCAAACAACATATTGGCGTTAGTCGCATTTGGTAATTCATTTGCTAAAATTTTTAAATTCGTATAATGTGTTGTAATAATTCCGTATGCTTGTCGCGAATAAAATTCTTCTAAAAAAACTTCTGCTAAAGCACCTCCTAAGTCAGGATCAGAACCAGTACCAAATTCGTCGATTAAAAATAGTGTTTTATCGTTACATTTTTTTAAAAAATAATTCATATTTTTTAATCTATAACTATATGTACTTAGCTGATTTTCGATAGATTGGTTATCACCAATATCTGTTAAAATTCGGTCAAACAAAAAAGTTTCGCTGCGCTCATGTACTGGAATTAAAATACCACTTTGCAACATTAACTGCAATAGTCCAACGGTTTTTAACGATATTGTTTTTCCGCCAGCATTTGGACCAGAAATAACTATGATGCTACTTTGGGGGTTTAATTCAATAGTTTGCGGATGTGTAATTTCGTTTTTTAATGTGTTATTTAAATATAGAATAGGATGAAAAGCGTCGCGAAAATACAATCGCTTTTCATTATTTATTACTGGTAAAATGCCGTTAATACGATTGGCGTATTTGGCTTTGCTTGCAATAACATCAATATCTGAAAGAAATTCTTGGTATTCAATTAATAATTTATGAAACGGTCGAATATCAGTGGTTAATTGTTTTAAGATGCGTGTAATTTCTTGTTTTTCTTCATATTCTAAGTTGCTTAGTTCACGAGAATAATTTAAAGTGGCTTCGGGTTCAATATAAGCAATACTTCCTGTTTTTGAACTTCCTAATATAGAGCCTTTAACTTTTTTTCTATACATTGCCAAAACAGCCAAAACGCGCCTGTTTTCTGCAAAACTTTCTTTAATATCATCTAAATAACCTAAACTATTGTAGTGCGTTAACGCCATACCAAAACTTTGGTTTACTTTGCTTCGAACAGTACCCATATCGCGTCGAATATTTAATAAATCAGGCGAAGCATTATTTTTTATCTCACCAAATTTATCAACAACTTCTTCTATTTTGGTAATTAAATATTTTGTTACTTCAATTTTAGTAGCTTTTTCGTTTAATTTCGGATAATATTCGGCAAACTTCTTTAAAAATAGAATTAATGTATTGGAAGTTTCTGACAGACTTACTATTTTTCTAAAACCACTCAATTCTAGCTGACTGTCTTCGATGGCTAAAAATTTAAGCTCGTAATTGATGTTGTCAAATCCGTGATTAGCGATGGCATTATTGTTGGTAAATGACGAAACGTACTCTGATGTTTGCGTTAAAGTATCCATCAACAAGTTTTTATCCTGAAAAGGGATAATTTTTAAGGCCTTTTCCTTACCTAATTCAGTATTACAACGTTCGGAAATGGTTTGTAGAATGGTTTCAAATTCTAAGTCATCAAGCGTTTTTTGTGTTATCGAAATCATTTATTAAATTTAAAATTCAAAGTTACTATTATAAACCCAAAATTGTATATTTTTGAAAAAAAATTATAAAATGTTGAACGAGTTAAACAGTGATTGGTATACTTTGATTGAAAGTGAATTTAAAAAAGATTATTTTTTGAATTTGCAATCATTTGTAAATCAAGAATATGCAATAAAGACTTGTTTCCCTCCAAAACATCAAATTTTTAGTGCATTTAATTTGTGTTCGATCAACGATTTGAAAGTAGTTATTATTGGCCAAGATCCTTATCATGGTCAGGGCGAAGCCAACGGATTGTGTTTTTCGGTTAATGATAACATAAAAATCCCACCTTCATTACGCAATATTTTTAAAGAAGTAAATGCGGATTTAAATTATACGTCAATATATGAAAATGGAAATTTGCAACGGTGGTCAAAGCAAGGAATTTTATTATTAAATGCAACATTAACTGTTGAAAAAGACAAAGCAGCAAGTCATCAAAAGCAAGGTTGGGAAACTTTTACAGCTGCTGTAATTTCAATAATAAATAGCGAAAAAAGCAATATCGTTTTTTTACTCTGGGGCAATTACGCCAAGAAAGTAGGTTTAAAAATAAACGCTAACAAACATTTCATCTTGCAAGGTGGTCATCCATCGCCATTAAGTGCCAATCAAGGAAAATGGTTTGGAAACAAACATTTTAGTGCTACAAATAACTATTTGAAATCTGTAAAAAAAAGCCAAATTGATTGGTAATTTGCGTATAATATGGTCATACTTATAAACGATAAT
Source organism: Flavobacterium sp. (assembly GCA_043772535.1). GTDB lineage: Bacteria > Bacteroidota > Bacteroidia > Flavobacteriales > Flavobacteriaceae > Flavobacterium. Next base: position 31,996 of record JAYVGC010000090.1, on the reverse strand, counting down.
GATCGTTATGTACCCCTAAAATCGTATAGTTTCTATTAAATATTTATCAGTTAAAACCGTAACATTATCTAGGTCAGTAATTTTAAAAGTACTTTTTTTCCAAAAATTTGTGGGGTGAACTCGTTTTAATATGCCATTTACTGTTACATCAATTGGCATTTCAAAATTTTTCTCATCAGTTTCCCATCTAAATTCCAATTTACTTTTATTTTTGCGGATTTGTAAAATAGGGATAGTCTTAAAGCGCAAATATTGATTAAAAATAGGAGTGAGGTTAAGCCCAGATTCATTGTTAAAAAAAGCAATTACATCAGCACCTTCTATAATTTTATACCTAAATTTTAAAGAGTAGTTCAATACTAATTTCCACCATAATTGGTCGTTATTCAGCACCGATCGAATGGTGTTGAGAAGCAGTGCTCCTTTATAATACATATCGCCAGATCCTTCTTTATGAACTCCAAACGGGGCTATAATGGGACGGTCATTTCGGATATTTTTTTTTAATCCATTAATATAAATTTGCGATTTTTCATAACCGTACTGACACTCTAAAAAAACTGATTCGGTATAGCAAGTAAAGCTTTCATGTATCCACATATCGGCAATATCTTTTGAGGTTATGCTGTTTCCAAACCATTCGTGACCACTTTCATGAACCAAAATATAATCAAAATTCATTCCAACTCCCGTTCCTGATAAATCGTTTCCTAAATACCCTTTTTTGAATTTATTACCATACGATACAGCACTTTGGTGTTCCATACCTAAATAATTAGTTTCAATTAGTTTATAACCATCATTTGCAAACGGATAGGTACCAAATTTTGTTTGAAAGCAATCCATCATTGGTTTTACCTCTTCAAATTGAATTTTAGCTTTGGCACTATTTTCTCGTAATACATAGTAATCTAAATCTAAACCTTTATAATTTTCGCCAAAATGAATATAATCGGCGATATTTATAGTAATATCATATGAATTTATGGGGTTTTTTACTTCCCAATCCCAGCGGGTGTAACCGTTTTTTAAATCGAATGCACCTAGAAACCGACCATTAGAAACATTCATCAATCCGTTCGGCACTGCTACTTTAATTGTAGCGCCATTATCGGGTTCGTCACTCTGTGAATCTTTACAAGGATACCAAATACTCGCTCCAGCGTTTTGACATGCAACTCCAACCCACGGTTTGCCTGATGTATCTGTTTTAAAAACAAAGCCACCATTCCAAGGAGCATTTTTTGCAATAATAGGATTTCCAGAGTAATAAAACTTTATGTTATAATCTGATTTGGCTAGTAAATTAGTTGGAAAATATATAAAAACTGCTCCAAATTCACGTTTGTACAATATTTTTTTTGTGTTAAAAATAATTGAATCTACACGCATATTTTCAAATAAATCAAGCTGAATTTTTTTTGTTTCTGAAACTACTTTAAATTCAATTTCATTGTAGCCAATAATTGCTTTTTTTTCAATATCAATTTTAATATTTAAACCGTAATGAAGTACATCAAAGCAAGTTCTATCAAAGGGTAATCCGCCTAATAGCGAATCTTTTCTTGTAAAATTTTGCGACATCGCCTGGTTTAAACTTACAATCAAAAAACAACATTTTATTAAATTTTTCATTTTGCACGGTTTCATTTATTAATAGCTAATTTACTTTTTTATAGTTGTCTAAAACCCAGTTCAGTTCAGGATCTTGACCTGCAATTCGGTCTTCTATTGTCGCAACAATTTCTTTGTCAGGATAAATTCCGTGACCAAATACAGCTGTTTTATAATAGGGCATACATCCTATTAAGCCTATTCGAATATTTATTTTAGATTGTGGTAATGTTACAACAGGCATTTGCCCAGCAACAGTTCCATTATAGCCACCTCCTGTTTCTTCACCTACAAAATAAGCACGTTTTGACCCTTTTAGGTTTGATGATAATAGTGACGATGCCGAAAAACTACCCCCGTTAATTAAAACGTAAATTTTTCCTTTAAAATTATTTTTATGTGGATTTTTTAATTTTTCGTAGGTTGTTGACAAATAATATTTTTCGTCTTTACTTTTATGTGTTTTAAAATAATAAAGTGGATAAATTAAGGGCGCGGCAAGCATTAGTAGGGGTTTAATATAAAATGGTTTATCTTTAAAATAATTCATGTTCATGAGCAAACTAGTTTTAGATACAACCTCACTTTTATCTGCAAAAATGTAAGGTTCGGTTGCTAGATAACTGTATAAATTTGCAATTTCACTAAGTCGGCCACCGCCATTATCTCTTAAATCAATAATTAATGTGCTTGTTTTTAATTCTTTAATACGCTTAAAGCTATCTGCGTAAAAAGTTTGATAATCGCCAAGCTGAAAACCATTAATTTTCATAACTGCCACTGCACTGTCTTTTTCCAAAAAGTGCAAATTTCGGTTGTACACTTTTCGGTCTTTATTGAATCCAAAAATATCATTTCGTTTTTTTGTTGCTTTAATTATAGTTCTAGCAACTGTAGTTTTAATTATTTTATTATTTTTATTCACTTTTATTGAATCAACAATTCCACGTTTTAAAAACACGTTTGTTATCGTATCGTTATTTTTAAAATTAAAAGTCAAACTGTCTGGTATACCAAATTGATAATTGTAAAATGTCGAAAAATTGCGTCCTAATCTACGATTAATAAACGTCGTATTCAGTCCATCAGAAGCCATAAAAGTGCTATATTTTATTAATAATTCAGATAAAATTTTATCATTTATACCGATAAGTTCTGTTCCTACTTTAATTTTTTTGTTAAGTGACTTATTTTTTACAACATATATTTTATTATCAATCAGCTCAAATTCCAATTGAGAAAAAGGAGCAATGCCTTTTTTTGTTCGTTTTTTTATGTCATCTGGTGAATATTTTTTCGAGTAGGGCACTACTGTTAAGTGTCCTTGACCGATTGTTTTAAGAACTGGTGCAATTTTTTGGTAAAAATCAAAACTTTTCATTGGTTTATCAATAGTTTTTTTTAAACTGTCAAATTTATGGTCTAATGTTTCTTTTGCAATGTACCAATATAATTTTGGATGCATTTTTTGCAATCGATTGTAAACGTAATCAACATCAATTTTTAAATTATTTGCTGAGATTAAATCATCAATGTGGGCGTTATGCTCTGTTATAGTTGCGCAACTAGACATTATGTAGATGTAAAATAACGTGATGATATATATATTATAGTTCTTCATAGCCAACTTTGGGTTTTAATATTAAATGCAATTGACCTTGTTGTGTACCGTTTTTATAAAGGTTTTGTTACATTATTGAAAAAATACGTCTATTTTAGATACGATTTTTATTTATTTTGTAACCTTTCCTTTATCGTGCTTAACTTGATTGCAAACATATTCTAAACTTCAATATAAAACCAGAAATATTTTTATTTTTTTAACATAACTAAAAAATATTTTTGTTTATTTCGCAATTATTTTGTTTTTTACTACTAACAATCAATAATATATTAAAGCTACCAATATTTAGGGTTTTACTATACTTTAGCATGTTTTTAATAATAGTTTTATTTGCAGATTTGGGTTAATTATATTGAAATATGTCACCTTATTTACTCTTTTTTATGAAAATTTCCAAATGCAACTTGAGACAAATTGTGAGCATAGAATTACGAATTTTTTAAATAATGTTATCTTTTATTGCTTAAAAATTTTGCGTCACTTTTGTTGAGTCGGTTTAATTGATAAAATTTCGTTCAACTAATTTTATTTTTTTCAATTACAATGGGGATTATTTCGCAATTAATGAAAAATAGTAGCAGAAATTCAAAAAGCGAAAGCAAGCAAAGGGCAAACTTAAAATCCATATTTAGAGCCGAGTACAAAAGGTGCAATATGTTATATACATGGTCACATAAAACGAAAAATTGTAACAATTTTATAAAAACGCAACTTATAAGTAAATTTTATTTAATGAAAAAAACGTTTACATCTGGATTATAATATATTATTATATCATTAAAATGTTTTAGTCAAAAGCAGCAAAATGTAGTTGACTCAATCGTAAGTAAAGAATTAAAAAAAATGCCTGACCTTGGATTAGTAATTGGTGTTTATAAAAACTCTATAACTAAGTACAATTCTTATGTATACCAGAAAAAAAATGAAACTAACAGAATTGACAGTACTACTGTTTTTGAAATTGGCTCTGCAACAAAAACATTTACAGCTCTTTTATTAGCGCTAGAAATTCAAAGGCAAAATATGCAGCAATTTGATTTTATAGATAATTATATTCCTAAAGAAATAATTCTTAACCGTCAATTAAAAAATAAAATTTTAATTACAGATTTAGCATCAAATCAATCGGGATTGCCAAATTTAAGTAATGATAGCTATTTTTCAGAATTAATGAAAAAAGATCCATCAAATCCTTTCAGATTTGTAGATACAAAATATTTATTTAGCATCTACCGATTCGTTATCTAATTACTGACAATACCAATATAATAACTATGCATTTTTCATTTTAGGGATTATTCTTGAACGCAATGCAAAAGTTAAATATGAAACAATGATTGATTCGCAAATTTTAAAACCAATAAAAATGAGTTGTACTTCATTTGAAGTTCTTGATAGTAAAAATACAGCAGGTTTGTATAGTCAACAAAGGGAAATTCAAAAACCAATGATTTTGCATAAAGCTAATCCAGCTGGTGGATTAAAATCAAATGCGGTTGATTTAATTAAATATTTAAAGGCATTTTTAAGTAATAATATGTTCATAAATGAGACGAAGTTAATTGAAAAAACGTATTATGGAGATATAAATAGAAAAATAGGATTAGGTTGGGAATTAGGTAATGATGTTATTGAAAAAGACGGAGATACATTTGGAAATTCCACTTTAATTAGATATTCACCTAAACGTCAAATAGCAATTGTTATATTATCCAATCATCAAAATGGTCAATTAGTTCGAGATTTAATGACAGATATTTACAATAAAATAATCGAATAAACAATACAATAAATAGCAAAGCAAACTCTTTAAAAACGACTACAATTATATTTCTCTTCATTATTTTTTGATTTCATAACAAAAATATAATCGTCCAAGTGTATAATAAATTAATTTATTTTTTTGCAAAAAAAAATAAATCTCTTTTTACTAACATTTTTTTATAATTCTCCTTTTGCTCAAGCCCTACTTTAAGGATAAGAAAGACATTTTTTAATACTGTATTAATTACTGCAATAACTGATATTTTGAGATTTTTTTTTGATTAGTTATTTAATTAAAAGCGGTTTTACAAACAGTATGATGCAGTAAAATAATAATGGACCCTTTTATACATAGGTATGAAAAGTGTTAAATTACTACCACTAATAAAAATGCAAAAGGCTGTATAATTAATTTTTTAACTACCAATGTGTTCACTACTTTTTATTAAAATTAACGCAATAGTATTTAAATAATCAATTTGGTAGCAGTGTAGCAATTAAAATGTTTCGGTAACATTAAATTAATGGTTTATAATTTGTAACTTTTATACACACGTACTAGTATTTTTTTTAAGTAATATTTGTTCAACTTTTTTAGAATTTAATTGTAAAGCCCTTATTTAAAAGGGCTTTAATGTGGAATCGCCGGGAATCGAACCCGGGTCCAAACAAGCAATCAAAGAGCTTTCTACACGTTTATTTTTTGATTTGATTTTCGATGTCAAGTTTGGCCAAAAACAGCCGCAAAACACTTATCTTTTTTAATTTTTGTACAAACTTCAAAGCATAGTTTGTCTTAGGTTTACAATTACGATTTACCTTAATCGACCGCCATAAACCAGAGCTTTCGAGGTAAATCCTGCTTTCCTATCTAATAGGAGCGTGGCTAATCTTACTATGATTCAGATTATGCAGCAAGAGCGTAGTTTCCTTCGCCGTTTGTGTGTTTTGAAAATTGATATTTACGAGCCAAAATTCAATGCTCGGCGTGCTTACCGTTTAATTCCACCTGCTGTCAAAACCAGTCGACCCCATGTACTACTAAATATTTAATACAAATGTAATGCTATTTTGTTTACAAAAATATAAAACAGTATTAATTAATTAACTTTTAAATTTTTATAGTCCATCCAAACGAATCTAGAGCTAAATTATATTGAATTTTAGTTAAACCATCCTTTAGTTGTAATGCAAACGAATTTTCAATTTTAGGCAATTCATAGTACGTATCTTTATACGAAAATCCAGCAATTGGATTAACTACCGCGGCAGTTCCGGCTCCAAAAATTTCTTTTAGTGAACCATTTTTCGCAGCGCTTACTAATTCATCTACTAAAACTGATCGCACTTCTACATCAATTCCGTCTCGTTTTGCTAAATCTATCAAACTTTTTCGTGTCACTCCATCTAAAATTCGCTCACTAATTGGTGCAGTTAATAAGGTGTCGTTTATTCTAAAAAAAACATTCATCGTACCGGCTTCTTCTAATTTAGTGTGTGTAGCATCATCGGTCCAAATAATTTGTTGAAAACCTCGGTCGTTCGCCAATTTAGTAGGATAAAATTGTGCAGAATAATTTCCGGCCGCTTTTGCAGCACCAATTCCTCCATTAGCTGCACGACTAAAATGCTCTGCAATAATTACTTTTACTTCACCAGAATAATACGATTTTGCAGGCGACAAAATAATCATAAATCGATATTGACTTGACGGCTGCGCAATTACTCCCGAACCAATAGCAATCATAAACGGTCGAATATACAACGTATTTCCCAACCCTTTTTTAACCCAATTTTTTTCAATGTCTAAAATTGTTTTTAAACCGTCAATAAAAACGGATTCGGGAACTTCGGGCATTGCCATTCTTTTGGCGGACTTATTAAAACGTTTAAAATTTTCTTCTGGACGAAATAACCAAATACTTTCGTTTTCATCCTTATATGCCTTCATTCCCTCAAATATAGCTTGACCATAGTGAAAAACTTTAGCTGATGGATCTATTAAAAAGGGTTCATAGGGCTTAATTGTAGGTCGACTCCACTGACCATCTTTAAAATCACAAACCAGCATATGATCGGTAAAAACATTTCCAAAAGATAGATTTTCGAAATCAACTGTATCAATTTTTGATTGCGAAACAGTAACTATATCGATTTCGATAGTATTTGTTGTACTCATTTAAATTTAATTTTTCAGATTACAAAACGAATTAAATAACTGATAATTAGTATTTTATAAAAATTAAAAAAAACTAATTCCACTAATCCATTTTTTTTGCTAAATTACTAAAAAAAGCAACATTTATAGACTTATCAAAAATAAATTGTTTTTTTTTTGATATTAAATTTATTTTTGAAAAAGACCGCAGTATTGTGTGATAAATTTCTTAAAAAATAGTCAAAATGTACTTAAAAATAGTTTTTTATTATTTCAAGTGCTTCGGCAATTAAATTATGTGTTTTGCCGTTTTTTTTACCTATTATATATTTTTTTTTGATTCTAAAATTTTTTAAGTTCGTTTTTATTATCTTTGCTTACTATGACACTAATTGCTAAAGACAACTCGAAAAATCAAGACATTGTAAAAAATGTATTTACATTGTATTTAGAAAAAAAAGGACATCGTAAAACTCCCGAGCGGTACGCTATTCTGCAGGAAATATATGATAATGAAGAGCATTTCGATATCGAAAATCTTTACATGAAAATGAAAGATAAAAACTATCGTGTTAGTCGCGCAACATTATACAATACTATTGAACTACTTTTAGACTGTGCCTTGGTTCGAAAACACCAATTTGGACAAAATCAAGCCCATTATGAAAAATCGTATTTTGACAAACAGCACGATCATATTATAATGACTGATACAGGTGATGTTATTGAATTTTGTGATCCACGAATACAAACCATAAAAAAAACAATTGAAGAAATTTTTGATATCGATATAAACAACCATTCTTTATACTTTTATGGAACAAAAAGGGAAAAGAATATTACACTATAATTATTAAAAAATTTTTTTTGTTTAAACTCAACAAAATTTAAAGCTAATGACAAAAATAAGATCGAATACGCCGTATGTAATTATTGTTTTTTTGGTAAATTTATTTGCGATGGGCCAACAAAATGTGCTAATTTCAAACACTAACAATCCAAGTGAGCCATCCATTTCTATTAATCCAATTAACACCAATCAGTTACTTGCAGGAGCTAATTTAAACAGTTATTATGCAAGTAATGATGCAGGATTAACTTGGAATAGAGGAAGTTTAACGTCTACCCATGGTGTCTGGGGTGATCCAACCATTATGGCTGATAACAATAATAATTTTTATTTTTTTCACCTATCCAACCCAACTGCGGCGAGTGGTGGCACTTGGATTGATAGAATTGTATGCCAAAAAACATCAAATTTAGGGAGTACATGGACTGACGGAACGTATACTGGAAAAAACGGAAATAAAAAACAAGACAAACAGTGGTCGGCATTTGATAAAAACACCAATACTATTTATTTAACATGGACGCAATTTGATGTTTATGGTAGTGCAAACCCACTTAATAAATCGATTATTAGATTCTCAAAATCAATTGATTTTGGTGCCACTTGGTCAGAAGCCTTAAAAATAAATACAGTTGATGGCGGTTGTTTAGATGATAGCAATACTGTTGAAGGTGCAGTACCTGCTGTTGGACCTAACGGTGAAGTGTATGTTTCGTGGGCAAGTCCTAATAAAATTGTTTTTAAAAAATCAATTGATTTTGGTGCTACATGGCCGTCAAGTGAAACCGAAATTGCAACATCACCAGGGTGGGATTTTATGATTGAAGGACTTGACCGCACCAACGGATTACCAATAACTGCTTGCGATTTAAGTTCAAGTGCTTATAATGGAACTATTTATGTAAATTGGGCCGACCAGCGTAATGGTGTTAACGATACCGATATTTTTTTATCAAAATCAACTAATGGAGGTGCAACATGGAGCGCACCATTTCGGGTAAACGATGATGTTGCGGGCAAACAACAATTTTTGTCATGGATGACAATTGACCAAATTACAGGTTATATCTACATCGTTTTTTATGACCGACGAAATCACATTGATACCAATACTGATGTTTATTTAGCTTATTCTACCAATGGAGGTGCTACTTTTACAAATAAAAAAATAAGTGAAACTTCTTTTGTACCAACAGCTACCGTTTTTTTTGGAGATTATAGTAATATAACTGCGCACAACGGAATTATTCGACCAATTTGGAGCAGATTTGATAATGGACAAAGCAGTTTGTGGACTGCAATTTTATCTCAAAATCAATTAAATTCCAACTCACTTGAAACAGATACGGTACATGATGATGTAGTTGTATACCCAAATCCAACCAATTCAGATTCGTACATTTCATTTAAATTATACAAAGAAAGTCAAATTACAATAAAAATATATGATTTGGCTGGAAAGGAAGTACATACTTTAGTTGATAACAAAAAGTACGATTTGGGAAAATATGTGCTGACTTTGAAAGCCGCAACCTTACAAAAAGGAGAATATATGTACACCATAAAAAGTGATTATTATTTAAAATCTAAAAAGCTACTTATAAACTAACATAAGCTACTTATAAACTAACATAAGCAACAATAAACAACTAACTACTAAAACAAAAAAATGGCTGTCGATTTATTATTAGGATTACAATGGGGCGATGAAGGAAAAGGTAAAATAGTAGATGTTTTAACATCCAAATACGATATAATTGCCCGTTTTCAGGGTGGTCCAAATGCAGGTCACACGCTTGAATTTGATGGCATAAAGCACGTTTTAAGAACTATTCCGTCAGGTATTTTTCATGAAAAATCAGTAAATGTTATCGGCAATGGTGTAGTTATCGATCCGGTTGTTTTTCAAAAAGAAATTGAAGGTTTATCGCAATTTAATATTGATTTAAAAGCACGATTAATAATTTCACGCAAAGCACATTTAATTCTTCCTACGCATCGATTGCTTGATGCAGCCTCTGAGGCATCAAAAGGAAAAGCAAAAATTGGTTCAACCTTAAAAGGAATTGGACCAACTTATATGGATAAAACAGGTCGAAACGGAATTCGGATTGGCGATATTGAATTAACAGACTTTACAATTAGATACCGTTCTTTGGCAAATAAACACGAGGAAATGATTAAATTTTATGATGTAAATATTCAATATAATTTGCATGAAATGGAACTTGAATTTTTTGAAGCCATAGAAGAACTTAAAAAACTTGATTTTATAGACAGCGAAGAGTACTTGCATCAAGCCCAAAAAGAAGGAAAATCAATACTTTGCGAAGGAGCGCAAGGATCATTATTAGATGTTGATTTTGGTACTTATCCCTATGTAACATCCTCCAATACAACTGCCGCGGGTGCTTGTACTGGATTGGGAATTGCACCTAACAAGATAAAAGAAGTATACGGGATCTTCAAAGCCTACGTTACGAGAGTTGGAAGCGGACCTTTTCCTACCGAAGATTTTAACGAGGCGGGCGATATTATGGCCAAAGTAGGAAACGAATTCGGATCAGTAACAGGGCGTAAAAGAAGGTGCGGTTGGCTTGATTTGGTTGCCCTTAAATATGCAGTGCAAATAAATGGTGTTACACAGTTAATGATGATGAAAGGTGACGTTTTATCAGGGTTTTCTACCCTAAAAGTTGCTACATCGTACAGATATAAAGGTGAAATAATTCATCATTTACCTTATAACATCGAAGAGCAGAACGTTACACCTATTTATAAAGAATTTAAAGGGTGGCAAGCCGATTTAACGAGTATGACCACCTTTGATGAGCTTCCGATTGAACTTAAGGAGTACATTAATTTCATAGAAGTTGAAGTTGGGGTACCTATAAAAATCGTTTCGGTTGGACCGGATAGAAAACAAACTATTTTACAGTAAGAGCAATTAACCTTTTAAACATTTAATTAAAAGGTTTTTTTTATTTATAAATTTACCCGCACACTATCAGGCACAAGCATTTGATACTCACCACCGTTTCTAATTACATCTCTAACAATGCTTGATGAAATGTAGGATGTTTTTGCTGCTGTTAATAAAAAAACGGTTTCAATTTTTGATAAGCGTCGGTTGGTATGCGCAATGGCTTTTTCAAATTCAAAATCAGCCGGATTGCGCAGTCCTCTTAAAATAAATTGTGCTTTCATTACTTTGCATAAATCAATTGTTAACCCTTCATAAGTAATAACAGAAACTTTTGGTTCGTCCGCAAACGCTGCTTCTATAAAGCGCTTTCGGTCATCGAGTGAAAACATGTATTTTTTTTCGGCATTGATTCCAATTGCTACAATAATTTCGTCAAATAATGTAATAGAACGTTTTATTATGTCGAAGTGTCCTAAGGTAATGGGGTCGAATGAACCAGGGAAAATTGCTTTTTTCATTTTTTGTCGTTGTATATTTTTAATACGGTAAGTGTAAGTAAAACTCTTTATGATAGAACAAGATACTATTAATTTACAAACTTAATTCTATTGCATTCGTAAACAAATCTTCGAGCGAAATTCCGGCACATTTGGCTTGCTGTGGTATTAAACTTTCGGTAGTTAAACCTGGTATTGTATTCATTTCAAGCATAAATGGTTCATTATTTACAATAATAAATTCGCTTCGTGAAAAACCTTTCATTTTTAAAACTTCGTATGCTTTTTTTGCCATATTACAAACTTTTAATGTCATTTCGTCTGAAATTCGAGCAGGTGTAATTTCTTGTGATTGCCCTAAATATTTTGCATCATAATCAAAAAAATCGTTTTCGGTTACAATTTCGGTTATTGGTAAAACGGTAGTGTTTCCTTTATAATTTAGTACTCCAACAGAAACCTCGGTACCATTTAAAAAACTTTCAATTATAATTTCATCATCTTCTTTAAAGGCGTTATTAATTGCTGGCATAAATTCGGCTTCAGTTTTAACTTTCGAAATTCCGAAACTTGAACCCGATTTATTTGGTTTTACAAAACACGGTAGTCCGACTTTAGTTAAAATTTCGGCTATATTAACAGCATCACCTAAATTTAAATAATGCGATGTTGCCGAATTTATGCCATAAGGTTTTAAAACCGAAAGTAGGTCACGTTTATTAAAAGTTAACGCAGCCTGGTAATAATTGCAAGAAGTTTGTTTAATATGTAACAATTCAAAATAGGCTTGCAACAAACCATCTTCGCCAGGTGAACCATGAATGGCGTTGAAAACACAGTCAAAATATACTTTTTGGTTGTTTATTACTACTGAAAAATCGCCTTTATCGATAGGAATTTCAACGTCATTTGGATCAACATAAACCCATTTTTCTTTTAGTATATGTATACGATAACCAATAAATTTTGCAGCGTTAAGATTGCTATAAACTACGTTACCACTTTTTATTGATATTTTATATTCGCTCGAGTAGCCGCCCATTATGATTGCTATATTTTTCATTTTTTTATTCTATTTATGATGATTTTCATTTTTATTGTAAAGCAGGATTTTTGTTTACTACTATTTTTTAATTGATATGCTAAAATTGTAGCCCAGATTGCAGCGGTATCCTTTTGTTTTTTTTCTTTAAAAAAAATAAAAGATATAGCGTAAAGCTGGAAATAGCTTCTAAAAAACAAAAATATCATTTTTTTTGAAACAATAAACGTTTAAGAATTTATATATTTGCGTTAAATTGATATTTTATGAGTTTACGTAATTATTTGTCGAGTAAGGTTTTTGTTGCACAGGTTGCCGCAGCAGTAGCAATTGTGGCACTTATAGCTTATGGTTTTTTTCATTGGATCACTTTTATTACGCATCATGGCGATGAAATTACAGTTCCTAATTTAAGCAAATTAACCGAACTTGAGGTTGAAGAAAAATTAGGTAGTTTAGACTTAGACTATCAAATTGTTGATACTGTGGATTATAAATCTGATTTTCCGAAACTTACTGTCGTTTTGCAAGAGCCAACGGCGGGAAGTAAAGTTAAGGGTGGACGAACAATTTATATAAAAATAAATGCTGCAACTTTTAAAATGGTTACTGTGCCCGATTTAATTGAAAAAACATACCGCCAAGCGTTGCCAACATTAAAAGCAGTAGGTTTGCAAGAAGGAGAAATTACCTATGTACCTTATTTAGGTAAAGATATGGTATTGAAGATGATGATGAATGGAAAAGAGTTAAAAGCAGGCGCAAAAATTTTAAAAGATTCTAAAATTGACTTGGTTTTAGGCGACGGAAAAGTTGTTTTTGATGAGAAAGAATTAGATACAATTAATAAGGAAGAGATTCCGTTAGACAGCATAAAATAATGATTGAAAGTTTTGATAACGAACTCGAAGAAACTCTTTTCGAGCATTTTAAATACGAAGTTCCCAAAGGGCAGGCGTTGTTACGAATTGATAAATTTTTGATGGGAATGGTTCCTAACGCCACAAGAAATAAAATTCAAAATGCGGCTTCTGCAGGAAATATTCAGGTGAATGATATTGCGGTAAAATCAAATTATAAGGTAAAACCACTTGATGTGGTGCGTGTAATGATGGAATATCCTCCGTTTGAAAACATTATTTTGCCCGAAAACATACCCTTAGCAATTGTTTATGAAGACGATGCGTTACTACTTATTAATAAACCACCAAATTTTGTAGTACATCCCGGACATGGCAATTATACCGGAACTCTAGTTAATGCCTTGGCTTATCATTTTGAAAACCTACCGTTAAACAGTAGCGAACGACCCGGATTAGTACATCGAATTGATAAAGATACATCAGGACTGTTAGTTATTGCCAAAACAGAAAAAGCAATGACGCATTTAGCAAAACAATTTGAAGCTAAAACATCTGAACGTGAATACATTGCATTGGTTTGGGGCAACGTAAAAGAAGATGCAGGAACGATTACAGGAAATATTGCACGCCATGTGAAAGATAGAATGCAAATGCAGGTTTTTGCTGATCCAGAAATAGGCAAGCACGCCGTTACACATTATAAAGTTATCGAGCGTTTGGGTTATGTGACCTTGATATCGTGTAAGTTAGAAACAGGACGAACACATCAAATTCGGGTACATTTAAAACATATTGGTCACACTATTTTTAATGACGAACGCTACGGAGGAAATCTTATATTAAAGGGCACAACGTTTACAAAATACAAGCAGTTTATCGATAATTGCTTTAAAACCTTACCGCGGCAAGCGTTGCATGCCAAAACTTTAGGATTTGAGCATCCCACAACTGGAAAATTTATGAGTTTTGATACCGAATTACCCGCCGACATGCAAGAATGTATTGATAAATGGCGCGGTTATTCGAATTCGCATTCAGATGGCGAGTAGCATAGCAACAATAGTAAACAATAGTAATAACACAGTTGTTTGCAACCAAGCATAACCTGTTTTGGGCGTTACCACAAGGGTCGCGCCTTACGTTACAATCTTTTTTAAAGCAAAAAAAGCTTTAAAAAAGGATTTTCACTGCAGTCGCTAACGCAGAATCGTAGTGCCTAATAAAAGTAAATCATATCGCACACTATTTATTATATAAAAAATAGCACTATTGTTTGTAAATCAAAAAATAGTTTAAATTAAAATCACAAAAAACACTTCATAAAAAACACTTAAATAGGTTGTCATAATATATATAATTAAAGATAAATCGTGTATTTTTGCATTGTTTTTAATACTACGTTTTTACAATGCAAAAAAAGATACTTTCCGTTTTATTTTCCACCCGATTGATGGCACTTTTGTTTCTTACCTACGCAACCGCAATGGGTATTGGAACGTTTATTGAGAGTTATTACAATACTGCAACAGCCAAAATTTTAATATATGATGCTTGGTGGTTTGAATTAATTTTGGTGTTTTTTTTAATTAATTTTTTTGGCAATATTAAACGATATCAGCTCTATCGAAAAGAAAAATGGGCAACACTATTGCTTCATGTTTCATTTATTTTTATAATATTGGGTGCTGCCATTACCAGATATATTAGCTATGAAGGCATGATGCCCATAAGGGAAGGCGCAACTTCAAATCAGGTTTTTTCAGAAAAAACTTTTTTAACAGTACTTGTTGATGGGCAATATAAAGGCGAAATGAAAAGGCGTTCTTTTGAAAAACAACTTTTGCTGGCACAAGAAACCAATAATAATTTTTCAATAACATCAGATTTTAATACAACTCCATTTACTATCAAGTACAAGAATTTTTTGATGGATGTTAAAGAAGGAATAAAAGCAGAAAAGGGAGGTGAATTTTATTTAAAATTAGTAGAATCTAGCGAAGGTTCGCGACACGAACACTATTTAAAAGCGGGCGAAATTCAAAATATTCACAATTTATTATTTTCGTTAAATAAGTTCTCGAAAGGTGCAATTAATATTACGACCGATGGAACCACTACTACTATAAATGCCCCTTTTGACGGGCAGTACATGCGAATGATTGATAAATTTAAAGGTAGTTTAAGCAATGGCAAAACCGATAAATTAATGTTTCGATCTTTGTATAGTGTCGGAAATGCTCAATTTGTTTTTCCAGATCAACCCGTTTTAGGCGGAAAAGATTATGTATCATCGGGTGATTATAATGCAAAAAAAGGAAATGACGCTTTAGTAGTAACAGTCGAAAATAATGGTATTGAAAAAGAAGTAACTCTAGTTGGTTCACAAGGAAAAATAGGGGAGCTTAAAACAATAAAAATAGAAGGATTAGAATATACATTATCGTATGGAAGCAAAGTATATGAATTGCCTTTTAGTTTAAAATTAAACGATTTTATAGCAACAAAATATCCTGGAACCGAAAAAAGTTATTCATCATACGAAAGTAAGGTGACGGTAATAGAAAATAAAAAATCATTTGATGCCGCTATTTACATGAACCATATTTTAGACCACGATCAATACCGTTTTTTTCAGTCAAGTTTTGATCCAGACGAAAAGGGAACCGTATTATCAGTTAACCACGACTTTTGGGGTACTTTGATTACTTATATTGGCTACTTTATGTTGTTTTTTGCTATGATGTGTATTTTAGTTACCAAAAACACGCGATTTGATGACGTGAAACGAAAATTAGAAGCCGTGAAACTAAAGAAAGATAAATTAACTTTGGTATTATTTTTATTAGGTACAATTATTGGATATTCACAAAAGCACAGTGCAGTACAACCTACTTCTATGCAAGCCGATTCTATTATCGAACGATATAAAGTACCCGAAATTCAGGCAGAAAAATTTGGTAGACTAGTTATACAAGACGAAGGAGGGCGAATGAAACCTATTAATACATTTTCGTCCGAATTGTTGCGTAAAGTTAGCAAAAAAAACAAATACAAAAACATGAATTCCGACCAAGTATTCTTGTCAATGACGCAATTTCCGTCGTATTGGTTTGAAATTCCAATTATTGTTTTAAAAGTAGAAAACGATAGTTTGCACAGAATTATTGGCTTAAAAAAAGGGGAGGAGTACGGTACTTTTCGTAGCTTTTTTGATGATAAAGGCAATTACAAATTATCGCCGTACCTAACAGATGCAGCACGGGCAAAAATAAAAAACAAATTTCAGCAAGATTTTATTGAGGCGGATAAAAAAGTAAATTTACTAAACTCGGCTTTAAGTGGTAGTATTTTAAAAATTTTTCCAATACCAAACGATAAAAATAATAAGTGGGTTTCATATCTAGACTTAAATCACCAAACTGGTTCTGATTTAGATATTATCAAACTAGCACTGCCTGTTTATTTTGATGAATTACTTAAAGGTGCCAATTCAAAAAATTATCTCAGAGCAAATAGTATGATTTCGGGTATTGAAGATTTTCAAAAAAAATATGGTGATGCTGTACGTCCATCGGATAAAAAAATCGATTCTGAAATATTTTATAATAAATATGACATATTTAAAAATTTATTTTGGTTGTATATGTTAGTAGGTACTTTTATGCTGCTATTTACCATTTCAAATATATTTTTTAAAAATAAAATAATTAAGTACATTATCAATGGGTTTCATATTACCGTTGCCTTTCTGTTTATTTTACACACCGCAGGATTAGCGGTTCGATGGTATATTTCTGGTCATGCACCATGGAGTAATGCCTACGAAAGTATGATTTATGTAGCGTGGGCAACAATGTTTTTTACATTAGCATTCGATATAAAATCAAAATTAACCGTAGCTTCGGGCACGTTTGTAGCCTCAATGATATTAATGATTGCTTACTCTAGTTGGGTTGATCCTGAAATTGCAAATTTACAACCCGTTTTAAATTCATATTGGTTAATGATTCACGTTGCAGTTATTGTAGCTAGTTACGGTCCTTTCACATTAGGTCTAGTTTTAGGGTTAGTAGCTTTATTATTGATGCTTTGTACTAACTCAAAAAATAAAGAATTAATGATATTACATATTAAAGAAATTACCTACATCAATGAATTGGCATTGACAGTAGGACTAGTTTTACTCACCATTGGTACTTTTTTGGGCGGGCAATGGGCTAACGAAAGTTGGGGTCGATATTGGGGCTATGATGCTAAAGAAACTTGGGCATTAATTAGCATAATGATCTATGCGTTTGTAATTCACGCGCGTTTTGTGCCGGCTTTGCGCGGGTTATTCGCCTTTAATTTTATGGCAGCGTTGGCTTACGCATCTGTAATGATGACTTATTTTGGTGTAAATTTTCATCTTACGGGTTTGCATTCATATGCCTCAGGCGAAAAACAAAATGTGGTAATCTACGCATACATAACGGTAGGTTATTTACTTTTTGCAGCCGTATGTTATGCTAAATTCAAAAAAGAATTTAAAAAGTAACTTCTATATTTTTACAATTTTAATAAAAAAGTACAACTTATGAAGTGCTTTTTTTTATTATAAATAATTCTATTATATAAGGATACCTGAGGTATAAAGTTGCGACATTGTTAGCGATTTGCTTCCTCCATTAGGTTCTAAAGTAATTCCGAAGCCCTCGGCGCCGCAGTTTTTACCTACTAAATATAATTTTTCAACATGTGCTGAAAAGTTTTCTAAAAGTCTAATACTTGTAGGTATAAGCGGATTCATTTTTAATGCCTATACCTGATACACCTTAACTTATGGTGCCTCTGGTAAACCAGATGCATCAATGTAAATTGCTTTTGTTAGTGTGTTCAAACACACTTTTGCAAATGATTGTGGTGCTACGGCTTGTCCGCCTAGATTTACAACAGTTGTATTGTTATTGCGGATTACTTGCAACAAAACGGTAGTAGTTTTATTTTTAGCAACTAAACCAAGCACCGATTTTTGCAAGTTGGTTTTATCTTGCTGTACTGCTACCATATTTGCTGTAGTGTTAACATCTTTAATATATAAATAACCATTTGTTATTAGTAGTGCCGCTGCTAATGCTCAACCAAAATACAAAAAAGTAGATAATTTTTTGGTATTTAAATCAATAACTTTGGTGCTGTATTCTAGCGCTAATTGCAATTTAATTTTTTCAAATAATTCAACTGAAACATTTGGCGCAAAACTACTTGACAAATTTAAAATTGCAATTTCAATTGCTTCAAATTCAGCTTAAATATCTGTATTCGATTGTTCTAAATCACTTATTATTTTTGTTTCGACGTCATTTAATATTCCAAAAACATACATTTCTAAAATACCTGATTTTATATATTCTTGCAGTTCCATTAGTAATTAAACTTTTAGATAGGTTCTTAAATCATTAATGTAATTTCGATTTTGTGTTTTTACGATTCCCAGCGGCATTTTGAATTCATCAGATGCTTCTTGCTGGGTATCCCTAAAAAAACAAAAGTTCAATAAGTAGAATACATTTTGGTTTTAATTTTTTTACAAATTCGTGAATTCCAATGGTGTCAATTCTATTTGTTAACTTATTACAGTTATCTAATAAATGTATGAAATTATCGGCTGAAAGGTTTTTTTTGGTGTTACTATACCCTTTAGATCTTCATTTATCAATGGCTGCATTTCTTGTAATGTTTAAAATCCAAGTATAAAAACGTCTCTTACTTTCATTATAAGAATCTATGTTTTTCCATATTTTGACAAAAACTTTTTGTAAAACACGTTCGGCTTCTTCTTGTTCTATAATTAAATTACTGATAACTCCAAACAGACTTTTGTGATACATGCTGTAAAGAGTAATAAAAGCTTTGTCGTCTTTATTGCGAATCAAAGGCAAAATGTCTTTTTGTGTCATATTTTATCTCATTTAAATAACCGCTGATCGTTACGTAAAGCATTGTTGTACGAACTAAATTATTTTTTTTTAAGATTTAACAAATCTTTATTAATTTATAGTACTATTAAAATACAACATTTTACTAATTTTACGAATAATAAATACTTTGCGGATGCTGGATCGGAATGGTTTATAAAATAGCGGAAGCCAATCACTTCAATTAATATCGTTTGTTTATTCACTTCTTATTAGTTGCATGTAAAGAAAAGAATGAAATAATTACCTAATCAAAAAAATAATATGAAAGCAACACGTATTGGATTATTTATAATCGCAATTTTATTCAATTTTCAAGCTCAAGCACAACCACTTCAAGCGGAATCATTTAAAAATCAAGAAATAATGTTAGATAATACTTTATCAGAAAATTTTACAATTTATAATTTTAAGGTGACCGACTTAACAGGTAAAGAATTTGATTTTGCAAAACTAAAAGGAAAAAAAATACTTATTGTTAACACCGCCTCAAAATGTGGTTTAACGCCTCAGTACAAATTATTAGAATCAATTTATAAGCAATACAAGGATAAGAATTTTGTAATTGTTGGGTTTCCTGCTAATAATTTTGCATCGCAAGAGCCAGGATCTAATGAAGAAATTGAAACTTTTTGCAGACAAAATTATGGAGTTAGTTTTTTAATGATGAGCAAAGTTTCTGTAAAAGGTAAAGATATGTGTCCTTTGTATCAATTTTTAACTCAAAAAAGCAAAAATGGTTTTGTGGATAGTGAAGTGCAATGGAATTTTCAAAAATATCTTATAGGAACTAATGGCCAATTAGAAAAAGTTATTTCACCGCAAACGCTTCCCACAGATGATGAAATTATCAGGTGGATTGCAAAATAGTAATTGTAGCATAATTCTAGGTTAAAAAAACCCAAACTAAAGCTAGTTTGGGTTTTTTTATTATTTACACGACTTTTTTATTTAAAGCTGTAATATCGTGCGCCGCGCAAAAAAGGGTTCTCTTTTTCTATATAATCTAATGAAAATTCGTTGTTAGGTGATAAAACTGATTCTTTTTGTTCTTTTTTATGCAATTTAAGATAGGTTTCAAAATCAATTTCAAAGGTTTTGTCAAGTGTTTCAAAAAGATAGGTTTTTTCAATTACCGTTGCCCAGTCGGGTTGTACGGTTGCCTCAAAAACTTTCGATTTCGAACCACTTCCGTAGGCAATAAACCCCATTTTTTTACCAACAATATCAGTTTTATTTTGAAGATGGTGGCAGAAAGTAGACAGCAGCCCCAAAAATATCGAACCTGTGTATAAATTTCCAACTTGACCAGAGGCAATTTCTGACGGATAAATTGTTTTGTTTACAAATGTTAAATAATTTTCACTTTTGGCAATTACTTTTATTTGCTCTTTATAATCTTTTGCGTTTGTATCTATATTTAAATATTCTTGTGCATAAATTTCTACAAATGTTCGTCGTGCTTGAAAACAGTAGGGAAGGTGCATTAAAATATTTTCCCAAGTTTGAACTACTTCGTTAGTTTGCCCACTATTTTTTTTGAAGTTGTAGTATGCCTCGGTTGTTCTATTGATATAACATTGATTAGAATATTGGCCGTCAAAAACGGGTTGCTCTTTATAAAAGGCGATTTCGTTTTCAAGAATTCCGAACCATAAAGGATTTTCGGTAGTATTTAAAATTTCATTTTTAGAAAAATACCTTCGTGGTTTAAAAAAATCAAAAACACCTTGACTTGAAACACCAAAATGATTTGAAAACGCCAAAACACGTGGATTTAATGTTAACAACATGGCGATTGCTCCAGCACCTTGGGTGTATTCTCCGCCCGATTCTAAATCATATTTCGCATTATCAGTGGCAACAACAATTGCTTTTTTGTCTGGATTTAATCGAATAAAATCTAAGGTATTTTGAAGTGCATCAACAGCACCAATACAGGCAAAAGTCATGTCAACCACGTCACAATGGTTGAAAGTGCCATATCCAAATTGTTGTTCTAGTAGTCCGATAATGTATGATGCAATTGGCTTTGATGCATCTAAACCGCTTTCTGAGCCAACATAAATTCGTGAAATTTGATTCGGATTTAAATTTTCTTGAATTAATAATTTATATACGGCGTTGGTTGCAAAAGTAATTACGTCTTGGTGCACATCGGGAAAACTCATTTTATGTAATCCTAAACCTTTTGTTAACTTATCGGGTTCAATATTACGATTTAGGGCTAATTCTTTTATGGATAAATATATTTTTGGAAGATCAAAGGTGATAGCGTCTATTCCTACTTTCATTTTATTTATTTTACTAGATTTTGAGTAAAAATACTATTTTGTTTCTTTTTTTTGGATTAACAATATATAAATTTACGATTACTGGATCGAATTGTTAATTTTGTAGCTTAATGGTTATAAATTTGTAGAAACATAAATTTTTTTGCTGTTTTTTGATTTTTTTTGCTAATAATTAATATGTTACATTTTTAATAGGTCTATCATTGTAAATTAATAAATAAAAGATAGCCTATTATTTATTAATAAATACCCAAGCTTACTTTGATAGCCCAGATGGGAGGGAAAAACAACCGCGTTTTTTTTGCGGTTTTTTGGATGGACAGCTGGAACGATTTATATAAATAAGTACCGATAGATCGCTACGAATGAATATGTTTTTAAATTAGTAAAATAAAAAAAGGACTGTCAAAAAATAATCGTTATTTTGTATTAAAATTACATTAATGATGTCATCGCAATTTTATTCTATTCTAAAAAAATCTTTTCCATTTGAAGCAACTGTTAAGCAAGATATTTTTTTTCAGAAAATAGCACTTTTTGCCACAAATTATAAAAATGATGAAATTTTTGTTTTGAAGGGATTTGCTGGAACTGGAAAAACTACGGTAATTTCGACAATTGTGAATAGTTTAATTGAAATTAAAATTAAATATGTTTTGTTGGCTCCAACTGGGCGGGCTGCAAAAGTTATTTCGAATTATAGCAATAAACCTGCATTTACGATTCATAAAAAAATTTATTTTCCTAAAAAAGTGAGTGGTGGCGGATTGCGTTTTGTTTTGCAGCCCAATAAGCATAAAAATACCATTTTTTTTGTGGATGAGGCTTCGATGATTTCGGATGTAAGTTCAGATTCAAAAATGTACGAAAACGGATCGCTTTTAGATGATTTGATTTCGTACATATATAAAGGAGAAAATTGCAAATTAATTTTAATAGGCGATACTGCACAATTACCGCCTGTTCAGTTAGATATTAGTCCGGCTTTAAATACCGATACGTTAGAACTAAATTACGGAAAAGAAATACAAACGATAGAATTAGACGAGGTGATGCGCCAAGAACAGAATTCGGGAATTTTGTTTAACGCTACCGAATTGCGAGAATTATTGAACGAAAATTTTATAACCGAGTTTAAATTTAAGTTGCAGACTTTTAAAGACATTATAAGACTAAGCGATGGATATGATATTCAAGACGCTATTAATCAGTCCTATAGTAATTATAGCATTGAAGATACGTGCTTTATTGTTAGATCAAATAAACGTGCCAATCAATACAATCAGCAAATTAGAACAAAAATTTTAGATAAAGAAAGTGATTTAAGTGTTGGCGATTTTTTGATGGTTGTGAAAAATAATTATTTTTGGCTTAAGGATGCAGATGAAGCGGGTTTTATTGCTAACGGAGATATAATTGAGGTATTGGAAATTTTTAGTTTTAAAGAATTATACGGATTTAATTTCGCAAAAGTAAAAGTGCGAATGATTGATTATCCAAATCAAAAACCGTTAGAAACGATTGTTTTATTAAATACAATTACCTCTGAATCACCTTCATTAACGTATGACGAGTCGAATAAACTGTATCAAGAAGTAATGAAGGATTACGAAGGTGAAACAAAATTTAAAATGTTTCAAAAAGTAAAGGATAATGAATTTTTTAATGCTTTACAGGTTAAATTTTCGTACGCAATTACGTGTCATAAATCGCAAGGAGGGCAGTGGAATACGGTTTTTGTAGAACAACCCTATTTGCCAGACGGCGTTGACAACGACTACATACGATGGTTATATACTGCAATTACTAGGGCAAAGGATAAACTATATTTGATTGGTTTTAAGGACGATAGTTTTTTGTAAACCGCAACTGGTATTTGTAATGACAATTAATTATTTAAATAACGTTTAGTATTCGATTTATTTTATCTGTATTCATCCATTTTATAGTATTTTAGTGCTTTAAAATAAAAATTAATTTTATGAAAATAATTGCTGTAATTCCAGCCCGTTATGCCTCGACGCGTTTTCCTGCAAAGTTAATGCAAGATTTATGCGGTAAAACAGTTATTCGTACCACTTACGAAGCAGCGATAGCTACGAAATTGTTTGACGATGTTTTTGTGGTAACCGATTCAGAACTTATTTATAATGAAATAGTTAAAAATAACGGAAAGGCAATAATGAGTCTTAAAAATCATGAAAGTGGTAGCGATCGAATTGCTGAGGCTATTCAATATTTAGAGGTCGACGTAGTGATAAATATTCAAGGTGATGAGCCATTTATTGATCGTGATTCGTTGCACAAAATACGTACTAGTTTTAAGCAAGATACTGATAATCATATAGATTTAATATCGTTAATGCGGGAATTTACAAATGTAAACGATATAGAAAATCCAAATAACGTTAAAGTTGTGGTTGATCAAAACCAATTTGCATTGTATTTTTCTAGATCGGTTATTCCGTACCCCCGCGAAGTCAATGTTGGTGTTCGTTATATGCAGCATATTGGCATTTATGGGTTTAGAAAACAAGCGTTAGTAGATTTTTATAATTTGCCCATGAAATCGCTTGAAGCCTCCGAAAAATTAGAACAGTTAAGGTATTTAGAATTTGGTAAACGAATTAAAATGATTACGACCAACCATATCGGAATTGGAATTGATACATTCGAAGATTTAGAGAAGGCGAGGAGCATGATTTTAAATAGGTAAGCAACAACCAATATTTTTTTATTTTTGTTTATAAACGATAATTAATTCGTTACAATAGGTTAACTGCAAACTAGATATAATACACTAATTCGTTAAATTAAATTGCTTTTTAAACAATAGATTATTGTTATAGTTGTTATCTAAAATATTAGTATTGAATAAGATAAAACGTTTTATATTAAGTAAAAAATAAAGTCGATATGTAAAAATATTTTCATTCATAAAGTATGCATTTTAGTGTTTTTAAAAATATCTTTTACAATTAAATCGTATTTTTATTTAGTACTCGAAACAAATTAAAAAGCATTTATAATTACAAATTCCTAATTTTTGATTTTATTAAGTTAAAAATATTGGTTTATAATTTCAATAATTTATTTGTCAGTTTCTACGCAAGTAATGTACTTGTAACCCGAATTTTATGCACCAAAGTTTTAATAAAGCTTCCTCTATAAACTCGTAAAATTAAAATTTTGTTTATAGATTTAATTTGATTAAAGTCAATTTTTGTTAAACGGTTTCTTAAAATTCGTTGAAAACTACCATACAAATAGATAGCATTTTTAGTATCAAGTACCAAACGACTATTGGTATACGTAATTTCGATTTTTTTACTTATTTTCGATTCAAATTTGTAAATTGTTCTTGAAATTATCCAACTTAACCATTTTGAAGCATTTAAAATAGGTGTACAATATTAAAAAAAATATATTTTGACTTAATTTATTTGTCTAAATGTTATCATAATAACTCTATTTTTATGTTTTTGATTTTGAGTGTTACCTGCTTTGCATACTTCGCACTCACAATAATACGTCGCTCTTGTTGGTTTGCCCTTTATTAAGGCAGCAAAAGCCTTAATAAAGAAGTGTTACATCATGTAAAATTGAGTAAACTCGATTGGAAATAAAACTAAAATGCGCTAGTCAATAGCTCAAAAAGCGCAGCTGCTTAGCAGTACTTACCAATTTATTGTAAATAATAGTACAAACCATTATTGCTACATTTTTTTTGGTAATTAATTAGTTGTTTACATAATAGGTATAACAAATAAGTTATTTACTATACAGTACGTTTTGATTTTTTGTAATCTAAAAATGTTCCATCAGTATAAAAAACCACAATGTTTTCAATCACTACATTTGATTTATGTTCTTGGACAGTGTCAACAATTAGATTATCTGATACCTTGGGTGCATCTTCTTGCTTGGTTTCAGGTATTTTTTTTGTTTCAGGATCAGATACATCATCATCAAAAAGTAGTTTTGGAGTTGCAATTGGTTTTGTTTCAACAATTATTTGAGTTGCTTTTTGACTCGATTTAGGAAAAACTCCTTTGCCGTTTAAAATCCAATCTAAATCTACTTCTGGCAAAACACTAACAATTTTCATTACAAATTCTAAACTAGGCTTATTTCTACCTGAAAGAAGGTGCGATAAACTTGAGCGCTGAATTCCAATTTTGTCAGCAAATGATCCGCCTGAAAGACTATAAAAATCCATAACTATTTCAAGTCGTTTAACAAAATCATCTAGGTTTAACATTGTAATTAGATTAAAATTAATAATTACAAATGTAATCATTTATATATATTAAACAAAATTTACAATTGTAAACGTAGTGAATTATAACCAATCTTGATATATTATATACATTAGGTAAGAGTATTTAAAATAATGATTTTAAATAATTTAAGAAGGTAATTTATTTTTAATTTTATTTCTGTAAATAAATTGTTTTGAGGAGTTTGATAAACCTCGTTTAGGTTTACAAATGTAAATAATAGTATGTTTCTATAAATTTACATTTGTAAATATAAAGATGTTTACTTTTGTAAATAAAAATATAACGTATGGATTTACTAAAATTAGCAGAACAATTTAAAGAAACAAGTTTAGCAGGTAGATATATAACAATACAAAATATTGAACCCTTATTAAATAAAAAAGTATACCAAAAGGGAATCGCAATTATTGGAAGTTCGGTTGCCGACCGACCAATTTATAGTTACAAAATCGGAAATGGTGTAACGAAAGTGCTAATGTGGTCACAAATGCATGGTAACGAAAGTACTACGACAAAAGCATTATTTGATTTTTTTAATTTTATTCAATCAAATAATGAATTGGCTGTTCTGTTTCGTGCCAAATTTTCTTTTTGTTTTTTGCCGATGTTAAATCCAGATGGTGCAGCACTATATACACGAGAAAACGCAAATTTAATTGATTTAAATCGAGATGCTCTTATTTTATCGCAACCCGAAAGCAAAATCTTAAATTCGGTTTATTTTGACTTTAATCCCGATTATTGTTTCAATCTACACGACCAGCGCTCTATTTATGGTGTTGGTAGTTCTGGTAAAGCTGCTGTGCTGTCTTTTTTAGCACCTTCCTTTAATGAAAATAGAGATGTAAATAGTACAAGAAATAAAGCAATAAACATAATTTTAGCTATTAATAGTGCGCTATCAAATTACATATCGGGACATACAGGTCGTTTTGATGATACTTTTAATATTAATTGTGTAGGAGATACCTTTCAATTTTTAGGTACACCAACTGTTTTGTTCGAAGCAGGACATTTTTCAGTTGATTACGCTAGGGAATACCCTCGGAAACTACTGTTTGTAAGCTTTTTAAGTGCTTTAGGACATATTATCGAAAACGTTTTAGTTAGCAATAAAATTGAAAAATATCTATTAATTCCTCAAAATAAAGTTAATTTTTATGACTTAATTTATAATAATGCAATTTATATTGATGCTGGTATTAATAAAATGATTAGTTTTGCAATTCAGTTTGAAGAGTTATTAATTGGTAATGATATTCACTTTTTTGGGCGAATTGTAGCGATTAATGGACTAGAAAATTTTTTTGGTCACAGCGTGATTGATTGTAAAAGTAAATGCTATTCTAATCCTTCAAATAAATATCCAGTTGTTGGTGAAGTCGCCAATTTTAATTTAGATAATGTAAATGTTTTTGATAATGGTATAAAAATTGATTAAATTTCATTAAATAATAAATAAAATATTTCATATTGTTTCTCGTTTATACAGAAAAGTAATTAAAACAATAAATTATGAGTAAATTTCGCTTGGATGAAGTAGATCATCAAATTCTAGACATGTTAATTGACAATACAAGAGTACCTTTTACAGATATTGCAAAAAAACTTTTAATTTCGGCTGGTACTGTGCATGTAAGAGTAAAAAAAATGGAGGATGCGGGTATAATTAAAGGCTCATCGCTAACGCTTGATTATGAAAAATTAGGCTATTCATTTATTGCTTACGTGGGTGTTTTTTTAAATAATACGTCACAAACTAAATTTGTACTTGAACGCATCAACGATATCCCGTTTGTTACCGTAGCGCACGTTACAACGGGTAAATTTAATATTTTTTGCAAAATTAGAGCTAAAGATACTAAACATGCCAAAGACGTAATTTTTATGATTGATGATATTGAAGGTGTATACCGAACAGAAACAATGATTTCGTTGGAAGAAAGCATAAACGACAAAAAAAGGCTTATGCATACTATTTTTAAAGAAATTTAAAAACTAGTAATTATATGATTCAAAACCTCATTTTTTCAATGGGGTTTTCTTATTTTTGCAGAAAAAAATGAAAACAATAGATTTATTGTCAGCAGAAGCAGCACCTTTTTATCAAAATTATATTTCTTTACTTGATTCAAAAGATGATCTATTACAAATTTTATCGCAAGGAATTGAAAATGTCACATTAGTTTCGGTACTCATTTCAAATTTAAAAAAACAAAAATTCAGTTACGCTCCTCAAAAATGGACAGTTCAAGATATTTTTATTCATTTAATAGACGTAGAACGTGTTTTTTGTTACAGAGCTCTCTGCATTTCGAGAGGCGATCAAACTCATTTTCCTGCATTTAACGAAAATGACTACGTAGATAATGCTGGCGCAAATAATCGTTTGTTTGAAGATTTACTCGAAGAATTTTTGACAGTACGGCGAGCAACAATCATGCTGTTTAAAAATTTTACACCATATCAACTTCGTGCAGTAGGAACAGCATCAAATAATGCTGTATCTGTTAGAGCAATTGGTTTTATTGTTGCGGGTCACCTAAAGCATCATATTACAATAATATCCGAAAAGTATTTATTTTAAATATTATCGTAACTGTGCTCCAACTCCTGTTTCTAAGTTTTGTTGTATTCTGCCCATAATTTTGTCAATCTGAGTGTCTGTTAATGTTTTTGATTCATCTTGTAAAATAAAACTTACTGTATATGATTTTTTCCCTTCGGGTAAGTTTTTACCTTCATAAACATCGAATAAATCTATTCTTTTTAAAAGTGTTTTTTCGGTTTGTACGGCAATGGTATAAATCTGTTCAAATATAACAGCCTGATTTATAAGTAGCGAAAAATCTCTACGAACTTCTGGATATTTTGAAATTGATGTAAATTTGATTTTAGTTGATAATAACTTTAATACCAGTTCCCAATTAAAGTCAGCATAAAAAACCTCTTGTTTTATATCTAAATGCTTTGTTATTACTTTTTTAATTGTTCCAAATTCTACTAGAACATCAGTATTGGTTGCAATAGCTATTCCTTCACTAAAAACATCATTAGAAACGGGTTTATGGTTAAGGTTTTTAAAGCCTAAACGCATTAAAATAGAACTTACAAAGCTTTTAAATAAAAAGAAATCAGTTGTACTATCGCTATTTGTCCAGTTTATTGGAGCTGCATTACCAGTTAAAAATAAGCTTAAATGCTTTTTTTCACTACTTCCGGATAATAATTTTTGATATGATTTTCCAAATTCAAATAATTTTAAATCCGAATTTTTTCTATTTATGTTATATGATATTGCTTCTAAGCCTGAAAATAATAAAGACTGACGAAGCACTGACAAATCAGAACTTAAGGGATTTATTATTTTAATGTTGTATTCTTCTTTCAATAAGCCCGAAAGTTTTCTATATTCGGGCGTTGTGAGCGAATTTGACATTATTTCGTGAAAACCTTGAGAGTTTAACTGATTTGCAACTATATTTTGAATTTTATAATCTTCAATACGTGATGATTTTGAAATTGTAGCATTTAATTTTTCTGAAAAATTAATCGAATTATATCCGTAAACTCGTAAAATCTCTTCAATTACATCTACTTCTCTTTGTACATCTACACGATATGATGGAATAATTAATCCCAAACCTCCGTCTGAAGAACTATTTATTTTAATATCTAATGATGCAATAATTTTTTTAATGGTTTCTTTTGGCAACTCTTCACCAATTAATTTAAAGGCTTTTTCATAATTTAAAAATACCGAAAAATCTTCAATTTTTTTAGGATATAAATCAATAATATCTGAAGTAACTTCACCGCCCGCTACTTCTTGAATTAATAATGCGGCTCGTTTTAAAGCATATTCTGTTATTGTTGGATCTATTCCTCGCTCAAATCTAAAAGAAGCATCTGTGCTTAACGAATGTCTTTTTGCTGTTTTTCTTATTGAAATTGGATTGAAATAGGCACTTTCTAAAAAAATAGTCGTAGTATTATTAGTTATTCCTGAATTTTTTCCGCCAAAAACACCAGCTATACAAAGTGGTCCATTGTCATCGCAAATCATTAAATCTTCGTCATGCAAATCACGTACAACATCGTCTAAAGTTGTAAATTTTGTTCCAGCCGCTACTGTTTTAATTTTAATTTTACCATTAATTTTTGATGCATCAAAGGCATGTAATGGTTGCCCAAGTTCATGAAGTACATAATTTGTTACGTCAACAATATTATTTTTCGGACTAACTCCAATGGATTTTAATTTATTTTGAAGCCAAACAGGTGATGGTTTTACTGTTATTCCTGATATAGTAACTCCACAATATCTCGGTGCAAAATTTTCGTTTTCGTTTTCAATATCAATTTTTAAGGTTCGTTTTTCAACCTTAAATTGAGAAACTGACGGCGTTATTAATTCTAGTGAAATATTTTTTTGAATCAATCCAGCCCGTAAATCTCGGGCTACTCCAAAATGCGACATGGCATCGGCACGATTTGGTGTAAGTCCGATTTCAAAAATTTCATCGTTTTCGATATTAAAAACAGCCGAAGCTTGCGTTCCAGGTACTAAATGATCATCTAAAATCATAATTCCGTCGTGACTGTCGCCCAGACCCAATTCGTCTTCCGCACAAATCATTCCGTGGCTTTCTTGCCCTCGAATTTTACCTTTTTTTATCTCAAATGAATTTCCATCTTTGTCAAATAATTTTGTACCAATAGTTGCAACAGCTACTTTTTGTCCTACGGCAACATTGGATGCTCCACATACAATTTGAACAGTGTTTTCATCACCAATAGCCACCGTTGTTACCTTTAGTCGATCTGCATCTGGATGTTTTTCACAAGTTAAAACATGACCTACAACAACACCAATTAATCCTCCTTTTACAGATTGAAACGTTTCAATAATTTCAACTTCTAAACCCAGATCAGTAAGTATTTCTGATACTTCTGTTGCAGGTAAATCTATTTTAAGAAATTGTTTTAACCAGTTATATGATATTTTCATTTTTAAGGAATTGTAAATTTTAAAAATGCAAATATACTATTAAAAGCAGAAATTAGACACTGATTTATACCGAATTTTACATCAATTCTTCGACCTGATTTTTGATGTTGTTTGCCATTTTTCGGGTTGGTAAATTATTAGCATCTGTGCCAAATGGATCTTCAATTTCTTCGGCAATTAGTTCCAAACTTGCCAAAATATAAAAAACAAAAACTACCACTGGAACGGTAAGATAACTCAATGTAAATGCAAGTGCTAAGGGTAAAGTAAGCACATAAAAAAGTAAAAATTTTTTTATAAACGAACTGTAAGAGTATGGAATTGGTGTGTTTTTTATTCGCTCGCAAGCTCCGCACACTTCTATAAACGAAATAATTTCGTCATTTAATACTAAATATTGATCTCCCGAAATTTTTTTGTCTAAATAAATATGATTTACTTTTTCAAACATCATTTTTGCAATTTGATTAGGTATATGGTTATAATTTTCAAAATCAACATCTACTTCATCTAATTTTAAGGTGTCCATTACTTCATCACGTAAATGTTTTTGCAATGTAATGGCATATTTTGGAATTAAATCCCGAAAAAACTTTAAATCATCTTCATTTTTTAGTAATACCGATAATTTTAAGGATAAACTTCGACTATTATTTATCATAGATCCCCAGAGTTTTCTGCCTTCCCACCAACGTTCATAAGCTGTATTGGTCCGGTAAGCAAGTAGTAGCGACAGCACAACTCCTAATAAATTATGAATAACTATTAAATTTTTTAATGGATTTTTATCCGATAATTGTAAAAAATCAACCTCTAAAAATGTAATTAAAAAACTATAAACGGTAATACAGACTAGCATTGGTATTAATTTTTTAAAGGTCTCGGTACGATTTAAACTAAAAATGTAATAGAACCAATCTTTAGGGTCATAGTTTGTCATATTTTTTTACGAAAATACCGTATAAAATTTTTAAATTTATTACATGTTAAATAAAATTTGTTACATATTTTAACATGAAGTGGTTTAAACTTTTATTTTGTTAAATTTTTTTAGTGCGATTATTATAAATGCAAGGTAATTAAATCCTAACCAACTTGCTGTTGTTGTATCAA
>JAYVGC010000089.1:0-23158 GCA_043772535.1 Flavobacterium sp. | reverse complement strand
AAATTCTAAAAAAGTAAATAGTTGTTCTTGATTAAGGGTGACAAAATTAATTGACGCGTTACAAATAGAATGTGATTTGAAGGGCAATTTACTATCCTTTTCACTAACTCCATGATGCATGTTATTTTTTGAATAATGCATTGATAAAAATTCAAAAAAACTAAGAGTAGAATTTTGAGATTGGTGCTCGCAAAAATGTTCAATTAAAATGGGTATTTTCAATAACTGATGCAATTCAGTAGTTGAATTTAAATATATAATCAAAAACACTATGGCTATCCGTTTATTCACAATTGCAAATATAGTTAAAAATTAAATTGCGTATTCAACGTTGATTTAATTCATTTTTAATCTAAATTAAAATATAATTCGTAATTAAATAAAAATCATTTTTGTACTTTTGACCATCTAAAATAATCCAATGAAAATTGTAATTTCACCTGCAAAAGCTCTTGATTTTGAAAGTCATTTACCTACAAATCAATTTACTAAAAATATTTTTTTAAGTGAAAGCAAAATAATAAATACAGTTTTAAAGCAAAAAACACGGATTGAATTATCTGAATTAATGGATATTTCAGAAAAATTGGCCGAATTAAATTGGAATCGCAACGAGGCATTTAACGTTCCTTTTACGCTCAAAAATGCGCGACAAGCCATTTATGCTTTTGATGGCGATGTATACAGCGGATTGAATGCAAAAACCATGTCGATTGATAAAATAGCAATTTTACAAAATAAGTTGCGAATACTTTCGGGCTTGTATGGTGTGCTAAAACCCTTAGATTTGATGCAACCCTATCGTTTAGAAATGGGAACAAAATTGGCAATTGGCACTAGTAAAAACTTATACGATTTTTGGAAAGCAACAATCACAAATTCGTTAAATAAAGAATTACGAATAGGTGAGTTATTTATAAATTTGGCAAGCCAAGAATATTTTTCGGTTATTGATACAAAAATTCTAAAAGTACCAGTTATTACGCCTGAATTTAAAGATTACAAAAACGGAAAATTAAAAATAA
Organism: Flavobacterium sp.; assembly: GCA_043772535.1. GTDB lineage: Bacteria > Bacteroidota > Bacteroidia > Flavobacteriales > Flavobacteriaceae > Flavobacterium. The sequence continues at coordinate 22,133 of JAYVGC010000089.1, read as the reverse complement.
TTTCGTTTTTTGCGAAAAAGGCTCGAGGCTTAATGGTTCGCTTTATTATCGAAAATAATTGCGAAACCATTAATGATTTGAAAGGATTTAATTATGAAGGTTACCTTTTTGATATGAATTTGAGTAAAGAAAATAATTTAGTTTTTACTAGGTAATAGCATTTTTTTAGATGTTTGACTTTAAATATCGAAAAAAAATTAAGTTATATACTTAATGCACATCATTTGGATTCACTTTTGTTTTGCCATCTTTGATAAACAAAACGAAAGGAATACAAATTAAAAACAAAACTGCGAGGTACATAAAAATATCCATGTACGATAAAATGGCACTTTGTTTCATTACTTGCACATCTAAAACTGTATATGCTTTCTTTAATGCCAGATTAAAGCTTGCACCTTTTGCTTCAAAGTTTTTTTGGAGTATAAACAGGCGCTGTTGTACCATAAAATTTGTTTTATCTAATTTCGAAATCAAATTTACCCTGTGCGCTTGGTTAAACCGTGATATAAAGGTCGTAACAATTGCAATACCAAATGATCCGCCAAGTTGCCGCATCATACCGGTAAAAGCGGCACCTTCGCCAATTCCTTTTCCTGTAAGAGTAGATAATGAAAGTGTTGTGATTGGAATAAATAATAATCCTAAGCCAATTCCTCTAAATATTAACGGCCAAAACATATTTGCTTCGCTTGTGGTTGGTGTTAAAATTGTGTACATCCAAAACGAAAATACAAAAAATACAAAAAATCCAATTGCTACCATATAGGTTTGTTTATATCCTTTTTGAATCATTTTGCCAATCATAGGCATAATAAATGCGGTGGTAAGCGAACTCGGAATTAATATTAAACCAGCATCTAGGGCTGACCAACCCAAAATAGATTGTGTATAAATTGGAATTAAAAACGTAGAGGCGTACAAGCCAAAACCTAAAATAAAACTCATAATAACGCCTACACGTAAATTTGAATTATTTAAAACTTTAAGGTTTACGATTGGATATTTATAAGTACGTTCCCGCCAAATAAATAGCAGTAAACTAAAAGTCGATATCACTGTTAAAGCAACAATTAGTACATTATTAAACCAGTCATCTTGTTGACCGTGCTCTAAAACAAATTGTAATGAACCAATAAATCCTGCTAGTAGCGCAATTCCAATCCAATCTACTTGATTAGCTTTCAGTTTTTCGCCATATTTTGGACTTCTGACAAACATAATTGTTAAAATGGTAGCAACAATGCCAAGCGGAATATTAATATAAAAAATATAGGGCCATGAAAAATGTGTGGTAATCCAACCTCCTAAAGGCGGACCCAAAGTAGGACCTACAATAACTCCCATTCCATAAATGGCTTGTGCAATGCCTCTTTTTGCCAACGGATAACTTTCTGTAATAATTGTTTGTGCTGTTACTAATAGTGCTCCGCCACCCAAACCCTGTATAAATCTAAAAGCTACTAATTCCCAAATATTAGTTGCATTTCCGCATAAAAACGAAGCGACTGTGAAAATAACAATCGAAACTGCAAAATAATTTCTTCGTCCAAATTGTTGACTCAACCAACTTGTCATTGGAATTACAATTACGTTAGCAATTGCATAGGCAGTAATTACCCAAGCCACATCGCTTAAAGTGGCACCAAGGCTACCTCGCATGTTATTTAAAGCAACGTTAACGATTGTCGTGTCAACAATTTCTAACAAAGCGCATAAGATGCAAGTTACCGTTATAATTATGCGGCGAAAACCGTATTCTACTAAATCGTCTTGGTTTGGGGTCATAATGTACCTATTTATGAGTTGAAAAAAGTGTGATACTACCAATTTAATGAGCTACTACTTGGTAGTATTAAATATAGTTTTGTACAGAGTAAAAATTTTATTTATTTCACTCTTTATGGCTTATAGATTAATTATTTTTCAACAAAACATCTACTTCCACATTCATTCCTGAACGCAAAAGTCCCAATTTTTCTTTATTATTTTTTGTGGTAAAGTTTATTTTAACAGGTAAGCGTTGCACTGTTTTTATAAAATTTCCGGTTGCATTATCGGGAGGTAAAATTGACATTTTAGATCCTGTAGTTGGTGCAAATGACGTGATTACGCCCTCAAATTCATCATTATCAAAAGCATCAAGTTTCAATATAACTTTTTGTCCAGGACGCATTTTATTTAATTGTGTTTCTTTAAAATTAGCAACTACCCATGTGTCTGAGTTATTAATAATATAAAATAAAGATTGTCCTGCTTGCACTAATTGCCCGTTTTGAATTGAAACTGAAGAAACCTGACCATCAATAGCTGCTGTTACCACGGTATATGATAAATTTAACTTTGCAGCATCAAGAGCCGCTTTAGCTTTGCTTATGTTTGCTGCGGCAACCCCAATTTGTTTGAGTGACACATTTGTTTTCGAAACTGCAACATTTTTTAAAGCACTACTTGCTTTTTGTTGATCAACCAGAATTTTAATTTGGTTTTCTGCTTCTAATTTTAGGGCTTCTGCTTGTTCAAACTGTTGTTTTGTAATTGAACGGTTGTTGTATAAATTTTTATATCGATCATAATCATTTGCTGCTCTTGATAGTTTAATTTTGGCACTTTCGATACTCCCCGTTGCTGAGTTTACATTTGATTCTGATACACCTATGCTTGCAATTGTACTTCCATTGTCTGCTTTTGAAACCTCAAAACTACTTTGGGCTGCTGCCAAATTTGCTTTTGCTTCGTCAATTTTTAAATTAAAATCGTTTTGGTCAATTGTAAAAAGTGTATCACCTTTTTTTACAAAATTGTTGTCGGTTACATATACTTTTGTAATGTATCCACTTATTTTAGGTAAAACCGGATTCATATTTTTTTCTACTTGAGCGTCGTCGGTCGTTTCGTGTCCTTGCGAATAAATGTACTTGTAAATTGCATAGCTTCCTACAATAATTACAAACGTTACGAAGATGACAATGAATTTTTTACTTTTAGGCTTGGTTGCTTCCATATTATTGTTTTGTATTTGAATTTAAATTGAATGATTTGATTAATTTTCCTGCTGCAAACTGAACTTGATAATAACGTAATGCTAAATCAGCTTGCGACAATGCTAAATTTATTTTTGCATTTAGTTGCTGAACATCTGCTTCTAGTAAGTCATTGGTTGTTGACAGTCCGTTGTCGTATTTATCTTTTATAATTCTATTATTTTCAGATGATTGTACTACTGCCTCGCTAAATACCTTATTTTGTTTCATCGAAAGTTTGTAGTTCTCATCAGCTTCTTTTATTTCTTCTTTTATTTTTTCTGATAATATTGTAGCTGCTTGTTGGTTCTGTTTCGCTTTTGATTCGGCCAATTTTACATTTTTATCATTTTTAAAAAGTGAAGTTACATCATACGAAACTCCAATTCCTGCATTCATTGCATTTGTAACTCGCAAAGCATTTTTTAAGTCTAGTGCGATATAGCCACCCACCAAATTAATTGTAGGGTAATAGTTCGATTTGGCTATTTTAATAGCTGTGTTGGCAGCTTTCTGTTGCAAACTTAGTGCTTCTAAATCGCCCCGTTGTCCATCAAAATTTTGCAGTTGGCTCGCTGCCGTCTCGCGTTTAACGGTTTCAATATCAATATCAATTATTGTATTTTCTGAAAATTGCATTATGGTAATTAATTGATAATTAATTATTGTAGCATTTTTAATAGCATTATCTAAACCTAATTGAATCGTAGACGATTGTAATTGTGCTTTTAACAAATCGTTTTTGGCCAATAAGCCGTTGTCAACAGCGTTTGAAAAATCTTTTTCGCGTTGTTTTGCAACTTTTAAATTGTCTTCAAATAGTTTTTGAGTTTGATTTGCTTGATACAAACGCGCAAAAAGTTCGGTAACCCGCAATGCAATTTGCTCTTTACTATGTGCAGTGGCATATATTTGAGATTTTAAAAAATCTTCTGAAACAGAAACATTGTTTTTTAATCGAAAACCTTGAAACAATGGCATTGTAAAATTTGCTTGCGCAAGTAGTAAAGAATTTACGTCGGGTTTTTGGTTGCTTGAAGTGCTACTTCCAAGCAGAGCTCCATCTAAAATAGGTTCGTTTAATCGTAAATATTGCCCAGTTAATCGCAAATTTGGATACAAATTATTTTTTATGGTAGCATATTCAAGTTGTGCAGTTTCGATTTTTAAATCAGCTAAAATAGCCTCATTGCTTTTTGATATTGCAATTTCGACGGCTTCTTTTAAAGACATTTTTTTTATTTCCTGCGCTTTTGTTACCAAGAAACTAATTGTAAACAACAGAACTAGTTTAATTTTATTTTTCATAAATAAGAAGTGATTTTATTGTCAATTGGATGTGCGTTGTAAGTTCATTTTTGATGTAATTATCAAATTCTAAGTCTGTTTTAAACTGCAAAATACCGTCAAAATAGCATTTATTAGTATAAAAATGAAAATAAGTACCTAATATTGTTGGAGTGATTAATGCTATATTAATGTTTTTTTTAAATAAATTCTGCATTTGCCCATCGTCAATGATTTTTGTTAAAAGGTTTAAATTACTTTTTTTTATAAGATGAAAACCCTCTAAATCTAATGTCCTTTTTTTTGATGAGATTTCAAAATGCATTATTTTATAAATATGACGGTTTGAGTCTATTTTACGAATATATATTTCAATAAACTTATCTATTTTTTCAAATGGATTCAAATTTTCATTAAATATATTTTCAAGTGTAATTTTTAAATCTTGCACTCTTGCAAGTATTAATTGTTCAAGTAAGCTTTCTTTTGATCCAAAATAATATGAAATCATAGCTACATTCACTTTAGCAAGTTTAGAAATATCACGAACCGAGGTTCCGTCAAAACCTTTTTCTGCAAAAAGTTTTTCGGCAACTGCAAGAATTTCTATTTGTTTTTCGTTTAAATTCATAGTCCAAAAAAAGCGAAATTAAACAAATGTTTAAATTAAACAGTTGTTTAAAATTGGTTTAACTTTTTTTTAACGGTTTAAAAAATATTAACTAAAAAAAAGAGAAACCGCATTAGTTTCTCTTTTTTAAATTATATCGACAATAAAAGTAATGACGGCCTTAGTTCAGGCTTTTCTTTAATAAAATTGATGAGCCATGATTTAAGCTCTTCTATTTCAAAAGGCAATAACAATTTAATTGCTTTTTGAAGTTCTTTCGTAAACAGTTTGACATCAAAACTAACGCTTTCTAAAATCACTTTTGAATATTCATAAATTTTTCTTGACATGAAGTACAGTTTTTAAATGATTAAAAATTTTAATTAATTAACATTTGTTTAATCAAAAATACAATTTTTAAAAATGCCTTTCTTGAAATTTACGTTAAACTTTACTTGTATAATGTTAAATTTTTGTAGCCCGAAGCATTTCTCTTTTTCCAGGAGCGCCAGGTAATTTTTCTACTTTAAATCCTATGGCAATCATGTCATTTTTAATCGAACTTCGGCAGGCATAGGTTACCAGTAAGCCATTTATTTTCAAGGCATTGTACATTTTTTCAAAAATCTCTTTTGACCACAGCTCGGGCTCTATTCGATATCCAAAAGCATCGAAGTAAATTAAATCATAAGCATTTACGTCGTTTATTTCTTGAAAAAATTGGTGTCTTTTTGTTATCGAAAAATTTTTCGTCAGTTCGATTTTTTTGTTCCAATCACAAGAGTGCATTTTTTTAAATACTGTTTCTACTTCTTTGTTATTTAGCACTTCGGTAAAATTCATTTGCAGTATTTCAGATTGTGGCACAGGATAAGCTTCCACACCAACGTAATCAATTGATTGTTTTGTTTTTTTAATATCTAAAAAAGTTAATAATGCGTTTAAACCGGTGCCAAAACCAATTTCTAATAGTGAAATATGCGATTTGTTTAAAAATAATTTGAGTCCCATTTCTATAAATACATGATTTGATTCAAGTATTGCACCAAATTTTGAATGATAGGTTTCGTTTATTTCAGGAAAATAAATAGTGGTCGATCCATCTTTTGTAACAATAATTTCTCGTTTCATATATTTAAAAGCACTGTTGTTCCTTCTATTTTGGTTAAAGGTGTAGTTTTCTATGTCTAAAAAATACACAACTTAGTACATAGTATTATTTTTTTTCCTTTAATAAAACACCTTCAGCCGTAAACGAGTACGTTAATTTTGGTGTTACAATGGCATCAATTACTGCCTTAGATTCACCTTTGTCTTCCGCATAATGCTTTTGTTCATCAATCGATACTTCACTTAAAAATGCTTTTCCGTTAACAATGATTTCTTGTCCTTTCGAGTCTTTGGGCATAAAAAATGCATAATCTTTAAATTTCACAAATGCTTGTTCTCGGTTTGCAATATTTAACTTGATCCAACATCCTTTATTTTGGCACACATCTTCAATTGTTGATTTGAATTTAACGGTTAAAGTATCGCCTATTTTTAATGCTTTATATTTTTCTCCAATTTCAATTTTATTTAAATAATTTTCTGCGGTAATAGGTTTTCCTATCGATATAAAGTCATTTTTAATAGTATTTTGAGCATTATTTTTACAACTAAAAAGCATTGTAATAACCGCTAAAAAATAAAGTAGGTTTTTCATTTGTTTAAATTTAGGTTATGCATGAGCGATGCAAAGGTATTAAATTTGATTTGTTACTTACTATTATTTTTTTTTATAAATAGACTACGATGTTCTTTAATTTTTATTAACACGTGTAATTTTTTCTATACCGTCAATTTTTTTGATGTTTTCCATTAGTTTTTTCAAAATGGTATTGTTTTGAACTACTACGGTAACTTGTCCGTTAAATATTCCTGCTTCGCCGTTTAATGAAATACTTTGAATGTTTACATTCATTTGGCTTGAAATGACGCGCGTAAGTTCGTTTGTTAATCCTAAACTATCCATACCTGTAATTTTTAAAATAGCTTTAAATTCTTGTTGTGACGAGTCAATCCATTTGGCTTGCATAATTCGGTATGCATAATTAGACTGCATACTTATTGCATTTGGGCAGTCTTTTTTATGAATTTTTATTCCTTCGTTTATTGTTACAAATCCAAAAACTTCATCGCCAGGAATAGGGTTGCAACACGACGATAATTTATAATCCAGTCGGTCTTGTTCTTTTCCAAAAACCAGCATATCAAAATTGTCATTTTTTTCAAATTTGCTGTTATCATTTGTAGTTGAACTTGGCGCTCTTTTTATTTTATTTTTAAAGAAATTTATTAATGTGTTGCTTTTTTGCGCTGCATAATCTTTCAATTGTTGGTTTTCGATGGCTCCAATACCTATTTTATAAAATAAATCTAAACTTGTTTTTAGTTTAAAAAAGTTAACTAATTCGTTAAGTACTGTTTCGTTTAATGTTATCTTTAAATGACGTAATTTTCTTGTTAAGATTTCTTTTCCCTCTTCGCCTATTTTTTTTATATCTTCGTTTAAAAAATTTTTAATTTTGTTTTTTGCTCTTTGCGTGGTTACATATTCGAGCCAGTTAATGGTTGGTTTTTGGTGTATTGAGGTTATAATTTCAATTTGATCGCCACTTTTAAGTTCATGATTAAGTTGCACTAATTTGCCGTTTACGCGCGTTCCTCTTGTTTTAATTCCGATTTCAGAATGTATGCTAAATGCAAAGTCTAGCGAGGTTGCGCCTTTTGGTAATGATTTTATTTCTCCTTTTGGCGTAAAAACAAAAATTTCTTTTGCATAAAGGTTCATTTTAAAATCTTCTACAAAGTCAACTGCGTTCGATTCTGAATTTTCTAGTGCTTCTTTAAGTAAATTCAACCAAACGTCCAATCCGTTTTCTTCGGTGGCGCCTTGTTTGTATTTATAGTGTGCTGCATAGCCTTTTTCGGCAATTTCATCCATGCGCTCACTTCGCACTTGAATTTCGACCCAGCGTCCTTTTGGCCCCATTACGGTTATATGAAGTGCTTCATAACCGGTAGACTTTGGTGATGATATCCAATCTCGTAATCGACTAGGACTTGGTCGGTAATGATCGGTAACTACAGAATAAATTTTCCATGCTAAAAATTTTTCATCATGTAGATTTGATTTATAAATAATTCTCAAAGCAAATTTGTCATATACTTCATCAAATCTGACGTTTTGAGCTGCCATTTTTCTGCGAATAGAGTAAATTGATTTTGGTCTACCTTTAATCGTAAAATCGATACTTTCATCGTGTAAAGATTTTTTTAAAATATCAGAAATGGTTTTAATATACTCGTCTTGCTCTTCTTTTGTTTCTTTTATTTTTCCAACAATTTCATTATAAATATCTGGCTCTGTGTATTTTAATCCTAAATCTTCTAATTTGGTTTTAATATTATACAATCCTAATCGATGCGCTAATGGCGCGTAGATATATAATGTTTCTGATGCAATTTTTACTTGTTTGTATTCTGGCATTGCATCCATAGTTTGCATATTATGTAACCGATCCGCTAGTTTTATCAAAATTACTCTAACATCATCGTTTAGCGTCAATAACATTTTGCGAAAATTTTCGGCCTGCATTGATACATTCATTTCTTTTCTTACTTGCGATATTTTGGTTAAGCCTTCCACTAATTGTGCAATTTTAGGATTAAACATTTTTTCAATATCGTCAACTGTAATTGTGGTATCTTCAACCACGTCATGCAGCAATGCAGCAGCAATTCCAGAGGCACCTAAGCCAATTTCTGAAGCTACAATTTTTGCAACACCAATTGGATGAAATATATACGCTTCGCCTGATTTGCGTCGTTGATCTTTGTGCGCATCAACTGCTACATCAAATGCTTTACGAATAATTTTTTTATCTTCGGTTGTAAGTGTTTGATAACTTATGCGCAGCAATTCTTTGTACTCTCGGGCAAGTGCTTTGTTTTCTTCTTCTACTTCTATTTCAGTCATGAAATTTACTTTTATAAAATCTAAATTTATATAAAAAATTTGTATTAAATTATTTTTTAAGCTTTTATTTAATAAGTAGGCACACTTTAGTTCTTATAATGCAAAAGTAATTGTGTGCGCGTTCTTTAACATTTAAATTTTAGATGATTTGGTTTATTGTTAAATAGTTGATTAACACAGATTTTAAAATATACTCAAGTTAAGAACAGAAAAATTAAATTAAAAATGTGCTCCAAAATAATTTTGTTTTTCGTAGAAATTTGTTCTTACCATTGTGTTCTTAATAAATTAAGTATCATTTACGATTTTGGATAATAAATAAATTACTTTAATTTCTTATCTAATTATAAATGAGCGATTTAAATTTTTGTGAATTACAAATATCTTACTATAAAGTTATTTTTTAACTTTTTATTAAGGTATTTAATCTTAAAGTAGTATATTTCGCTTTATTAACCTGCTTACGCAAAATTAAATTTAGCAATCTAAAGACATGATTATTAATAATTGCTATCAGTCATTTTAACGTAAAGTAATTTGATAGCATTCGATAAAAATCAAAATTAATTATTTATTGGTATTTTAAAAAAATTAAATGTTATGGTTAACAATAAAAAAGTGCAGGTAATCATTCCAAACCAAAATGTTTTTGAAAACGAAAAAAATGAAATTTTTAATCTAGATTGTTTCATTGGCCTTAATAAAGAATTAGTATCGCAAAATAATGAGTCTTTATTTTGGGTTATTGATCTAAATTATAGACTTTTAAAGTATAATAAAGCGTTTGAAGATATTTTATTTAACAAGTACTCGATGGCAATTTCTGTTGGCGAGTCGGTATTGGAATTAAATTTTGAAGCTGATTTATTAAAAAAATGGGAATCTTTATATGATAATGCTTTTAAAGGCGAATCTTTTGTTATCAACGGATCTACAATTATTAACGAAAAGCAAAAAAAACTACAATACAATACTACCATAAAACCACTTTACGATATTAATAATGTAATAATTGGCGCTTATTGTTCGGTAATCGATTTTAATATAAAAAAACATAGTGAACAGGTAATTCTCGATGAAAAATTATTAATTGCACAATTAAATGAATATGATGAAGCAGTTATAGTATTTGAAATTGAGAACTTAAATGATTATAAAATAAAATTTGTTAATAATCAATTTTTAAAACTGACAAGAATTAAAGGTGATATTATAGATAAAAATTTACAAGATTTTGTTAATGAAAATAAGTTGCCATTATTATTAAAAAAATATAATGAAGCAATAGCATTAAAAAATAATATAGTTTGGCAAGAAAAATTAAGCATAGGTAATCGTTCAGAAACGGTACTAATTAATCTAAAACCAATATTTTGTAGCGAGAGTAAATGCACAAATTTAATTGTCATCATCAGCAAATTACATGCGATTATTGATTCTACATTAGATTATAAAAACATCAAGCACGTATTATCAAAAGCATTTAAATTTTCGAATGATATTATTTGTACTTTAGATAAAGACGGAAATTTTATTTTAGTTTCAGAAGCGTGTTCAAAAATATTAGGATACAGCCCTCGGGAACTTTCGGGCACCAATTTTATTAATTATGTTTACGAGTTAGATAAAGTTAAAACAAAAAATGTTGAGCAAACTATTCAAAATGGTCAACCTACTTCGTCTTTTGAAAATAGATATATTCATAAAAATGGTTCAATTGTAAACATACTGTGGTCCGCACATTGGGATGATGAAGAAAAAATAATGTACAGTATAGCCCGCGACATTACCGAGTACAAAACAATAATAAAAAAAACAATTGTCACAGAAAACTTATTAAATGAGGCACAACGATTTTCTAAAATGGGCAGTTGGAATTATGACTTTAAACAAAACTTATTATCGTGGTCTGATGCATTATACGAAGTTTTTGGTACTGATAAAATGCTGTTTGATTCAACTTGTGAATCTTTTTTAGACTTTGTAATCCCCGGGGAACGTGAATTTGTAGATCAAACAATTAAAAATTGCGAATTACTAGGCGAATCGTTTAATATTATTTACAAAATTATAACGCCACGAGGCGAAAACCGCGTTATTGAGGCATTTGGATGCGGTGAGCTAGATAGTGATGGAAATGTAATTAGAATTTATGGTACAGCTCAAGATATTTCGGAACGAAAAAAAATTGAAAAATCGTTAGAAAAGTCCAATCAAAAATATAAATATTTATTTCAGAACAATCCAGTACCACTTTTTATTTTTGATTTTGCAACCTTGCAAATAGTAGATTGTAATATTGAGGCTTTACTGCTATATGGATATACAAGGGAAAATTTTTTGAAATTAACAATATTGGATATTCGCCCAAAAGAAGATATCGATTTAATTTTAGAAGCTACTTCAAGCGAAGAAAAATATGGAAAAATTCATAAAAAAATTTGGCGCCACAAAAAGAAAAACGGGGACCTATTTTATGTAGACGTTACTGCACATATTATAGATTATGAAAACCGAAAATGTTCCATTGTTTTAGTGATTGATGTTACTGAAAAAATAGAACTTGGTAGAAAGGAAAAGGAACGAATTCAATTTATTGAAACCACTCTAGAAAATTTACCAATAGGTATTGCAGTAAATACTATCGAAGAAGGCACAGCAACACTAATGAATCATAAATTTTCAGAAATTTACGGTTGGCCAAAAGAAATTTTAACCGATTTTAAAACTTTTTTTGAAAATGTATATCCAGATAAAGAGTATCGTGACGAGTTAGTTCAAAAAATTGTGGGCGACATTCAAAGCAAAGATTCAAAAAAAATGAATTGGGATGGAATAAATATAACCACTCAAAAAGGCGAAAAGAGAATAATAAATGCAAAGAATATTCCTTTATACGATCAGAATTTAATGATATCCGTTGTGGTTGATGTTACTGATAAATATAATTTTCAAAAATCATTAGAGCAAAGTAACGAGCGTTATCGGTACGCAAGTATGGCTACTTCAGATGCTATTTGGGATTGGGATTTACTATCAGACTCATTTTATTGGGGTGAGGGAATAAATTTACTATTTGGCTATCAATACATATCAAACGAAACCCATTCTGGAAAAACATGGTTTGATTTAATTCATAGTGATGATTATCTTATAATTTTATACGATATAAATGAAGCCTTAAAAAGTGATATTTTAAATTGGACTTGTGAACACCGTGTTACCAATAACGACGGAAGCGTTTCATTTGTAAATCAGAAAGCAACAATAATAAGAGATGCAACTGGAAAAGCAATTCGTCTAGTTGGTGCAATACAAGATATTTCTGAACGAAAAAGACGCGAACAACAATTAAAGCTATTCGAATCGGTAGTTACCAATGCAAATGATGCCGTTATAATAACTGAGGCAGAGTCATTCGCAGGCGCAGATAACGGTATTATTTATGTTAATGATGCATTTACTAAAATGACAGGTTACACGCTACAAGACGTTGTAGGACAAAACCCAAGATTTTTGCAAGGTCCAAAAACTGATTATGTAGAAATTAAACGATTAGGAAAAGCAATTAGATCCTGGCAAGCGTGCGAAATAACTACCATAAATTATGATAAAGCTGGAAATGAGTTTTGGTCTAATTTTGCAATTGCACCGGTCGCAAATGAACAAGGTTGGTTTACAAATTGGGTATCTATCCAACGGGATGTAACCCATATAAAAATTGAAGAAAGAAAGCGAGAGTTAATTAGTGAAATTAATACACTTTTTAATAAAACAGACACACTTCAAGAAACAACAAACATACTTTTAAAAAAAATTGCAACCATATTTGATTATCCGGTAACGGCTTTGTGGTTGCTTGATGAAGAGCAAGAAACATTAAATTTAGTAAGCTACCACTACAAAGAATCTGGAAAAATTAACTTAGAAAAATTTCTTAATAATGCATTGGTTCATCATTATAAAGACAAGCAAAAAGGAGTATTAGGTGCTGCGTGGGAAAGTGGCAAAATTGTAAAATGGTCCTTAAATAGTAAAGAATTTGATTTGTTTTTAGAAAATGAAATTATTGAATCGGGTATTCAAAAAATGACCGCGATACCAATAATTTTTAATACTATTGTTATTGGAATAATTTTAATAGGAGAAGACGAAGATAAAATTCGCTATGATGATAAAATTATAGTGTCTGACGAGATTGGTTTGCATTTAGGAGCTGAAATAAAAAGAAAGCAGTTGGAACAAGAATTAAGTAAAATATTTAATTTTTCGCCAGATGTGGTTAGTGTTATAAATAATAGTGGCAAATTTAAAAGAATTAACCCAGCAGGTTGCACCTTATTTGGATACGATGAGCAAGAATTGTTACAAATGAACATAACCGATTTGGTGCATCCTGAGGATTTTGATAAAGCAAAAAAGAAAATTTTAGTATTCATCAAAAAGGAGCAAACCGTTTATTTTGAAAGTCGATTTATTACCAGCGACAAAAGCATAAGATGGATGGCCTGGACAGCATCGAGCACCGAAGACGGATTTATATATTCGATAGGAAAAGACATTACTGACCGAAAAAAGTCGGAAAACCAACTAAAGTTATTAAATCAAGACTTACTAAAGCAAACTAAAAAATTGCATATTTCGAATGAAGAACTAGAACAATTTGCCTACGTAGCATCGCATGATTTACAAGAGCCGTTGCGAATGGTAACAAGCTTTTTAACACTCATTGAAAATAAATACCATGACAAACTAGATGATAAAGGTCTTGGATATATCAAGTTTGCTGTAGAAGGTGCTAAAAATATGCGTCAAATTATACTTGATTTACTAAATTTTTCAAGAATTTCAGATAATGAATCTAGCTTTGAAAATATAGAACTTGCCGAGATAATAAATGATGTATGTTTAATGCAAAGTAAATTAATTAGTGAAAAAAACGCAAAAATACAATTCGAGGATTTACCAAATATTTATTCAATAAGGCATTATTTAATTCAGCTATTTCAAAATTTAATCAGTAATGCATTAAAATACTCAAAGCAAAACGTGCCGCTACAAATTATAATTAGTTCAAAAAATTACAAAACCCACTATTTATTGTCGGTTACCGATAATGGAATAGGTATAGAAAAAGAATATTTTGACAAAATTTTTGTGATTTTTCAGCGGTTACATCGAAAAGATGAATACCAAGGCAACGGAATGGGACTGGCTATTACAAAAAAAATAATGGATAAACTAAATGGTAAAATATGGGTCGACTCAGAGCTTGGCATAGGAAGTACATTTAATATTATGATTCCAAAAAAAAATAAAAAAATATGAAATTGCCAATTATATGATTTTAAACGTGATAAAAAAGGTACTGTACAACCAATAAAAAATTAAGATTACCAATTATATGAAACCAATACACATACTACTAGTTGAAGATAATGAAGGCGATATTTTACTTACAACCGACGCATTTGCCGATTATAAAACAAAAACGACCGTTAGTGTTGTTAAAAACGGTAAATTAGCTTTAGAATACATGTTTAAAAAAGGTGAATTTCAAACAGCGGTGCGACCCGATATCGTTATTTTAGACATAAATTTACCTTTTAAAAATGGATTGGAGGTATTAGAAATAATTAAATCCGATGAATCGATGAAATTTATACCTACAATTATGTTTACCACATCATCGTCTAAAAGCGATATACTAAAAGCTTACGCCAATCATGCCAATGCATTTATTACCAAACCAATCGATGTTGCTGATTTTTTAAATGCAATACTGAGTATCGAAATTTTTTGGTTAAATATTATTCAACTGCCAAACAAATAAAACATGGTAAAAGAACAACAGTTATATAAAATTTTAGTAGTAGAGGATAATTTAGGCGATTATGTTTTGTTAGAAGAATATATTAGCGATTGTTTTTTAAGATTAGAAATTGTAAATGTAAAAAGTTATAAAGAATTTGTTCAAACAATTATAGCAAAGCCTGACTATGACATACTTTTTTTAGATTTAACGCTTCCTGATAAATTTGGAATCGATTTAATAAAGGCATGTATAGAATATATTGATAGGATGCCCATTGTGGTGCTTACCGGATATCCCGATTTTGATTTTGCCAAGCAATCTTTGTCTTTAGGTATATCTGATTATCTTTTAAAAGAAGATTTAAATGCAACAACATTGCATAAATGTATAATTTATAATATTGAAAGGCACAAAAATATTTTAAAAATTAAAGAATCAGAGCAATACTATTTAGATTTATTTCAATTAAGTCCCAATCCGTTACTGGTTTATGATGAAAAAAACAAAATGATTTTAGATGTAAATGCTGCTGCAATTGATAATTATCAGTATGATTTAAAAGAGTTTAGAGAAAAAAAAGTTGCCAGTTTACAAGTTGAAAATAAATTATGTACTGAAATTGATGAAAATTTAATTTTATCAAATAAAGAATCTAATTTTATTTTAGAAAGTTTAGAATGTCATATAAAAAAGAATGGTGAGCTACTTTATGTTGTTTGTAGTAAAAATAAAGTGATGTATAAAGGAATAAAATCAATAATTTTATCTGTCGAAAATTTAACCAAAGAAATAATTCATATTCAATCAATTCAACTTCAAAATAAAAAGCTAAAGCAAATTGCATGGATGCAGTCGCACGTTGTTAGGGCGCCGGTAGCACGAATTATGGGCTTGATCAATTTATTAACGCAACCTCATAGCGACGTAGATAAAAACCATATATATGAAATGGTGCTGAAATCATCAGTAGAATTAGATGAAGTTATTAAAGAAATTGTACAAAAATCAAATGAGATGTAAGTGATGTATGCTGCTCATTCAAAATAGATTTATTTTAAACTTTATTTGGATCAAAGTTATAATTGTAACCATAATTATACTTTTTATTTAAAATGCTTACAGAGTCATTAAAAAGAAAAGCTGCACTTTTAGATTTTATTTGGTATAAGTTTTCTTTAATATGAAATAATATTTCTTTTTCGGTAAAGTTTGCACGGACAACGACTATAATAGTGTCGGCAAATTTTGAAATTAATTTAGTATCCGAAACCAGTAGGGTAGGTGCTGTATCTACAATTACATAGTCGTATTCGTTTTTTGATTCTTCAATTAAAGTTTTGAATTTACCATTTACCAGCAAACTAGCCGAATTTGGCGGAATTGTTCCACACTCAATAATATCGAGATTTTCAGTTTTAAATGCATACTTTGTAATCGTTTCTGTCCACTTCATGTTTTTGATATGTAAATAATCAGAAAGTCCGGTAGCACTTTTTTTATGATGTAATGCTTTCATAATTTGTGGATTTCTTAAATCGGCTCCTATTAACAAGACCTTTTTGCCCAAATTGGCATAGGCAAAAGCAATATTAATTGCACAAAATGTTTTTCCTTCGCTTTTAATTGACGAAGTAACATAAATAGCTCTTCCTTTTGATGTACCGTTAATTGGTAGTATATAATTAATATTTGCACATATTAAATTAAACACATCGGATAGCACAGGTGTTTTGGTTGATTTGAAGTCAAAGAGTAGATCTTCTACAAAAGGTACCTCTCCTACAATTGGCACATTGGGCAGAAAATTTTCTAATTCAGCTTTACTTTTAATTTTTGTATTTAAAATAGATTTTAAGTTAATTATTAAAAATGGCACCACAATACTTAACAAAAAAGCAATTAAATAAATTATCGATGTTTTAGGAAATATCGGATACGGATTGGTAATTGCATAATCAACCACTTTTACCGATGGATTTGTTATTGCAAGTGTAATTGCGGCCTCTTCTCTTTTTTGAAGAAGCAATAAATATAAAGTTTCCTTAATTTTTTGCTGTCGCTCAATAGCACGTAATTTTTTTTCTTTTTGTGGTAATTTTGCAAATTCAGAATTATACAAAGAATTTTCTTTTTTGTTTTTAGCCGTTTCTATTCGTAATTTTGCGTTATAATTTTTAATTGTGCTGTTTATATAATTTTCGTTGTCAGCAATAGCATTAGCTAGTAATCGTAGTGTTGGATTATTTTTTCCACCACTGGCCGCAATCCTATTTTTTTCGACAACTAATTTATTATAATCGGCAATTGCGGTATTAATTTCGTTATTTTCAATACCAATATCTGCAGGTATTAAACCTGAATTATTTTGTTTTAAAACATCTTGCAAAAAAGCCGCTAATTCTAATTGCGTTTCTGATTTATAAAGTTCTGATTTCGAAATGGCTTTATTTTTTATACTATTTTCAACGTCAAATTCAATTAAACTTAGATCATTATTTTTTTTATAAGTTTTTTTATGTTCTTCTATGTTTTCTAACTCCTTAGCAAGATAATTAAAGCGGTCATTTACAAAATCGATGGTGCGTTGCGACACTAATTGACGGTCTTTGATGCCATCGTTGTTAAATTGTTCAATAATGGTATTTATTATTTTTTCTGACTTTTCTTTATTTTTATCGCGCAGCGAAATTGATAAAATTTCACTTTCTTTTCCAATATTTTCAATTTGTAAATTATCAGTCAAGTAGCGTATTGTACTTAATTTAGAATCAATAACTACATAGTATTCTTTTCCGATATAATTTTTGAGCACAAAGCCTACTTTAGGTTGAATGATGATTGGAAAGTTATATTTTGTTGAATAACAACTAAATGCCGTACAAATTAACGTGCTTTTATCGCTTGTATTTGTAATAATGTAACCTTTTGACGTTATTTTTATAATATAATTTAAAGATGTTTTTAAGTGATCATCGTCAAGGGTTGTTTTGATAACAAATGGATTTGACCATGTTTCAGCAGATGAAATTGTATTTTTAACGGAATAGTGCGATTCTAAATTTAAATCAGAAACAATATTTTCTAACAAACGATTTGATTTTAAAACTTCAATTTCATTTTCTAAATTTATTGCTGGTTTGCCCAACATAGTTAATGCATCAAACGAAATATTAAGCTCTTTTGAGTTGTCTAAAATTTTTATTTTGGCCGTTGTTTTGTATACTTTTGAGGCAGATTTTAAATATAAAATGGCAACTGATAAAAAAACAATACCAGAAATAATAAAATATTTCCAATGATTTAAATATATATTTAATTTGTTTTTAATTTCTATCGCATCAAAATTGTGTTTTTTTATACTTTTACTTTTCATTCTTACTTACCTTGTTATTAGTATTATCGAACTTAATAATAATGATGCAATAGTTAATATTGTAGTCGGATTTCCTAAATAGCCCGACATTTTTATTTTAGAATTGTTTGGGCTTACCACGATAACATCATTGTTTTTTACAAAAAAATTAGGCGAATTAAACCAATCTGTTTTGGTCATATCAATTTTAGTAATTGTTTTATTCGTGCCTTCCATTCTGATAAGTAACACATCATTTCGCTGCCCGTTTATTGTTAAATCTCCTGCTAAGCCTAGGGCTTGCAACAATGTTATATTTTGCTCTGTAATGCTAAATGTTCCAGGTTTATTTACTTCACCCAAAACCGTAATTTTAGCATTTAATAGTCTAATTGTAACTACTGCATCTAATAATAAATCGTCGTGTATTAATTTCTGTTTAATAAAGGTTTCTAATTCTGAGGTAGATTTATCTGAAACAAAAAGTGTACCTAATACTGGAAAATTTATGAAACCCTGAGTATCTACCAAGTAGCCCTTAATTTTTAAGATGTCGATATTTGATGCCGCACTTGCGAATATTTCGGTATTAAATGGTGCTGCGGCATCGTTAATTTTTGTGCTTACTTTTATATCTAAAATATCGTTAATTTGAATTTTTGAATTACTAAATGTATTGGAATACGTGGTATCAGTTTTCGCATCTTGAAAATACAATATATCTTTTTTAGTACCACATGATTGCATGATAATTAGTAAAATAACGCTTGCGATACATGCTTTAAAATTAGGAAATATATCTTTATTTTGAGTCATAATTGTTTTAGTTTATAATGTTTCAATATGCACTTTTACTAACAAAATGAAATAGTCTGTGTTTAATAAAAGGAAGACTTATTGCAACGACGCCAACAAAAAGAGTTAAAAATAAGCAAATATGCATTTCTTGATGCGAACTTAAAATTGCCATAAATAGTACCGCAGTATTTGTAAAAAAAATGTATTTCGTAACATCAATATGTTTGATAAACAACTGCAATATCCGGTGATGGATATGATTTTTATCGGCTATAAAAGGGCTTGTTTTATATATAAATTTTCTAACAATAAATATTCTTAGCGTATCAATTATAGGATAAAAAAGTAGTGCAACAACAATTACTTCAGGATTGTTAAATCTAAACATCATCTGTTCATTATAATTGATATTTAAAAATTTAACGCTTAAAAAAGACAGTAAAAAACCCACAATCATCGATCCGGTATCTCCCATAAATATTTTATCTTTTACAGAAAGGTTAAATTTTAAAAAACCTAACAATGAACCAAAAAGACTAAAAGACAAAATTGCTAAATGAAGTATATTATTAAAATAAAAAAAGAAGGCAAAAAAACTACTTGCGGTTACACCAATTACACCTGCTAAGCCGTCAATTCCGTCAATTAAATTATATGAATTTATAATTAAAATAAAACTAAACAGTGTAAATAAGTATGAAGTAAAATAACTCATTTCGCCTAATCCAAAAATACCGCCAAAAGTTGTAATTCTGACATCGGCAACAATAATTATTATAGATGACACAGCTAATTGTCCGATAAATTTTGCTTTGGGTGTAATTGTCATTAAATCGTCGTTTACTCCCAAAAAAAATAATATAATTAATGATAAAATTAGTGCCATCAGTTGCACATTGTTAGTTATAGTGCAGTATAGAATTGTTATTACAGATACACTAATAAAAATAGGAACGCCGCCAAGGGTTGGCACTGGTTTTTTATGAGAACTTCGGGAGCATGGTTTTGCCATTAACTTTTTTTTATGTGCTATATTAATTACATGAGGCATCAAACCTATCGAAATAAAGGTTGATCCAAGCAAAGCAAATGTAATCCATAAAAACGAAAAATCACTAACTTTCATAATGTTGTAAATCTGTTCCATAGCTCGTGTATTTAAAAAAAATTAAAATTTATTTTTTTGTTATATCAAAGATATGTTGTAAGAATTTTATAACTAAGTGCTAAGTAATAAGTGTTGCAAATACAAAATAAGTGTTTTTACTTAAAAATGATTTAAATGTAATTTACAAAAAAATTGTACTAAATGAAGGTGTCTGTTTAGTCGTGAAGGTTGCTTAATTAGTCGATAAGCCCATTCTAAATTATTATGTACCCACCATTTTGGCGCCCGTTTTACAACACCTGTGTAAACATCGAAACTTCCGCCTAATCCTTGATATAGAGCGCAATGATGTGCCTGTAAATCTTGTATCAAGTTTTCTTGTCGAGGAGATCCCATAGCAACAAAAACTATATCAGGTTTTTTTTCGTGAATATCGTGTATTAATATTTGTTTTTCGTGCTCGCTTGTTATAAATCCATTTCTGAAGTTTACTATATTTATATCACGAAATTCATCTTTTATTTTTTTTATAGTTTCGTTAATAACCAAATCTGTACCGCCAACAAAATAAAAACTTTTATTTTTGTAAGACTGTTCAATTATTTTAAGCCATAATTCACAACCTGGTATTTTTATTGTTTTTTTAAATCCTTTTTTTTGCAAAGCCCAAACCGCCCCAATTCCGTCCGGATAACCAATATTATTATTTATCAACGTTTTTAAATTAGCATTTGCATGTAAAATTTTTTCGGCATTTACAGCTATTAAATTTTTATTATTTGCCATTGCAAAGTCAATTAACTGTTCAAACGATTCGGGTGCATATACTTTAATGCCATTAATTATTTGATTTTTCATAGGATGCTACTTTTTGTTTTTTTGATGAAATATAAGGCAATTTTTCGCTCTGGTTTTTATGTTCTATCGGTTTGATTGATTTGGTTATTGTCGTACTTAATGTTATTAAATAAATGTAAAGTAAAAATATGTATTAATTGCTATTTACCAATTGATTTCGGGATTTAGAATCTGGTTTTAAACGGGTTAATAAATAGTAAATAGCCAATATAACTGCCTACTACGTTCAGAATAACATCGTCAATATCAACAACACCAATGTTAAATAAGTACTGAAGACATTCGATGCTTACACTTACAATAAGAGCAATTTGCACTGTTTTTTTTAACGAATAGTACATGCGAAATAGCTGTTTTATTGCAAACGAAAAAGGAACAAACAAAATGATATTTCCAAATAATTCGGCAAAAAATTCAGCTAATTTGCCAAGGTCATTGTAATTTTGATATTCAAAAAAAACAAATACTTTTTGAAAAGGAATGCAATTAACTATGCTTTTATAATCAGTATCAAATCGTTTGCCCATAAAAAAAACAATATATAGTACTGTAATACTATAATAAGCCGCTACATGAAATTTGTAATTTTTAAACATTTTTTAGTATTAATTAAAAATAGCTTTAGTTTTGAAAACTGCTGTATTTGTGACACTAATAATAATAAGTACAGAAACGATAATAATTGATTTTTTTATTTTACTAGCCATTTATTTCAACATGATGTGGCACTTATATACAAGTACTTTTACGTTTATTAAAAAAATGATTTGCCGATAAACAGTAAAAATTGATTTTAATAACTCTTTTATTTTTATTGTTTTAAATAATAACTCATCGCATTAAACATAAAGGCATTACTCCAGCGCATGTACGAAATTTTTGAACTGATGTTTTTTTTAATCTGATAATAAAAATAACCTTTTTTATCTTGCATATTAGTTAAAGTCCATTGCAGCACTTTATCCGCCAACATTTCGTTTCCCTGCCAAGCGTTTCCTGCTGCGAGCGTTACCCATAACTGACCTGGGCAATGAATATCGATAGGGTAGGTCTTGTTATGGTAATATTTAGGAGTACCATCTGTTAAAAAAAAAGTGTTTAAGTAATAATCAAAACCTTTTTTGTAATACGAGTCAAATTGCTTATCCGAGCAGAAATTTTGGTAATGTGCAATGGCGTCTAAATTATATCCTGTATGAAAACTATCAATCCACGATTGAACACCAAGCAAACCATAAACCCATGAACCATCAGGTTGTTG
>JAYVGC010000088.1:0-23282 GCA_043772535.1 Flavobacterium sp. | reverse complement strand
ATTGCAATGTATTGGAATTGGCATATCTTGGGTCGGGTTTAAAAGGCATTTTTGCCATTTTAGAAATAGTAATGGTCGGAAAATGATAATCGACTTCGACTGTACCCAAAAGCAAGTAACATCCGCCACCTTTGAAGGAATAGTTTATGAGGCTTTTTGGAAAGTGTGCGGTATCAAAATAATCGCCGTTAGCATCAATCCAAGTGCCAAAAAACATCATGCCGGCTTTGGTAGGTACTTGTTTAATAGATACCAAATAAGCAATTAACTTGACCTCTTTTTTGATATATTCATTCAGATTTTTAGCCACTATGCTACTTTTATAATTTGTTTCTAATAAATCAAATGGAGTGCAAGAAACAGAAAAACTTAGTAGTTCTATTTCATCAAAAGCATCTTCTAAAATGGAACGTTCTATAATTGGAAATTTGAATTCTTTGGTGGGTTCTTCAATCAGCAACGGATTATTTATCTCAAACTTATGATTTATTAAAAGCATTCGGGCTTCGATAATCAATTGACTTTTTGTTTGCGCTGTAAATCGAAATGCCCCAATAAATATAAATGTTTGAATGCTTTCTAAGCCAACTTGAATTCTATTGATAAAATCTTCTACTGATTTAAAATCGCCGTTTAATGTTCTTTCTGATATAATTTTTTTTAGCAATTCAGAATTTAAACTTTTAAGATGCATAAACCCCAAATACACATCAGTTCCACAAACAGTTGTTTCAAATAAACTTTTGTTGATGCATGGATTGTGAATGGTTGCACCCGACATTTTGGCTTCATGAATGTATATTTCTGGTCTGTAAAAACCGCCACCGTTGTTGATAGCTGCCACCATAAATTCAATTCCGTAGTAGGTTTTTAGATACAAACTTTGGTAACTTTCTACCGCATAACTTGCCGAATGAGCTTTGCAAAACGAATATCCAGCGAAACTTTCTATTTGTCGGTACACTTCTTCACTAAGTTTTTCCAGATGTCCTTGTGCTTTGCAAGAAACAAAAAATTGATCTTTCACACTCTGAAGTTCTGCCAACGAACGTCCTTTTCCGCTAATGGCCCGTCGCAAAATATCGCCATACGCCGCAGTGAGTCCGCCGTAGTGCAAAGCAATTTTTATAACATCTTCTTGATAGACCATTACTCCATAAGTTTCGCCCAATTGCTCTTTGAAAACCTCGTGAAAATACTCAAACTTATCAGGATGGTTGTGCCTGAAAATGTATTCTCGCATCATACCACTTTGAGCAACTCCTGGGCGAATGATGCTTGAGGCCGCAACTAATGTTTTGTAATTATCGCATTTCAATCGTCGCAATAATCCACGCATTGCTGGACTTTCTATGTAAAAACAACCTAATGTTTTACCGATGCTAAGAAACTCGTTGCATTTTGTTTCATTTTTTGATAATGATATATCGGTGATGTCAATTTTAATTCCTCTATTTTTTTCGATAATTTTAACTGCTTCATCAATAGTGCCTAAACCGCGTTGGCTTAGAATATCAAATTTTTCAAAGCCAATATCTTCGGCAACATGCATATCAAACTGAACAATCGGAAAACCTTTTGGTGGCATTTCGAGTGCTGTAAAATTGGTAATTGGTTCTTCAGAAATGATAATTCCGCAAGAGTGCATACTGCGTTGGTTTGGATATTTCTCGAGCATCATTCCGTATTCTTCGACATATTTTACCACCGAATTACTCTCTCTTTGTCGTCCTTTGGCTTTTGATAAACCATCTAATTCGTCTTTAGATAATCCGAAAACTTTGCCTACTTCTCTAAAAATAGAACGGTATTTGAACTCGACATTGGTGCCACAAAAGGCTACGTGATTTGGGTCAAAGCGTTTAAAAATATATTCTAAAATAAAATCACGTTCGCGCCAAGACCAATCGATATCAAAATCGGGCGGACTTTTTCTGTTTTCGTTAAGGAACCGTTCAAAATATAAATCCAACTCAATAGGGCAAATATTGGTAATGCCCAAGCAATAACTTACAATGCTGTTGGCGCCACTGCCTCGCCCTACGTGCATAAAACCTTGGCTTTTACTGTACTGAATAATATCCCAGGTTATTAAAAAATAGCTAGCAAAGTTTAAATCGTTGATTACTTTTAGTTCTTTTACAATTCGGGCTTGCGCTTCATGATTGTTGTTGCCGTATTTTTTGGCTAAACCGCTTTTGGCTAAATTTTCGAGTAACAATCGGTCGCCTTCTTTGCTTTTGGTATAAAATTTTTTGTTTCGAGGGGTATTAAATTCAAATTCGAAATTGCATTGTTCGATTATATTTTGGGTGTTTTTTATAATTTTTGGATAGTGATTGTATTTAGAAATCAGTTCATCACAATGTATTAATGTTTCAGATGTTTTGCAAATGTCATTTTCGGTTAATTTTGATAAAAGCGTATTGCTGTCGATGGCTCGAAGAATTCTGTGGAGGTTAAATTCTTTTTTTGTTATAAAAGTAACTGGTTGCAGAATAACCGATTTTTCAATTTTAGTCTTCCATTCGGTTTTGAATAATTTGATAACTTGTTCGGGACGAATGCCAATGTATTCGAAGTTTCGCAACTCGTTAGGAATATTGCCTGTTGGATAAATAACAAATACATTCTCGAATGCTGGTGCAACATTTGGCAAACTAGTTTTAGATAAATTGTGGTTGGTTAGCAAACGACACATTTCGCCAATTCCTTTTTGGTTTTTGGCCAGGCCAATAAATAGCAGTTGGTTATTTTGTCTGAATTCAACACCTACGATTGGTTTTATATTGGCTTCTTTGCATTGTTTTACAAAATCATAAATGCCTGTTACGGTGTTTATGTCGGTTAATGCCAATGATTGTGCGTTGCTTATTTTTGCTTGTTCAATGAGTTTGTTTAATGAAATTGTTCCGTAACGCAGGCTATGGTAAGAGTGACAGTTGAGGTACATTTATTTTTTTGGTTTTGATGGGTCGTTTTGATATTGATTGGGTTGCGTTAGGGATATAGTGGAGCTCTTTTTTGGGTGGGCATTTTTTTGCCCACCCAAAAAAAGCGAGAACGGTAGCCCGACCCTTGTGGTAACGCCCAAAATAGTTACTTCAATTTTTCGGTTTTTGGTTTAATAATCATGCCAGAACAGCGCGAAACAGCGTTGTAACCAAAGCGGTTTTTTATTTTGTCTAAGGTTTGATATAACGAGAGCATTTGGGTGGTGTCTTCGAACATATTGATTTGGTAGGTGCCTCGAACCAAACCTGTAAAACGAATTCCGATTAATCGCAAGCGCATGCGGCGGGTGTATAATTTGTCGAATAATTCAACGGCTACTTTTGTTAAAAGATGGTCAAACGAGGTATACGGAATTTTGATTTGCTTGGTTTCGGTATCAAAATTATTGTATCTTATTTTGACTATTACTGTTGATGTTAAAAAGCTTTCGGTGCGCAATTGATAGGATAGTTTTTCGACCATTGCGGTAATTAGTGCTTTTATTTGATGAATATTTATGGTGTCGGTTTCAAAAGTGTGGTCGGTTGATATTGATTTTCGTTCGGTATAAGGTTCTACGGGGTTGTTATCTATTCCGTTGGCTTTTTTCCAGATTTCGGTGCCGTTTTTACCAATCATTTGTTGCAATACTTCGACGGGCATTTGGGCTAATGTTTGAATATTTCTGATGCCTATGCGCGATAGTAATTGAAAAGTTACATCGCCCAGCATTGGTATTTTTTGAATAGGCAGTGGGTTTAAAAATGGTTTTACGTTGGTTTCAATAATTTCTAGTTTGCCTAATGGTTTTGCTTCGCCTGTGCCTATTTTAGATACTGTTTTGTTTACAGATAAGGCAAAACTGATGGGTAGTCCGGTTTCTTTATTTATTTTTGTAGCTAGTTCGGACGTCCATTTATAGCACCCAAAAAATTTATCCATTCCGGTTAGGTCCAAATAAAATTCGTCGATGCTTGCTTTTTCAACCAATGGAGCTACGTTTTCTAAAATAGAAGTTATTTCGTGCGATTTATTTGAGTAGTGTTCCATATCGCCTTTAATTACAGCTGCTTGCGGGCAAAGGCGTAGTGCATATTTTATAGGCATCGCTGATCGAACGCCAAATTTTCGGGCTTCGTAAGAGCAAGATGCTACCACACCCCGATCTGAACTGCCCCCAATAATTAATGGTAAACCTGTTAACTTTGGGTTAATTAGCCGCTCGCAAGAAACGAAAAAGGCATCCATATCCATATGTACTATTGCTCTACTCATTGAATTTAAAAAAAAAATATTTAAAAAAAGTGTGTTTTATTTTTACAAAATTATTTCATTTTGTATCAAATAATAGTATATTTGTTGATATAAATTATATCAATGTCATTATTCTCAGATAACATACGACTGTTGCGCAATCAAACGGGTATTTCACAACAAAAATTGGCCGAAGATTTAATAATTACAAGGGTGCGTTTTGCCAAATATGAAGAAGGTAAAAGTGAGCCTCCGTTTGAAATTTTAAAGCGCATATCAAAATATTTTCACGTAAGCATTGATATTTTAATTAATGTTGATTTACAAAAAATTCCGATTGATAGTTTATTAAAAATGGAAGATAACCGCATCTTACTTCCTATTACAATAGATAAATCGGGTAGAGATTATATTGAAATTTTGCCCTATAAAGCAAAAGCAGGCTATTTGAGCGGTTATAGTGACCCCGAGTTTATTGAAAAACTGCAACAAATGCACTTGCCTTTTTTAACCAAGGGAAAATTTAGGGCTTTTCCTATAGAAGGCGATTCGATGCCACCGCACAACGACAAATCGTTTGTAGTGGGTCGTTATATAGAAAAAAGTACTGATGTAAAAGAGGGCAAAACGTATGTCGTTTTGAGTAAAAACGACGGCATCGTTTATAAAAGATTATATCGAAAACCCGAGAGTGAAACTGTATTTTTATTCCATTCTGACAATACTGTTTATAAACCATATGAAGTAAAATTAAGTGAAATTATTGAGATTTGGGAACACGTTTGTAATTTTTGTACCCAAGAATTTCAACCTGACGATTTGGGGGTTATGAATGTTAAGGATATGTTTCATCAATTGCGACTAGAAATTAGTGAATTAAAAAATAAATAAATTTATTTCTTAACAATCACTGAATTTATGAAAAGCAAAATCAATCTTATTTTAAGATAAAAAGTGGGACTTAAAGCTTTGTTCAAAACTTTTTATTTAAATTTTGTAAATACGATTTTAATTGTATATTTGCACCCTCAAAAGAGGCGATATGCGTCGTGCTCAAAATTAATTAATTAAATAGTTTAATATGTCTGGGTTAATCGGTAGAAAAATCGGCATGACAAGTCTTTTTGACGAGAATGGAAAAAACATTCCATGTACTGTTATTGAGGCTGGTCCGTGCGTAGTTACCCAAGTCAGAACCAAAGGTGTTGACGGGTATGAAGCGTTGCAATTGGGTTTCGATGACAAAAGTGAGAAACATTCCACAAAAGCGGCCGTTGGTCACTTTTCAAAAGCTGGAACTGTGGCTAAGAAAAAAGTCGTTGAATTCGAAAATTTCGCAACAGAATCAAAATTAGGAGACGTTATAGATGTGTCTATTTTTGAAGAAGGAGAGTTTGTAGATGTATCAGGTGTATCTAAAGGTAAAGGTTTTCAAGGGGTTGTAAAACGTCACGGTTTTGGTGGGGTAGGACAAGCAACTCACGGTCAGCACAACCGATTAAGAGCGCCAGGATCAGTAGGAGCGTCATCATATCCATCCAGAGTATTCAAGGGAATGCGTATGGCTGGTCGTATGGGAGGCGACAATGTTAAAGTTCAAAATTTAAGAGTTTTGAAAGTAGTTACTGAAAAGAACCTACTAATCGTTAAAGGAGCAATTCCTGGTTGCAAAAACTCTTATGTAATCATTCAGAAGTAATGGAAGTAAAAGTAGTAGATATCACCGGAAAAGATACTGGAAGAAAAGTTACACTTTCTGATGCAGTATATGGTATTGAGCCTAACAAGCATGCAGTTTATTTAGATGTTAAGCAATACTTGGCTAATCAACGTCAGGGAACGCATAAAGCAAAAGAAAGAGCTGAAGTTGCAGGTAGTACTCGAAAAATTAAAAAACAAAAAGGTACCGGAACTGCGCGTGCAGGAAGTATCAAAAATCCTTTGTTTAAAGGTGGAGGAACAGTTTTTGGTCCAAGACCAAGAAGTTATTCTTTCAAATTAAACAAATCTTTGAAACGATTAGCACGTAAATCGGCTTTCGCAATCAAAATGAAGGAAGCTAATTTAGTAGTAGTTGAAGATTTTACCTTTGATGCCCCAAATACAAAACAATTTATTAAAGTTTTGACTGATTTAGGCTTAGAAAATAAAAAATCTCTATTTGTGTTGGGTGATTCAAATAAAAATGTATATTTGTCGTCACGCAATTTAAAGGCAACTAGTGTAGTAACTAACTCAGAATTAAGTACTTACGCTATTTTAAATGCAAATAATTTAGTGCTTTTAGAGGGTTCTTTAGAAGGAATTGAAGAAAATTTAAGCAAATAAGAAGTCATGAGTATCATTATAAAACCTATAGTTACAGAAAAAATCACAAAAGGTGGTGAGCTGTTCAATCGTTTTGGTTTCGTTGTAGATAAAAAAGCAAACAAAATTCAGATCAAGAAAGCTGTTGAGGCTGCTTATGGAATTACGGTTGTAAATGTAAATACAATGAATGTTAGACCAGATCGTTCTACTAAATACACTAAAAGTGGTTTAATAAGTGCTAAAACAAATGCTTACAAAAAAGCAATTGTTCAAGTAAAAGAAGGAGAATCAATAGATTTTTACAACAATATCTAATACACTAAGATGTCAGTAAGAAAATTAAAACCTATTACCCCAGGTCAGCGATTTAGAGTTGTGAATAGTTTTGACGCTATTACAACTGATAAGCCGGAGCGTTCATTAATCGCACCGAAAAATAACTCTGGAGGTAGAAATAGTCAAGGAAAAATGACCATGCGTTATACAGGCGGTGGTCACAAACAAAAGTATCGTATCATTGATTTTAAAAGAACTAAAGTTGGAATTCCAGCTACTGTTAAATCAATCGAGTACGATCCAAACAGAACGGCTTTCATCGCTTTACTTTGGTATGCTGATGGAGAAAAAACGTATGTTATTGCCCAAAATGGAATGAAAGTTGGTCAAACACTAACTTCAGGCGAAGGTGCAGCTCCAGAAATTGGAAATGCAATGCCTTTAGCTAAAATTCCGTTAGGAACAGTAATTTCATGTATCGAACTGCGACCTGGTCAAGGTGCTACTATTGCAAGAAGCGCTGGAACTTTTGCTCAATTAATGGCAAGAGACGGGAAGTATGCGACAATTAAAATGCCATCAGGCGAAACAAGATTAATCTTGTTGACGTGTGCCGCAACAATTGGAGCAGTATCTAATTCTGATCATCAATTAATTGTATCTGGTAAAGCAGGTAGAAGCAGATGGTTAGGAAGAAGACCAAGAACAAGACCAGTTGCAATGAATCCTGTTGATCACCCGATGGGTGGTGGAGAAGGACGTTCATCAGGTGGGCACCCTCGTTCTAGAAATGGTATTCCTGCTAAAGGGTATAGAACTCGTTCTAAACAAAACCCAAGTAATAAATATATTGTTGAACGCAGAAAGAAATAATTAGATAGATATGGCACGTTCGTTAAAGAAAGGACCTTTTGTACACTACAAGTTAGATAAAAAAGTTCAAGAAAATATTGAAAAAGGTAATAAAGGTGTTGTAAAGACATGGTCTAGAGCATCGATGATTACCCCAGATTTTGTTGGACAAACTATCGCAGTACACAATGGTCGTCAATTTGTTCCGGTTTATGTAACTGAGAACATGGTAGGACACAAATTAGGAGAATTTTCACCAACAAGATCATTTAGAGGTCACTCGGGAGCAAAAAATAAAGGTAAAAAATAAGAAGCAATGGGAGTTCGTAAAAGAGAAACAGCAGACGCAAGAAAAGAGGCTAACAAGTCGATCGCTTTTGCAAAATTGAATAACTGCCCTACTTCACCTAGAAAAATGCGCTTAGTAGCAGATTTGGTAAGAGGTCAGAAAGTGGAAAGAGCCCTAAATATATTAAGATTTAGCTCAAAAGAAGCTTCAAGAAAATTAGAAACTTTGGTAAAATCAGCAATCAACAATTGGGTGCAGAAAAACGAAGATGCTAGTATGGAAGAAGCAGGCTTATTTATAAAAGAAATTCGAGTAGATGGTGGAATGATGTTGAAAAGACTTCGTCCAGCACCTCAAGGACGAGCACACAGAATAAGAAAACGTTCTAATCACGTTACAATCGTATTAGGATCAACCGATAACACACAAGCAAATTAATAAAGATGGGACAAAAGACAAATCCAATTGGAAATAGACTTGGAATCATCAGAGGATGGGATTCAAACTGGTATGGTGGAAATGATTACGGCGATAAAATTGCTGAGGATTATAAAATCAGAAAGTATATTCATGCTCGTTTATCTAAAGCAAGTGTATCAAAAGTAATTATTGAAAGAACTTTAAAACTTGTAACCGTTACTATCACTACTGCTAGACCTGGTATTATTATTGGAAAAGGCGGACAAGAGGTAGACAAGTTAAAAGAAGAACTTAAAAAAGTTACTGATAAAGAGGTGCAAATCAACATCTTTGAAATCAAAAGACCTGAGTTAGATGCTTATCTAGTTGCGACAAGCATTGCACGTCAAATTGAAAATCGTATTTCTTACCGAAGAGCTATCAAAATGGCTATTGCTGCGTCTATGAGAATGAATGCAGAAGGAATTAAGGTTTTAATTTCTGGTCGTTTGAACGGTGCCGAAATGGCTCGTTCAGAAGGTTTTAAAGAAGGAAGAGTTCCTTTATCAACTTTCCGAGCCGATATTGATTATGCACTTGCTGAGGCGCACACTACTTATGGTAGAATGGGAATCAAAGTGTGGATTATGAAAGGCGAAGTGTATGGCAAAAGAGATCTTTCACCATTAGTAGGCATGGATAAAAAACAAGCTGGTGTTGGTGGCGGAAGTGGAAAAGGTAATGATAACCCACGTGGTGATCGTAAACCGTTCAACAAAAGTGGAAATGGAAAGCCAGACGCTAGAAAAAGAAAGTAATTATTTAAAAATTTAAGAAAAATGTTACAGCCTAAAAGAACAAAATACCGTAAGGTACAAAAAGGTAAAATGAAGGGGAACTCACAACGTGGGCATGAACTTTCAAATGGAATGTTTGGAATTAAATCAGTTCACGAAGACGGAATGTTCTTAACTTCAAGACAAATCGAAGCGGCACGTATTGCTGCCACTCGTTTTATGAAAAGAGAAGGTCAGTTGTGGATCAAAATATTTCCAGACAAACCGATAACTAAAAAGCCTCTTGAAGTACGTATGGGTAAAGGAAAAGGTGCAGTAGAATATTGGGCTGCAATTGTTAAACCTGGACGAATTATGTTTGAAGTTGGTGGAGTGCCATTATCGGTTGCTAAAGAAGCTTTACGACTAGCGGCACAAAAATTACCAGTAAAAACTAAATTCATCGTCGCTCGAGATTTCGAAGCATAAGTAATTTATTATGAAACAATCAGAAATAAGTAATCTGTCAACAGCTGATTTACAGGCTAATTTTACTCAGGTAAAAAAAGCATATTCGGATTTAAAATCGGCACACACGATTTCGCCTATCCAGAATCCACTTCAAATCAGAACGATGAGAAGATCAATAGCTAGAATGGCAACCGAATTAAGCAAAAGAGACTAATCCTGCTGAACGATGGAAGAAAAGAGAAATTTAAGAAAAGAAAGAATTGGGACTGTGACAAGCAACAAAATGGAGAAATCTATCGTTGTTTCTGAAACTCGAAGAGTGAAGCACCCAATGTACGGTAAGTTCGTGTTGAAAACTAAAAAGTATATCGCACACGACGAAACAAATGATTGCAACATAGGAGATACGGTAAAGATTATGGAAACACGACCTTTAAGTAAATTAAAATGTTGGAGATTAGTTGAAATTATTGAAAGAGCTAAATAATTATGGTACAACAAGAATCAAGACTTAAAGTCGCAGATAACACAGGAGCAAAAGAAGTTTTGACCATCCGTGTATTAGGAGGAACGAAACGTCGTTATGCCTCTGTTGGAGATAAAATTGTAGTTTCAATCAAAGATGCAACCGCTAACGGAAACGTTAAAAAAGGTACTGTTTCGACTGCAGTTGTGGTTAGAACCAAAAAAGAAGTGCGCAGAGCCGACGGTTCTTACATCAGATTTGACGATAACGCTTGCGTTTTGTTAAATGCTGCGGGAGAAATGAGAGGAACTCGTGTTTTTGGTCCTGTTGCCAGAGAACTTCGTGAAAAACAATTCATGAAAATTGTATCATTAGCACCTGAAGTGCTTTAATATTTATAATGATGACAAAGTTAAAAATTAAATCAGGCGATGTAGTTAGAATTATTGCTGGCGATCACAAAGGGTCGGAGGGTAAAATCACTAAAATATTGGTTGATAAAAATAAAGCGATTGTAGAAGGCGTAAATATGGTTTCTAAGCATACGAAGCCAAGTGCTAAGAGTCCACAAGGTGGAATCGTTAAAAAAGAAGCTCCTATTCAAATATCCAACTTATCTCTAATTGATCCAAAATCAAAGGAGATAACTAAAACTGGTACGAGAATGGATGGCGATAAAAAAGTGAGATTTTCAAAAAAATCTAATCAAGTACTATAATTATGGGCTATATTCCAAGACTAAAAGAAGAATATAAAAGCAGAATTATTGCTGCTTTGAAGGAAGAATTCGGATACAAAAATGTAATGCAAGTTCCTAAATTGGAAAAAATCGTTTTAAGCCGTGGTGTAGGTGCTGCTGTTTCAGATAAGAAATTAGTAGATTATGCTGTTGATGAATTAACCAAGATTACTGGGCAGAAGGCTGTTTCTACAATTTCTAAAAAAGATGTTGCATCTTTTAAACTTAGAAAAGGGATGCCAATTGGAGCGAAAGTAACGTTACGTGGTGAAAAAATGTATGAGTTTTTAGACAGACTTGTAACTTCGTCGCTTCCACGTGTACGCGACTTTAGTGGTATCAAAGCCACAGGTTTTGATGGTCGAGGTAATTATAATTTAGGTGTTTTAGAACAGATCATTTTTCCTGAAATTGATATTGATAAAGTAAATAAAATATCGGGTATGGATATTACTTTTGTAACATCTGCTGCTACTGATAAAGAAGCTAAGTCGTTATTAACAGAATTGGGTTTACCTTTTAAAAAGAACTAAATTATGGCTAAAGAATCAATGAAAGCCCGTGAGGTGAAAAGAGAAAAAACGGTAGTAAAGTACGCTGAAAAAAGAAAAGCTTTGTTAGAAGCTAAAGATTACGTAGGTTTACAAAAATTACCAAAAAATGCTTCTCCAGTTCGTTTGCACAATCGTTGTAAGTTAACAGGTAGACCGAGAGGATATATGCGTCAATTTGGACTTTCACGTGTTACTTTCCGTGAAATGGCAAATCAAGGTTTAATTCCTGGCGTTAAAAAAGCATCTTGGTAAAATTTATTTTATCAAAATTTAAGTATAAACTGGTTTAAGGTTCGATGGGATGGTCCCAAAGAAAACCAAAGCCGCAAATCAATACAAATGTATACAGATCCCATCGCGGATTATCTTACTCGTATTAGAAACGCATATCGTGCCAATCATAAGGTGGTGTCGATTCCTGCTTCTAATATGAAGAAAGAAATCACAAAAATTTTATTTGATCAAGGTTATATCTTGAGTTACAAATTTGAAACTGATACCGTTCAAGGTGAGGTGAAAATAGCTTTAAAGTACGATAAAGATACCAAAGAGTCAGTAATTAAAGATATTCAAAGAATTAGTAAACCAGGTTTGCGTAAATATGCAGGTGCCTCTAAGATTCCTAGAATTTTGAATGGTTTAGGAATTGCTATCGTTTCAACTTCGAAAGGTTTAATGACCGGAAAGCAGGCTAGACAAAGTAATGTAGGTGGTGAAGTTATCTGTTACGTATACTAATTAATTATAACCAAACGATGTCAAGAATAGGAAAAAATCCAGTAACAATTCTAGAAGGCGTAACAGTTAGTGTAGCCGATGGAATAATTACAGTTAAAGGTAAACTTGGACAACTAACTCAAGAGTATTTTGATGTAGCTGTTAAAGTAGAAGGTGATCAGGTTATCGTTGAAAGACATAATGATCAAAAAGACCAACGATCTAAGCACGGTTTGTATCGGTCATTAATCAATAATATGGTTAATGGAGTTACAAATGGGTTTACG
This sequence comes from Flavobacterium sp., assembly GCA_043772535.1. Taxonomy (GTDB): domain Bacteria; phylum Bacteroidota; class Bacteroidia; order Flavobacteriales; family Flavobacteriaceae; genus Flavobacterium. The sequence goes on along the minus strand of JAYVGC010000088.1, from coordinate 10,898 downwards.
AAAGAGTTAGAACTTGTTGGTGTAGGATACAGAGCTTCAAATCAAGGACAAAAACTTGATTTAGCACTTGGGTACTCACATAACATTGTTTTAGAAGTAGCAAAAGAAGTTACTGTTGAAACTATATCTGAAAAAGGAAAAAATCCGATTATTAAATTAACTTCTTTCGATAAGCAATTATTAGGACAGGTTACTGCTAAAATTAGAAATTTCCGTAAGCCAGAACCTTACAAAGGAAAAGGTATCAAGTTCGTAGGTGAAGTATTAAGAAGAAAAGCTGGTAAATCAGCATAATAAAATTTAAGATTATGTCATTAACGAAGTCGGATAGAAGACAGAGAATTCAGTATAGAATAAGAAAAATTGTTAGCGGTGTTGCCACCCGACCAAGACTTTCTGTATTCAGAAGTAACAAAGAAATTTACGCACAATTAATTGATGATGTTAACGGAGCTACATTAGCTGCTGTTTCATCTAGAGATAAAGGAGTAGATTCTAAAGGAACAAATGTTGAAGTTGCTGCAATAGTAGGGAAACTTATTGCTGAAAAAGCTTTAGCTGCTGGGATAGATACAATAACCTTTGATAGAGGAGGTTATTTATACCATGGCCGTATTAAATCATTAGCAGAAGGCGCAAGAGCCGCTGGATTAAAATTCTAATATATTATGTCTAAATACAAAAATGTAGAATTAGTAAAACCTTCTGGTCTTGAATTAAAAGATCGTTTGGTAAGTGTAAATCGTGTTACCAAAGTAACAAAAGGAGGTAGAGCTTTTGGCTTTTCTGCGATTGTTGTGGTAGGTGATGAAAGCGGTGTAGTTGGTCACGGATTAGGTAAATCAAAAGATGTTTCAGAAGCTATTGCGAAAGCGGTAGAAGATGCAAAGAAAAATTTGGTACGAATACCTTTGAGTGGTCAATCTGTTCCCCACGAACAAAAAGGTAAATTTGGTGGAGCTCGAGTATTTTTGATGCCTGCGTCACATGGTACTGGAGTTATTGCTGGTGGTGCCGTTCGTTCGGTACTTGAATCAGTAGGTATTCACGACGTATTATCTAAATCGCAAGGGTCGTCAAATCCACACAATGTGGTAAAGGCAACTTTTGACGCATTATTACAAATGAGAAGTGCTTATACAGTTGCAAAACAAAGAGGCGTTTCTTTAGAAAAAGTTTTTAAAGGTTAATTCAAGGATATTATGGCTAAATTATTAGTAAAACAGGTTAGAAGCAAAATCAATTGCCCGCTAACTCAGAAAAGAGGTTTGGAGGCTTTAGGTCTTCGTAAAATGAATCAGGTTGTAGAACATGATTCAAACCCAACAATCCTTGGAATGATAAATAAAGTTCAACACTTAGTTTCTGTAACAGAAGCTTAATAACAATTATAGTTATGAATTTAAGTAACTTACAACCTGCTGAGGGTTCTACGCACAATCAAAACAAACGATTAGGTAGAGGTGAAGGTTCTGGAAAAGGTGGTACTGCGTCACGTGGTCACAAAGGAGCAAAATCTCGATCTGGTTATTCTAAAAAGATTGGTTTTGAGGGAGGTCAAATGCCTTTGCAACGTCGTGTGCCTAAGTTTGGTTTTACGAATATTAACAGAATCGAGCACCAAGGTGTTAATCTTGATTCATTACAATTGTTAGTAGATAACGGTACAATAACAGATACTGTTGATTTTTCGGTACTTGTTGCAAATCGTTTGTGTACAAAAACAGAATTAGTTAAAATTTTAGGTCGTGGTGTATTAAAAACTAAACTTAAAGTTACTGCTCACAAATTTACTGCAACTGCAAAAGCTGCAATTGAGGCTGTTGGTGGTGAAGCTATAACATTGTAATTAATACAAGTATGAAGAATTTTATACAATCGTTTCTTAATGTGTGGAAAATTGAAGAGCTAAAAAATAGAATTTTAGTTACTTTAGGTTTGCTACTTGTATATCGATTTGGAGCTCATGTTACCTTGCCCGGAATTGACGCTACCCAGTTAACTGGTTTAGCAGGTCAAACCAAGCAAGGTATTGGTTCAATACTTGATATGTTTACAGGTGGTGCTTTTTCAAAAGCGTCCGTATTAGCATTAGGAATTATGCCTTACATTTCGGCATCTATTGTAGTTCAATTAATGGGTATGGCGATTCCGTACTTACAAAAACTACAAAAAGATGGTGAAAGTGGTAGAAAAAAGTTAAACCAAATAACACGGTGGTTAACCATTGCAATTACTTTATTGCAAGGTCCTGGTTACATTTATAACTTGTACCAAACCATACCCCAAAGTGCTTTCTTATTAGGTTCTGATTCGTTCTCATTTCTTTTCTCGTCTGTATTGATCCTCACAACAGGTACTATCTTTGCGATGTGGTTGGGTGAAAAAATTACAGATAAGGGAATTGGAAATGGTATTTCACTATTAATAATGGTCGGAATTTTGGCTAGATTACCTCAAGCTATCATACAAGAATTTACTTCTCGTGTAACTAATGATAATGGTGGGCCTATGATTCTTATATTTGAAATAATTGTGTGGTTGCTTGTTATCGTAGCTTGTATTTTATTAGTGATGGCGGTTCGTAAAATTCAGGTACAATATGCAAGAAGAACAACGGCGGGTGATTTTGATCAAGATGCTTTAGAAGGAAATCGTCAGTATATTCCGTTGAAATTAAATGCTTCTGGTGTCATGCCAATTATTTTCGCGCAAGCGATTATGTTTGTACCTGCTGCATTGGCCGGTTTATCACAGTCAGAAACATCTAAATCTATCGCTGGTGCATTTACTAACATGTTTGGTTTTTGGTATAATCTTGTCTTTGCATTGCTCATCATTGTGTTTACATTTTTCTACACGGCTATTACAATACCTACTAGTAAAATGGCTGATGATTTAAAGAGAAGCGGTGGTTTTATTCCTGGCGTTAAGCCTGGAATTGAAACAGCTGATTATCTTGATAAAATTATGTCATTAATTACTTTTCCAGGCTCATTATTTTTAGCATTAATAGCAATATTTCCTGCGGTAGTGGTGGCATTAGGTGTGCAACAGTCATGGGCGATGTTTTTTGGTGGTACTTCCCTTATTATAATGGTAGGTGTTGCAATTGATACTATTCAGCAAGTAAATACTTATTTATTGAACAGAGAATACGATGGTTTAATGAAAACAGGTAAAAATAGAAAAGCAGTAGCTTAATTTTTATGGCAAAACAATCAGCAATAGAACAAGACGGCGCAATTATAGAAGCATTATCAAATGCAATGTTTCGTGTTGAATTAGAAAATGGACACATCGTTATCGCTCACATATCTGGAAAAATGCGTATGCATTATATTAAATTATTACCTGGTGATAAGGTAAAACTAGAAATGAGTCCTTACGATTTGTCTAAAGCAAGAATTACTTATAGATATTAAATTGCAATTGGCAATTAGCTATGGGCAATTAGCAATAAGGTTTATATTTATTACTAAGGGTTAAGTGCTAGTAGCTGAAAGCGTAAAGCTTAAAAAAATGAAAGTAAGAACATCAGTAAAGAAGCGTAGTGCCGAGTGCATTATCGTTCGCAGAAAAGGAAGATTATACGTAATCAACAAAAAGAATCCTAGATTTAAACAAAGACAAGGGTAGTTATGGCAAGAATAGCTGGGGTAGATATACCTAAAAACAAGAGAGGTGTTATAGCACTTACCTATATCTTCGGAGTAGGAAAAAGTAGGTCAATTGAGGTTTTAAATAAAGCTCAAGTTAGCCAAGATATCAAAGTTCAAGATTGGAATGATGATCAAATTGCGGGGATCCGTGACGCGATGTCATTTTACAAAATTGAAGGTGAACTTCGTTCCGAAACTTCATTAAACATCAAACGTTTAATGGATATCGGATGTTATAGAGGAATTCGTCATCGTTCAGGTTTACCATTACGTGGTCAACGAACTAAGAATAATTCTAGAACTAGAAAAGGGAAAAGAAAAACTGTTGCAAACAAGAAAAAAGCAACTAAATAACAAATAGTATGGCTAAAGTAGCAGCAAAAAAACGTAAAGTTATTATTGAATCAACGGGTGAAGCGCACATTAGTGCTACCTTCAATAATATCATCATTTCTTTGACTAATAAAAAAGGCGAAGTTATTTCATGGTCTTCAGCAGGCAAAATGGGCTTTAGAGGTTCTAAAAAGAACACTCCATACGCAGCTCAAATGGCAGCAGAAGATTGTGGTAAAGTAGCTTTAGAAGCTGGTTTAAAGAAAGTAAAAGTATATGTAAAAGGACCAGGAAACGGACGTGAGTCAGCTATCCGATCTTTGCACAATTCAGGAATTGAAGTAACAGAAATTATCGACGTTACTCCAATGCCTCACAACGGTTGTCGTCCACCAAAAAGACGTCGAGTTTAAATACTGCTCGTTGATTAGTCAACATAAGTATAATTAAGTATAAACAAAGATAGATTAACGGATATCGAAGGATTTAGACCTGAATTCATATCCACTGTCTAAAAACAATTAAAATGGCAAGATATACTGGTCCTAGTACTAAAATTGCTCGTAAATTTGGCGAAGCAATATTCGGAGATGACAAAGCCTTCGAAAAAAGAAATTACCCACCCGGACAACATGGAATGTCTAAGAAGAGAGGTAAAAAATCAGAATATGCAGTACAATTGATGGAAAAGCAGAAGGCTAAGTACACGTACGGTATTCTTGAAAAACAATTTAGAAATTTATTTGAAAAAGCGGCTGCCTCTAAAGGGGTAACCGGAGAAATTTTATTGCAATTGTGTGAAGCGCGTTTAGATAATGTGGTGTACCGATTAGGAATTGCCTCTTCAAGAAGAGCAGCCCGGCAAATTGTGTCACACCGACACATTACCGTTAACGGTGAATTAGTAAATATTCCGTCGTATCACCTAAAACCAGGTGATGTAGTAGCAGTACGTGAAAAGTCGAAGTCACTAGAAGCAATTGCAAGTTCTTTAGCGGCATCTTCTCACAACTATGAGTGGATGACTTGGAACGATGATACCAAGCAAGGTACGTTTGTTTCGATTCCGGCTAGAATCCAAATTACTGAAAACATCAAGGAGCAACTTATAGTCGAGTTGTACAATAAATAACAATTGACACCAGTCGAAATTATGGCAATATTTAATTTTCAAAAACCCGATAAAGTGATAATGATCGATTCTACCGATTTTGAAGGTAAATTCGAATTTAGACCTTTAGAACCAGGTTATGGATTGACAGTTGGTAACGCACTTCGCAGAGTTTTACTTTCTGCTCTTGAGGGTTACGCAATTACATCAATACGACTAGAAGGTGTTGAACACGAGTTTTCAACTATTCCAGGAGTGGTAGAAGATGTTACTGAAATCATTTTAAATCTTAAACAAGTACGTTTCAAACGTCAAATTGAAGATATAGACAACGAATCGGTAACTATTTCGCTAACAGGGAAAGACGTTATTACTGCGGGTGACTTCCAAAAATTTATTTCAGGTTTTCAAATTTTAAATCCCGATTTAGTAATTTGTAATTTGGATACAAAAGTTAATTTTAATCTTGAATTAACTATTGAAAAAGGTAGAGGATACGTACCGGCAGAGGAAAACAAAAAGCAAAATGCACAAATGGGTACCATTTTTACCGATTCTATTTTTACACCGGTAAAAAATGTGAAATATGCTATTGAAAATTTTCGTGTAGAACAAAAAACAGATTATGAAAAGCTGGTTTTTGAAATAAAAACCGACGGATCTATCAATCCAAAAGATGCTTTAACAGAAGCTGCAAAAGTTTTAATTCATCACTTCATGTTATTTTCTGATGAGAGAATTACACTTGAGGCTGACGAAATAGCCCAAACGGATTCATATGACGAGGAGTCTTTACACATGCGACAGTTGTTAAAAACTAAACTTGTTGATATGGATTTATCTGTAAGAGCATTAAATTGCCTAAAAGCAGCAGAAGTCGATACTTTAGGTGACTTAGTATCGTTTAATAAACATGATTTAATGAAGTTCCGTAACTTTGGTAAAAAATCACTAACTGAGTTAGATGAATTGGTTGCCATTAAAAATTTAACGTTTGGAATGGATTTGTCAAAATATAAATTAGATAAAGACTAGTTCTTTTCAAGTTAAAAAGTATTTAAAATGAGACACGGAAAAAAATTCAATCACCTTAGCAGACAAACGGGTCACCGTAAATCGATGTTGGCAAATATGGCATGCTCGTTAATCGAGCACAAGCGTATCAACACTACTGTTGCTAAAGCAAAAGCTCTTAAACAATTTGTTGAGCCACTTATTACAAAATCAAAAGAGGATACTACGCACAATCGTCGTACTGTTTTTTCTTATTTAAGAAATAAATATGGTGTTACGGAATTGTTTAGAGAAGTTGCTGCTAAGGTAGGTGACCGCCCTGGTGGTTACACGCGTATTATTAAGGTTGGTAATCGTTTAGGTGATAATGCCGATATGGCAATGATCGAACTAGTAGATTTTAATGAATTATATAATGGTGGGAAGCGTGAGGTAAAAAAAGCCAAAAGCCGTAGAGGTGGAAAGGCTAAATCAGACGTTGTTGATGCTATCGATGTTGAAACTACAACCGACAAGGTTGAAGAGGCTACTGAATAGTACGCTTTATTATAATAAAGTAAAGAAGGATAAACTTGTTAAAGTTTATCCTTTTTGTTTATAATTTAATTTTTTTTGTTTCGATGTATAAAATTTAAGTTTAAAGTTCCCTTCTCTTATTTGTATTTTAGATGTATGTTACACCTGTGTGATTCTGTAAATTTTTTTTTATTGTAATTTATAGTAAACTTTTTATTATAAAGCGCATTTTTTTTCGGTACTTTTTTTGGGTAATACCGAATATAACTTATAATCTTTATTTGTTATTATACAACCTAGTAATTAAAGCTCCTATTAAATCATTATTTGATAGAGACGTCAACCCAATTCAACAAGTACCAACTAATATAACATCAGGTGTTACTGTACGATTAAAAAAACCCGATGGCACTGTTTTTTACTCCCAAAACTTACAAATGCAAGTACCGCAATTATTGCCCCAACGAGTAGTTTTAACGAATCGGCACTTAGTTATGATGCTAATGGTAATATAAAAACCCTGCAACGCAGTACTGCTACCGGAGCAATGCAAGATAATTTAGCCTATACCTACACTACCAATACAAACCAATTGAATAGTGTTGCCGATGCAGCTGGAGTTGCTACTAATGCTAATGACATAGGAACACAAGCACTGGGGAATTATGTTTATGATGCCATCGGGCAACTTACACAAAATATTTCCGAAAATTTATATTACTTTTACAACACGCAAGGATTAGTTACCGAAGTAAAAAAAGGACCTAATACGGTCGTGAAGTTCTTTTACAACGAGCGAGGGCAACGAATCAAGAAAGAAAGTTACAACACTGCTTTACCTTATATGTTGCAAAACACCACCTTTTATGCGCTTGATTTATCAGGTAATACAATGGCGGTCTATTTGAAAAATGTTGCAAGCACAACCGTAGCACAAATTGAGTTGCCTATTTACGGATTGAGCAGATTGGGTCGTGAGAATAGATTGTTTGGTTCAGAAAGCTACGAAATTACCGATCATTTAGGTAATGTACGAGCTGTAATAGCAAGTAATAATGGAGAGCCCTCTATTCTTTCTTATGCGGATTATTACCCGTTTGGAGAACAATTGCCTGAGCGTAACAGCATGAGTGGCTACCGTTACAACTTTCAAGGTCAAGAGCTGGATCCTGAACTAGGTATGGAGGCCTTTCAGCTGCGTCTTTGGGATGGTAGAATTGGAAGGTGGCTTTCGCCTGACCCTTATGGGCAATATGCCAGCCCCTATTTAGGGATGGGGAATAATCCAACAAATTCTATTGATCCTGATGGCGGGTATTCGTGGTTTGGCGCTGCGTTGCGTTGGGTTGCTGGGGGTTTTGAGGGACACTTGTACAAAAGTCCCAGCATGGGCGATTGGGCGATTGCTACAAAAATTACAGGCGATGGTGCAGCTGCGAACGGTAGCGTTTTGCAAGAAGTAACAATAGGTTGGAAAAATGATTTTGGTAGTAAGAGAATTGATTTTAAAAATAGAGACTGGAATTTTGGTGGGGCTGGGGCTGGCGGTATGTCCCTTTTCGGTAGTAATGCCGATATTAGTAAAATAAAACTTTTTGAATATGTAGGTAATCATAAGGGAGTTGATGAATATGAAAGCGTTTTAGCTTTTAATGGTGCTTTCACGCCTGGACCAGTTGTAGTGTACCCTATAGGTGGGTCAAAATTGAAATATTACAATGTACATGAACCTGGACATGTGCTACAGTATAGAATGTTAGGTTTCAAATCCTATTGGCTAAAAGTTGCTATACCAAGCCTTGTTTTTGCAGCAACTCATAACCCGAAGGAAGCGTCACATTTTCATACTGAAACGCAAGCAAATAGAATGTGGTGGATGCATAGCCGTGAGTCAGACACAATACATAATCCCTTTAAATAATTGTTATAGACATGAAAAAAATAGTTCTTTTGTTTTTCTTTGTATTTTTAGGATGTTCATATCATAAAGATAAATTGATAATAAGAAACAATTCAACAGCGGATATTTGTTATGAAATTTTTATAAAGATAAATAATAATGGTAATTTTGTTTACAAAACTGTTTCCGCTCCACAAGAATTTAATTCTTTTCATGAAAGCTCTCCAATAGTTAGAAACTATTTATCTGATGAAATGGATGATTTTTCTTGTGATTCTATTTTATACATATACATATATAACACAATAGATAAAGAGAATTTCTACAAAAACATGGACAGTATTATTTATAGAAAAAACGCCAAATTTTATAAATACTCAAAAAAAGAATTAGATAGAATGAACTGGGTTGTAAGTTATCCTCATGCTGCGGAGATTAAATGAAGTTAGAATGGATTTACAAAGTCTTTTTATACAAACCCCAGCTCCGAAAAATCTCCTGACTTTGAGGGTAAATAAATAAAACAAAAACCAACTTTTAAAAGAGCTTCTTTTGCCAACTGTTCGAGAGTGAATAAAGTTAGGACTGCTCTGCTGAGTTTGTAACTTTGCAGTGAATAAATAATTAAGCAACTTGTAAAAGGGTTGCTTATTTTTTTAAGAAACGGCAAATGTCTCTGACTTCGTAGTCACAAACAAAGTATAATACCCAAGCTGGCGCAAGCCTGACGCTTGTACGTATAAACAAAATGAAAAAAAATAGGCGTAATTACATGTTTTTTTGTGGTTAAAACGTAGTGTACTTGTAAACAATGTGAGAATAATTTTTATTTCTATAGTATTTACAAAATCTCTGACGTTACCAGCGCTACAAAGTAAGAATAATGCGTAACCCCTAAACATAGTCGTACTTGCCCCTGCTGTTGCGCGAATCCTTTCGCGTTCCAAGTAAATAAGGGCAATAAAAAAACAGGCAAAATTTGCCTGTTTTTTTGTGGTTATTACAATCGTTTAAGCCATTTACCGGGCGATATTGAAGTATGAAATAGGCCTAAAATAGTAATGGTTTTCGTTTCTTCATTAAGATGATAGTGCACATCATAAGGAAAAACTTCTGTAAAGGCAGTTCTTATGGTTTTGTATTTTACTTGAAACAACAAAGCATTTTTGATAAGGTAGCTAAGCGTGATTTTAACTTCACTAGCAAATCGTTTTTCTAAACCTTTTTTTTGGCTTTTATACCAATCTTTGGCGTCTAGCACATCATTTTTAACGTCTTTGTGGTTAATTACAGTGTAACTCATTCTGCGTCTAAAACTTTAAAAAGTTCGTCAATCGGTTCTAATTTATCAATATTGTTTAAATCCGCCAAACGAACATCTAAAATGTCTTTTTGCCATTGTGGTAGTTCTTGGTCTACCTTTTCGATATTAGGATAGTGCTTTTTTATATTTTCCCAATCTTCAATAGGGATAAAAACACCAGTTTGCAAACCGTTATAATCTTGTATAATTTGTGTTCTCATAATTTTTTATTTTGCGTTAGCCTCTTTAGTTTTAAAATCTCTAATGTTTAAATCTAAAAATCGGGTTACAATAATTTTATCTTCTTCGTTCTTTTCTTGTATTACTTCAAATTTTTGTAATAAATGCTTATCCTTTACAGCAATATTATCATCGGTTAATAAGGCAGTACTAAAAACACCAAGTGCATCAGCAGGCGGAATGCTACTTCCCAACTCATAATGAGATAGACTTTTATTGTTTACATGAGATTTTTCTGCAGTTCCGCTCGTGAAAATCCTTTTTGCTGCCTGTATAATCGAATGCGCTCTGCTATAGTTGTGAGTGAGATTTTAAAATGTTAACCATTTAAAGAATAATAATTAGATGAATACGGTTTACTTGTGGTTTTTATATAGTACCAAAATAATCGAGATTCCAATATTTTTTTAATCAATTCAATCAGATTTATAAAATTATTAAAATAACGAATTTTTTGGTTACCAATCAAATCAAATTGATACTATTAAAACCATTTCAATTTATTTTTCGTAAATTTTACCGTAAATGTTTTATTTAATTAAAAAAATACTACTTTTGCATACAATTACCTCATTTTCAATAGTAAAATACCTTTGATAAATAAAATGATGTCGAATAATTTTTTAAATTTACTAGCTGCAACGCATGCACTAATACTATTACACATAAAATTATGATAAAAAAAATACTTTTTTTCTCAGCGCTTTTAAGCAGTTTTTATTTCTCATTTGGTCAATGTTCTTATACAGGTACGCCATTGTCGCAAGTAGGTATCGCTGTTACTTTTTGTATAGACAATACAAATAGTCAAACGTCGGG
>JAYVGC010000087.1:0-3363 GCA_043772535.1 Flavobacterium sp. | reverse complement strand
ACGGTATAAACCCCTACGATTAAAGGATTTTAATGTAGGTATTTCTGACTGAATATAATCGGCTAATTGTTGTACAGTGCCATCACCCCAAGTACCTTTTGCTACTTTTTGGCTTACTGTTTTACCAATATCAAAGTATAATGTTACCAAAGCGGTATTAGTATATTGTCTAACTCTTCCTTGTGCTTCTTGTATTAGTTTTACAATGGTGCTAAATTCGGTGTTTTGAATGTTGATCATCTTTTTTAACTTTACCCTTTTGATTTTTTTGGGTCGCTTGATTTAGGATAGGTTCTTTCTTCTTGAATTCTACCGTTTTCTAAATGAATTTTGAGCGAACCACCTTGATTATTTTTTAAAAATTCAGCACTTTGTTGTACGGCTTCTTTTTTGGTTTCAAATACTTTTGATGCTCTTTCGTTGCCTTCGCCAGTAAGTTTCCACTGGTCGTCTTCTTTTGTTAAATGATAGTTTTTCATAGTATTGGTTTTTATGGTTATTGGTTTTCGTTTATACTTTTTTTATTCTTCGATTGGGTTTTATTTATTTTTTAAAACAGTACAAATTAATTAATTTTTCAATCTTTTTATTTCTGATAGCCAATGCCTTACTTCGTCATATCCACCTCTTGATTTTAATCTATCTACGGTCATTTTCTCAACTACTAATGTATTGAGAAATACTTTTTTATTACTAGCTTTTTCCTTTCTCTTTTCTGGAATTAAAGCTTCCCAATCATTACCGGAAGAAACATACAAATTTTCAGCAACTTTAGAAGGCACATCATCTGTATCTAGTATCTCTGTCAATGCACAATTATTTCCTTGAGAAATATATGCCTCATTTATTGCTTCGTGATGCAAATAATTTTCTAATTCAATTTTTGTAGTATTATAAGCTACTTTATTGGGATTGCCTTCGGCATTTATTTTAATTACAGCATCTCTGTAATCTTGTTTGTCGTTATCATAAAGGTGAAATTGTGGTTTTCCTAAACCCTCAAGATATTTATTCTCCAAATAGTGTTTTAATGATGAACCGCCTGTAATAACCCAAGCAATATCGTCATTATCTAAATCTAATATTAAACCATCTTCTGCATTTAATATTTTACTAAACCTTTTTAATCCATTAACATCATTATTGCCCTCAACAAAAACTAAAATTTTGACTTTATCGGCAGGATTTGGTAAAATACCTAAAGTACTAATTATTTTATCAATAGTTTCCTCATTTTCTTTTTCTGCTTCATAATCAAATCCATATTCTATGTTTAATCCTGCTTCTGATTGCAAAATATATCTTAAAGACCTTATCGGTATTTCTCTTACTAAATTAGCACTATGCGATGTAAATACCACTTGAGTATTATTTTGTTCGGCTAGTTCAATTAATGACTTAATAAGTAATAATTGATGATTAGGGTGCTGGGAAGTTTCTGGTTCTTCTATAGCATAAATAATTGATGGAGCATTATTTTCGAATTTTCTTTTTTCGGCTTGTGCTTGAAAAAAACTTAACAAAACCAATCTTCTCACTCCACTTCCTCTTTTATTTAATGGGATATTGTTTTCATTTAGCAAGGTTAAATCAAATACACTTTTCCAACTTGGAGATTTCTTAAAATCAGATTTTAATTTTTCAGCCAAAGACTTATCAATATCTTTTATTTTTTCAATAATTCTGTCTGCAACATCAGTTGATTTCTCTTTAATTTTTTCTTCAATTTGTTCCAATAAAACTTTAATTTCAGGAATTGCCAAAGTCTCTTCAATAGCGCTTTTCATCGGGTCTTGAATGTCTTTATCTTTATCATCTAAAGGTTTATCGACCTTAAATAAGGTAAAAATTGGGAGCATCGATTTTAGTTTACTCCAAATAGTTTTTAAGTTACTTTCGGAAGACAAATTACCATCTACTTTAATCTCTTTTAAAGCTCTTTCACCACCAACGAAATCTCGAATTGCTTTTCTTAAAGCTGGATTTTGATTTTTTAGAACGCCTGTTAAATCAATCCCCAAATCTTCTTCTGCTTTCAAAATTAGTGTGTCTTTTTTTAAACTTAATAAATTGTCAAGTCTAGGGTCTATTGGGTACAAACAATTAATAAATATTGATTTTGAAACCGTTGCGCCAACACTAAATCTTCTTGTGATTTCTAATTGATCATCTTCATTCAAAATACCTTCCTCTTTTGGCGAGGTCTTAACTGTGGCATCTAGAATTATTTCACTTGGCAATCCAGAAAAATAGCACGTTATTTCTATTGTGTTACCATCTCCATTACTGGATAAATCACCAGCATCAATATTATCATTGAAGAAAGCGTCTAAAGCTTCAATAATAGTTGATTTACCTATATCATTTTTTCCAATAATACAAGTCAAATCATCAATTATAAAGATTGTTTCAGTGTTATAACATCTAAAATTTTTTAACTTAATTTTTTCTAACTTCATATTTCAAAATATTAATATTTCTAACTTTTTTTACTTATCAACAAAGTCATTATTAACCTTGTTTCCAACTTTTTAGATTTAACTACCCTTAATGTTTTTTAAGGTATCATTTAATTCAACCACAGTTTCTTTTAAGTCTTTTGTGTTAAAACTAAATAATGTTTCACTTTTAACCGGATGAATTTGTGGTTGATTGTAAACCAATTCTATAGATTTCAATAGCATTTGTTGGCGAGAATTATTATCGTCGTTATCAGCATTTGAAAGCATTTCAGAATAAGCCGTTAACGTCATTGCAACTGCTGATTTAAAAGCATACTCTTCTTGAAGATTTCGTTCTTTTTTGTATTGTGAAAACACAAAACCTAATAAAACAAATACTGGAGAAGTTTTTATAATATTAATCAAAATATTAAGCCATTGATTTTCGAAATGTGGCGATAGACAAGTGAATACAACTACTATCCAAATTAAAGTTATCAATGACATAATTGGTACTGCCCATTTCCAAAAAGTTAATCCCTTTTCTAATTTATCTTGTCTTTGGTCAAATTTTGAACCCAATGAACCATCGGCAGCCATACCGGTTAAACGAACAATATCTGCCCGATTACTTTCAATAAATTCAATACCTTCTTTTGATTTTTTTAAATCTTCTAGTGCTTTTGCAATTGCTGTTTCTAATTCAAGTTTTAATGCTGAATTGTCTTTTTTAATTGCTGTGAAATCAGTTTCATATTCTGTGATACTTTCAGAAACTGTTGTTACTTTATCTTTGATGTTTTTTAATATACCGTCAATTTCGGTGTCCTTATTTGTGGCATTAGAAACGATTGTATTTATCTCCGTTAGTTGCGAATTTGCCGTGGAAAGTAAGGTTGTAATTTGAGTTAATTCCAGTTTC
>JAYVGC010000086.1:0-23363 GCA_043772535.1 Flavobacterium sp. | reverse complement strand
ATATTTTGCCTGTTTTAATGTCTGGTGATAAATAATCGCCAATTGTATATGGTAGCACAAAATAACCGTCTGCTAAACCCTGCATTAAAGCGGATGCTCCTAATCTGTTGGCTCCGTGATCCGAAAAATTAGCTTCGCCGATTGCAAAACAACCCGGAATTGTTGTCATCAAATTATAATCGACCCAAACGCCTCCCATTGTATAATGCACCGCAGGATAAATCATCATTGGTGTTACATACGGATTTTCGTCTACAATTTTTTCATACATCTGGAATAGGTTGCCGTATTTGCTTGCCACTATATCGGTTCCTAATTTTAGTACAACGGCATGATCGTTAACGTCTAAATGCTTCAATTTGGCTTGACCTTTACCATAACGTTCAATTGCAGCTCCAAAATCTAAATAAACGGCTTCGCCTGTTTTATTAACTCCAAAACCAGCATCACAACGCTCTTTTGCAGCACGTGACGCAATATCTCTCGGAACTAAATTTCCAAAAGCAGGATAACGTCTTTCTAAAAAATAATCTCTATCCGCTTCTGCAATTGCCGTAGGCTTTAACTTTCCGTCACGAATTGCTTGCGCATCTTCTAGTTTTGCGGGTACCCAAATTCGTCCGTCATTTCGTAATGATTCTGACATTAACGTCAATTTTGATTGGTGATCGCCCGATACTGGTATGCACGTTGGATGAATTTGTGTAAAACAAGGATTTGCAAAATAAGCGCCTCGTTTGTGTATTTTCCATGAAGCGGTAACGTTACTTCCCATTGCATTTGTGGATAAGAAAAATACATTTCCGTACCCTCCTGATGCAATAACAACGGCGTGTGCAGAATGACGTTCGATTTTTCCTGTCACAGAATCGCGTGCTATAATTCCTCTTGCTTTTCCGTTTACAATTACTAAATCTAACATTTCGTGACGGTTAAGCATTTCTATTTTTCCTTTACCTATTTGGCGGTTCATTGCAGAATAAGCGCCAAGTAATAGTTGTTGTCCAGTTTGTCCTTTTGCGTAAAAAGTTCTTGAAACTAAAGTTCCACCAAATGAACGATTATCTAATAAACCGCCATATTCGCGTGCCAAAGGGACACCTTGTGCCACACATTGATCAATAATATTTGTAGAAACTTCGGCTAAACGGTGAACGTTTGCTTCACGAGCACGATAATCGCCTCCTTTAACGGTATCATAAAACAGCCGAAACGTAGAATCACCATCGCCCTGATAATTTTTTGCAGCGTTAATTCCGCCCTGAGCTGCAATTGAATGTGCGCGACGAGGAGAATCTTGATAACAAAATGCTTTTACATTATACCCTAATTCGGCTAATGTTGCTGCGGCAGAACCACCAGCTAGACCTGTACCTACAACAATAATATCAATATTTCGCTTGTTAGCGGGGTTTACTAAATTAATGTGATCTTTGTAATTTGTCCATTTATCAGATATTGGACCGCTTGGAATTTTTGAATCTAATGCCATAATAGTAAATTTATTATTGATTAAAATGATGATATAATGCGACAACTACAAATCCGAACGGAACAGCTATTGCATAAAATTTAGCAAAATTGTACAGTCCTTTTGAATATTTATTATTGAAACCAACGGATTGAAACGAAGAGTTAAAGCCGTGCCAAAGGTGCAATGATAATAAACCGAAAGAAATGCAGTATAGCGCAGTTCTCAAAATAGTCTCAAAATGCTCTTTTAATTCCGGATAATATCTTGTTGCATCGTCTATTAATTGTTGATTTGGATTAAGATATTTTACATTCATTTCAGGAATCCAAAAATCATAAAAATGCAGTCCTAAAAATGCCAAAACCACGGAACCTGATATAATCATGTTTCGTGAAGCCCACGAGGCATTTGCACCACCATTGTATTTAGCGTAATTTATTGGTCTTGAGCTTCTGTTTTTTAAATCTAAGTAAAAACCCATAATAAAATGAAAAAGTACGCCTAAAATCAAAATAGGCTGAATAACAAACTGCACCAATGGATTATGACCCATAAAGTGTGAAATTCCATTAAAAGTATCAGGACCAAAAAGAGAGGTGCTGTTGATAAATAAGTGTTGCGTTAAAAATAAAATTAAAAAAAGTCCTGAAAGCGCCATTGCTACCTTACGTGCAATTGAAGAACTTAATAAACCTGATTGGGACATAATATTGTACTATTTGTTAAAAAATTATACAAAAATACATCAAACTAAAGTAAACTACAACCTTTTAGCTGTAATTTATAATGATTTTAAACGGGTTTAACGTTTGTTTGAGCTATGCAT
This sequence comes from Flavobacterium sp., assembly GCA_043772535.1. GTDB lineage: Bacteria > Bacteroidota > Bacteroidia > Flavobacteriales > Flavobacteriaceae > Flavobacterium. Next base: position 21,063 of record JAYVGC010000086.1, on the reverse strand, counting down.
AAAAATTGGCCAATTTTATGTAATTATTGTTAAACAAAGTTGTGGTGGGGATACTATATCGGGTTAAAATTACTACAATCAAAACCATTTAAATGAGTAATAATTAAAAAAATACTGCTTGTATTACTAAACTCAAAACGTTGCTTGGTGGTGAATTCCAAAGCGGTTCATGTGTACTTGTATTAGCATAGAAATGCAATTAATTATAATGTAAACTATTTACACTATGCATGTTTGCGTTTGCCGTACTTAATTTTTATAATTTATAACGGTAATATAATGAACTGTATTATTCATAACGCCATTTGCGATGAAATAAATGCTTTCAGGCTAAAACTATTTTTATTATGTTGTAAAATTGTGTTTTTAAAATAAACTTTTACGTTAAACAATGCGTTTCATGTTTTAAATTGTAATTAATTTTTATGCTTCGTAATGGTATTTTTTTTAAATAATAAATCTTTACTGCCTATTTGTATCTTCCAAAATTTCAAAAGTAGTACTTGATTTTAGTTTCGAATGATCATCGATTATAATTGAATATTTTCCATCTGGCAAATAAAATTTGTTATTGTTCGCTTTTTTTATTTTAATATTTGAGTCTTTTCTTTCAAGTAAATACTTTGTATTTTCGGGTATTATTAAATTATAGTCAACGTTTTCAAGATTTTTTTTTGTTTCTATTTCGCGCGTCATCACAGTTATATTATCCTTATTTTTTATCGTAATTACTAAATTTGTATTGTCTTTTGAATAATACCAAATTGTTATTTTAGGTTCAAAAATCTCGCTCCAAGCGTTCCGTTTTGACCCCCAATTTTCTAATTTAGTAACGTTTTCGACTTTAAATAAATGAAATGGTTTTTTTAGCAATTCACTGGTTAGTAGCTGTACCTTTGACAGGTCAACTTTGTATAATGAGCGTCCGTGGGTTGCAACAACTAGTTCTTTTGCTTTTGGTTGAATTACCAAATCGTGCACTGCCACAATAGGCATATCCGTTGAAAAATCAGTCCAGTTTTCTCCTTGGTTAAGAGAAATTTGTAATCCATTATCGGTTCCGAGATATAAAATTTGTTCCTTTTCAGAATCTTCAATTAGCACATTTACGGCACTATTTTTGTCGGACGCTTTATTTTTCCATGTTGCTCCATAGTCGTTAGACATATAAACATATGATTTAAAATCATCATTTCTAAACCCGTTTAAAGTAACATAAACTCGTTCTTTTTTATATTGTGATGAAGCAATGTGCGATACCCATAAATTTTGGGGTAATGTACTCGATATCAATTGCCACGAGGCACCACCATCTTTTGAAACTTGAATTTTTCCATCATCGGTTCCCACGTAAAGTACTCCAAAATTCAATTTACTTTCAGAAATTGCGGTAATTGTTCCAAAAGAAATATTTCCTTCTTTTTCGCCATTGGTTAAATCTGGTGAAATTTGTTCCCATGTTTCCCCCTGATTCATAGATCGATGTAAATAATTTGAACCTAAATATAAAATGTCTTGGTTGTGTGATGACAGCAAAATAGGAGTTTGCCAATTAAACCGTAGTTTTTGTTCGTCTTTTTTATTTTTTGGCGTAATGCGTTCTTCTTTTTTTGTGGCACGATCAATTTTATAATAGTCGCCATATTGCGAACCTGCAAAAATAATATTTGCATTTCGGCTGTCAATTTGAACTTGCATACCATCGCCACCTATTATTTCTTGATACGGATATGTACCACTTTGATGCCAAAACGATGATGGTTCATAATTATGCGGGCCGCACCAAACCCCATTATCTTGCAAGCCCCCGTATACGTTATAATTTTCTTGAGTGTCGACATTAACCGAATAAAATTGACCAACAGCATGGCTGTTACATTTTATCCAGCTATCGCCATTATCATAGGTTATGTTTACGCCGCCGTCATTTCCATTTATAACTTGATTAGGATTTTTTGGATTTACCCATGTAATATGATGGTCAGAATGTACATTGTCTTTACTTATATTTTTAAATGTTGCACCACCATTGTCCGAAAAAAGAAGATGTACTCCGCCAATATAAAGTCGATTTTCATTTGTAGGATCTACGGTAATGTTCGCAAAATAATATCCATAAGAATAATATAAATCATCAATAAAATCCTTGTTTTGCTTTATCCATGAGGTGCCTCCGTTTGTTGATTTATATATTTCGCAACCAATAACGTTAGTTTCGATCATTGCTTTATTGGAGTCATTATCTGTATCTGTTTTTATATTTGGACGCTTATTTTGATTATCTAAAACGGCATAAATAGTTTCGGAATTAAACGCATACAATCCAATTCTTCCAATATTTTCTCCCGTTGGAAAACCTGACATTGCGGTTGAGATTAAATTCCATGATTCGCCTGCATCGGTACTTTTGTAAATACCAGATCCTTCACCACTTCCTTTAAAACGCCATGCTTTTCGATTTTTATCCCAAGTAGCAGCATACATAATTTTCGCATCTGTTTTGGACGAGCACAAAGCAATAACGCCTGTGTTTTCGTCTACAAAAAGTGTTTTTTTCCAATTTTTTCCATTATTCCACGTTTTAAAAATACCTCTTTCATTATTTGGTGTAAATAAATGTCCAACTACAGCTACAATTAATTCATCGGTATTTTTTGGATTGAACTCTATTTTTGAAATGTGATGGCTGTCGGCAAGTCCAATATTTATCCATGTTTTTCCTTTATCAGTTGATTTCAAAATCCCAATTCCAGCATACGATGATCGCGATGCATTTACTTCGCCAGTTCCAACCCAGATTGTTTCAGAAGCCCAATCAACAGCTATCGCACCGCAATTTAGTGTTTTTGCAGAATCCATTATCGGGGTAAAACTTGTGCCATTGTTGTTGGTATACCAAAGTCCACCTGTTGCATAAGCGGCGTAAAATTGCGTTGGGTTACTTGGATTTATCGCTAAATCAACAATTCGTCCACCCATTACGGCAGGGCCAATATTTTTAAACTTAATAGCATCAAAAAGGGTACTTTGAGCAATAGTAATATTTGAAATAAATAAGAATGCAGTGAATAATTTTTTCATTACTGTTTTTGTTAGAATAAAATTACTTAATATTTTAAAGTCAAACAAAAATATTCAAATCTTTTGTAAATTAATTCCGTAAATATAATTAATTTTGAACTTCAAATAATACTGTAAAAATGAAATACCATCAAATAGATCGCAATTTATTTATAAAAAACCGATCAAAGTTTACTTTGCAAATGAAACCAAATAGCGTTGCAGTTTTTAATTCGAACGATATTTATCCTGTTTCTGCCGATTCTACGTTGCCTTTTGCACAACATCGAGATATACTTTATCTCTCGGGTGTGGACCAAGAGGAAAGTATTTTGTTGCTTTTTCCGGATGCACCTTATGAAAATTTAAGAGAAATTTTGTTTTTAAAAGAAACTAACGATCATATTGCCGTTTGGGAAGGCGAAAAATTAACTAAAGAACGTGCTTTTGAGGTTTCGGGTATTAAAACGGTTTTTTGGTTGACCGATTTTCAAAAAGTTTTGAAAGAAGTTATGGCTTATACCGAAACAATTTATATCAATACTAACGAACATTATCGTGCGGTAACTGAAACCGAAACGCGTGAGGCTCGCTTTGTTAAATGGTGGAAGGCAAATTATCCGGCACATCAGGTGGCAAAAAGTAATCCGATTTTACAACGCATACGGTCAATAAAAGAAAGTGAAGAATTAGATTTACTTCAAACCGCTTGTAATATTACAGAAAAAGGTTTTCGTAGGATTTTAAATTTCGTAAAACCAAGTATAATGGAATATGAAATTGAAGCAGAATTTGCCCACGAATTTTTACGAAATCGCTCTAAAGGATTTGCATATACGCCAATTATTGCCTCAGGAAATTCGGCAAACGTTTTGCATTACATCGAAAATAATTTGCAATGCAAAGCGGGCGATTTATTATTATTAGATGTTGGTGCAGAATACGCAAATTACTCAAGTGACATGACCAGAACAATTCCAGTTTCAGGACGATTTTCTATCAGGCAAAAAGCAGTATATAACGCAGTATTACATGTTAAAAATGAGGCTACTGCACTGCTTGTTCCTGGTACTTTATGGAAACAATACCACGTTGAAGTAGGAAAAATAATGACTTCAGAATTATTGGGTTTGGGCTTGCTTGATAAAGCTGATATTCAAAATGAAACAGAAGAAAAACCTGCTTATAAAAAATATTTTATGCACGGTACCTCGCACCATTTAGGCATGGATACCCATGATTATGGACTTTTGCACGAACCCATGAAAGCCAATATGGTTTTTACAGTAGAACCTGGTATTTATATTCCGGCCGAAAGTTTTGGCATTCGATTAGAGGACGATGTTGTAATACAAGAAAAAGGGGAACCATTTAATTTAATGCGCAATATTCCGATAGAAGCCAATGATATAGAAATGATTATGAATAGTTAATTTGTAAATTGAATTAGTACAAAAATAAATACGGTTTGCGAAAGCGAACCGCTTTTTTTATTATTTAGTTATCAAAATTAACTTTATAAAAGTGAATAATATGTAAATCTTGTTGTAGCCGTTGCTATTTAAATGCACGTTGATTTATTGATCTATAGTGCAAAAAACGCTACAAAAAAGAGTTATGATATATCAAACGAACCGCAGCTAGACGCCATGCTAATCAAAAATAGGTAATACTACTGTAAAATATTTTTTAAAAAATTATAAAATGCTGTTATTTACCTTTAAAGAAACCAAAATTTCCTATACAGATGTTGGAACAGGGCCAGCATTAATTTTGCTGCATGGTTTTTTGGAAAATAAAAAAATGTGGAACAATTATACATTTCAATTATCCAAGAACAACCGTATAATTACTTTAGATTTACTAGGTCACGGACAATCTGGTTGTGTAGGGTATATACACACAATGGAACTGCAGGCTGAAATGATTTTCGCATTGATAACAAATTTGGGGGTCGACAAAGCAAGTTTTGTGGGGCATTCTATGGGTGGCTATATAGCATTGGCTTTCGCCGAAAAACACCCAGATTGTATGCATAGTTTGGTTCTATTAAATTCTACATCTGTTGACGATAGCGCAGATCGAAAAATCAATCGTGATCGTGCAATAAAAGCTGTAAAACTAAATTTAGTTACATTTGTATGCTTAAGTATAGCAAACTTATTTAGCAAAAAAAATAAATCATTATTACATACAGAAATAGAAAATACCAAATTAGAGGCTCTCAAGACGCCTATACAAGGGGTTATTGCAGCCTTGGAAGGTATGAAAATTAGAAAAAATCGAACATCAGTATTGAAGAGTGCATCTTACCCAATAACACTAATTTTAGGAAAACAAGACCCTGTTCTAGATTATAACGAAACTATTTTACAAATCGCAGATACGCAAGTTAAATTAATAACCTTTGCTGACGGTCACATGAGTTGGATTGAAAATCGGGCCGAATTGGAATTGTTTTTTGATACTAAATTCACCTAATTTTTTTCTTGAAAAGGGACATTAACATCCAATATTTCATTTATTAACACAGCTATTTCGTTGCTATAATTTTCTAAAATTTCATTTGTAATTAAAGTTGTTTCTATCTTACCGACCTTAAATGTAAAAGGTAAAAACCCAGCTTTTAAATTTTTAAAAGATATTATTCCAGCTTCCATCTCAAATGGTTTTAACTCTGATTGATACATAAAAGCATACGCTAGTATTTGGATGATTTTTTCGTTTTTAATGTCTTTCGTAAGTCCGCTCCATGTTTTTAATGTTACATTAGTTTTTTCAACTTTTCCTGTTTTGTAATCTATAATGCGTATTTTTCCATTTCGCAATTCAATTCGATCAACATTTCCTTTCAGTACTACTTGAAACGGTAAACTCGGATGATTTAGTATGCCACTACACTCGCGTTCAAGAGCTAAAATTTGAATTTCATCGCCATTTTTTATCATGTCCAATTCCATTTTCAAAAAATTCAAGATATTTCTTTTGGCAACCTCAAAAGCCAGTAAGTTTCTGCCTTTTTTAATTTCTCCTTCTTTATAAATTTCCTTAAACTGAAATAAAACCTCACTGTCGATTTTTAAAATACATTTTTCAATATCCGATTCGGTCAAAATATATTGATTTACAAAAGGCAAGTACAAAACTTCTAGCGTTTTATGAATTATTGTGCCTAAAGTATTTATGGCAATAGTCTCTTCTACCTCATCAACTTCTAAAATACGTAAAATTCGTTGAAAATAAAATTGTAAAGGATTGCGAATATATGTTGTGAGGGCAGAGGGCGAAATTCCTTTTTCGGTACAAATTTCTTTTAAGCGCAATAGCACTTTATCAGATTTTGGAATTATAGTTGGAAAAGTTGCTATATTGGGTACGTCGGCGTTATAAATTTGCTCAGTAATATTATGATTAAACTGCTTTTCAACCAATAATTGGGTTATGAAACGGCTTTTTTCACCACCATCAATCCCATCGGCTTCAGTATTATAAAGTAAATAAACGTTTTTAGCACGTTGCAATAAATGATAAAAATGATACGCATAAATAGCATCCTTTTCTTTGTAGGTTGGTATTCCCAACTCACGTTTTACGTCATACGGAATAAATGAATTCATGCTTTTTCCTGCTGGAAATGTACCCTCATTTACCGAGGTAATAATTACAGTTTCAAAATCTAAAACCCTACTTTCTAAAACCCCCATAATTTGTAATCCATTAAGTGGCTCGCCTTCAAATGAGACTTCGGCTTCATCGATTACCTGCTTGTAAATAGCTTGTAGCGTTGTAATCGAATCGATAGTTGTGTTATTGGAGTAGTAAGAAATTAATTTATTGATAACTTTAAAGATCGAAAATACAAAAGCTTTTGTGATTTTTTCGTCTTGATTGTCGCTCCCTAAATTTGTTTTTAAGTACATTAAAATCTGCGCGATAGATTCTAAAACTTCAACCGACGTTGTATTCCATTTTTGAAATATTAGTTCAACTAATGCATTGGGTGAATCAAAAAGTTCGTAAAGTTTTTTATGCGTAATAAATGTAAAATTATTAGAATTGATTGTATAAACAAGTTTTTTTGTGTTAGAGTAGGGGTCGATAAGCGGGTGATTTAAAATTGCTAACACATCTTTATAATAAAAAACATAGTTACTTGCATTTCTTCTCAATGCATTTGTATGCATTTTAAATAATTGCGCAATTAAAATCTGTGCTGGATTATTCTTACTTGAATATCCCATTGTAATGTTTAGAGCAGTAACGCTATCGGGTAATGCGTATAAAATGGGAATCAATAATCCCTCTTCGCCCAAAACGACTGCGATATTCTTAAGACATTTAGCACCATTTTGATGACTAATTTTTTCAACAATAGATCCAACAATTTTTGCTTGCCCAATTGACTTTGGTGTTCCAATTATATGAATGTTTTTTTCTTGATGGTAGTCATTTGCAATCCAATTAAATGGGTGCGATTTATAATAGGACCATTCAGATTTAAATTTTCTAGTAAATAAACCGGCATCATGATAAAAATCATTGATAAAAACAGTATCAATATCCCAATATACTTCCGCTTTATCAAGCGATAATAAATGCTGAATTATCCGTTCTTCGGCCTGATTTAATGCGTTGAATCCTGCAAATAGATATTTTTTGGAGCTTGTGCTGTTAGTAAAATGATTTAAATTGGCAACTGCTTCTTTATAAATGAGACCTTGATATCCAATTTGCTTGCTTAACAAATGATTATAGAATGCCTCATAATAGCTTGGTAATAGTTTCCAAAATGCGAGGTACTTTTCGATTAGTACTGTTTTATTTTTTTCAACCGACCAATGTTCAATTTCTTTAATGTTTTCAAGATACTTCAACACCTTATCGGGTTCTAATAAATAACGATCAATTTCGTTAAAATCTTGTAAAAGTGTTTTTGCCCAATTTGCAAATATTTCAAAAGGCTCTTGTTTTTGTTTGTCGGTAATTGATAAGTAAACGCTGTAAAATTCGAAGAGAAGTTCAATTGTATCGATTGATCTAATGCCAGAAATTTCTTGAACAAATTCTTCGATACTACTTATTTCAGGTGAAAAAATGGTATTTTCTATTTGGTGCTTTAGCTCTTCAATTAAAAAAACTTTAGCTCGTTTATTGGGTAAAATTATGGTTGTATGATGAAGTGACTCTGAGTATTTTGAAACAATCTCGAGCGCCAATTTACCAATAAAAGTATGATTTTGCATTTTATAAAATTATAAAAAATAACCTACTTTTTTGATTTCTTTTCAATAAAAATTATAAATTTTGCATAAAAAAAGCGGTGCACTACAAGTACACCGCTTCTTTAAAATATATTTTGAAAATTATTTAATAACTTTCACTTCAACTCTTCTATTATTAGCTTTACCAGCTTTAGTTTTATTAGTATCAATCGGTTTAGTTTCACCAAATCCTGCTGATGTTAATCTGTCTGCAGCGATACCTTTATCACTCAAGAAATTTTTAACTGCTGCAGCTCTATTTTCAGATAAAGTTTGGTTAGCAGCATCTTTTCCGTCGCTATCAGTATGACCAACTATTTCAAATCTAGAATTTGGATACTCTTTCAAAATTGCAACCATCGATTCTAAAACAGGTAAGGTTTGAGCTTGGAAAGTAGCTTTGTTTGTATCAAACAAAATAGTTTTTCCGTAATCGTTCAATTTTTTTACCATTTCTTCAGATATTTCCGGACAACCGTTGTTTGCAACTGTTCCTTTCACATCTACACATTTATCATCTTTATCTAAAACTGAATCACCGTCAGTATCTGGCCATGGACAGCCTGCGTTATCTTTAGGCCCCTTAACTGTTGGACATTTGTCATTTTTATCTTGAGTTCCGTCGCCGTCAGTATCAGGACAGCCATTGAATGTAGCTAAACCAGCAACATCTGGACAAGCATCATCTTTATCAGCTATTTTATCTCCGTCTCTATCAGGACAACCATTCATTTCAACTGTTCCAACATCGTTTGGACAACCATCTTTGCTATCTTCTATTCCATCTCCATCTGAATCTGGACAACCTTTAAATTGAGGTAAACCAGCAACTTCTGGACAAACGTCATCTTTATCATATATACCATCATCGTCAGTATCTTTGGCGCCGAATTTGAAAGTCAAACCTGCGAAATGCTGCATATGTGATGCTACGTCTATATTTGGTGTTCTTGTATCGTCAAACGAATTTTTATAAGTTGATTGTACAGAAAAACCAACTTGCTCTGTAAACCAAATTGTTAAACCTAAACCGCCATTCAAAGTACCTGCAGATGCATCTCCTAACCATGTATAACCTCCACCAATATGTGCAGATGGTTCGAAGACTTTAGATTTTAACATGCTCATGAAGCTATATTTAATGATTGCATCAGCTCCATAGTAAGATAAATCTCCTGGATTTGTTACAACATATTCATTCTCGTTTGTTGCTGCATTGTAAGATCTTGTATTAGCGAATTTTGTAATTTTGTTCACAGATCCTGTAATTCCAAACGAAAAATTATCACCAACGTATTTAGTAACGTTTAAATAAGATACTGATGGAATAATGCTCCAAAACTTTCTTGCATTAAAATAATTAGAAAATTGATTTGTTATCGGTGCGTCTGCACTTACTCTTGCTCCGTCTACTGCATTTGCTCCAAATGTGATAGCCCATTGATTGTTGCTATCTTGTGCTTGAATGCTCAATGAGGCAAACAATACAATTGCAACTAAAAATTTGTTTAAATGTTTCATACTTGTTTAAGTTAGATTATAAAATATTATGACAAATGTAATACCATTATTTGAAATAACAAAATTGTTTGTTAAAAAAAAGAAATTATATAACATTTAACTTTTTTCCTGTAAGCTCGAATGCTGCGATTGCCTGATCTAAATGTGCTTGTGTGTGTGCGGCTGATAATTGAACTCGAATTCGTGCTTTGTCTTTGGGAACAACTGGATAAAAAAATCCGATTACATATATACCTTCTTTTAATAATTCATCAGCCATTGTTTGTGACAATTTGGCGTCGTAAAGCATTACCGGAACTATTGCCGAATCACCGTCAATAAAGTCAAAACCCGCTTTGCGCAATCCTGCTTTAAAATAGTTTGTGTTCCATTCTAACTGATCTCGTAAAGAAGTATCTTTTTTTAATAATTCAAAAACTTTAATTGTTGCACCAACTATAGCTGGCGCAAGTGAATTTGAAAATAAATAGGGACGTGAACGTTGCCTTAAAATTTCGATTATTTCTTTTTTTGCGGTAGTATAGCCCCCCATTGCACCACCTAACGCTTTGCCAAGTGTTCCGGTAATAATATCTACTCGTCCTAAAACACCTTTAGCTTCCATTGTGCCGATACCTGTTGCACCAATAAAGCCTGTTGCGTGACATTCGTCTACCATTACCATAGCATCGTATTTATCTGCTAAATCACATATTTTATCTAATGGTGCTACCAAACCATCCATCGAAAATACGCCGTCGGTAACAATTAGTTTAAACCTAACTCCTGCTTTTGTGGCTGTTATTAACTGCTGTTCTAAATCATTCATGTCAGAATTTGCGTATCTATAACGAGCTGCTTTACATAGCCTAACGCCGTCAATAATTGAAGCGTGGTTTAAACTATCTGAAATTATGCAATCTTCTTCACCTAACAAGGGTTCAAAAACACCTCCGTTCGCATCAAAAGCAGCTGCATACAAAATGGTGTCTTCGGTACCATAAAAGTCCGCTATTGCCTTTTCAAGTTGTTTATGTATGTCTTGTGTTCCGCATATAAACCGTACCGACGACATTCCGAAACCATGCGAATCTAGTGTGTCTTTTGCTGCTTGAACTACCTCAGGATGTGATGACAACCCCAAATAGTTATTGGCACAAAAGTTTAGAACTGTTTTACCATTTACCGTGATTTCAGCTCCTTGCGAAGACGTAATTATGCGTTCTTTCTTAAAAATTCCATTATCTTCTATTAATTGTAATTCGTTTTGAAGATGTTGCTGTATTTTGCTGTACATATTTTTTATTTAATTTAAATTATCGTTATTTTTCATAAAGATTACAAATTTACAACATCAATTGCTTCTCCTATATATACAATCGATTTTTTAACAACTTTAAATCCCATGCTTTCAATTGTATTTTGATAATTTTCAAGTTGCTGTTTATGTTCTAATTGGTGAATCCCGGTTTTGTAATCTAATAAATAAACTTCATTATTCGAATTAATCTCCATTCGATCGGGCTTTAGCAAAGTACCTTGTTTTCGAATAATCGTTTTCTCATTAAGTATTTTATTTGAAGTAGAATAAAAACGTGCTAAACTTGGGTGATTTATAATTTCGACTATCGTCTTTTCAACTTCTAGTTTTTGAGATGTTGCTATCAATCCGTTTTCAATTGCCTTATTAATTGCCAAATCAACATCATTTATAGTATGTATAAAAGCTAAAATTTCGTGCAGCACATTGCCAAATTCTATTGCTTTTTGTTGTTTTGTGCCCCACATTATACTTTCTCTTTGAGCAATTTTAATGTTTTTAAAGTCTAGTGTTTTTGCTATTTGCACAATCAAAGTTGTATTTTTTTTATTTTCAATTATTGGCGATAATCGCATTGTACTGCCAAAACTATAATTCAACGTGCTGTCGTCAAAAACATCTTTAAATTTTAAAAATTTTATAAAAAATGACGACATATTGTTTGGTAACTCACCGTTCTTTAAAATGTTAACAGTAGAAATAATATGCAATTGTTCTTCGGCACGAGTTAAAGCAACATATAAAACATTTACATCGTCTAGTAAATCTTCTTGCTTTCGCTGATTAAAAATGGCATTAGCTTGATCACCAAAACAGGCAACATCTTTGGTTTTATTAACCAAGGCTCTTGCAATTCCTACTGTATTTTCATCAGCCATCAGCCACATTTTTTCGGGCAAGCCCATCGAATAATTTTCTTCTGCAAACGGAAAAATAACTACCGGAAACTCTAATCCTTTTGATTTATGAATGGTCATAATACGAACAGCGTCGTTTCCTTCTGGCGATGGAATGCTCAAGGAGGGTGCTTTCAGATTCCAGTAATGTAAAAAATCGGATATTCCCGATTGTTTTTTTAAATCGTGTTCTAAAATTAAATCTAAAAAAAACTGGATGTAGGCATTTCTTTTTTCTATTAAAATTACTTTTGATATAATTATTTCAACTGCTTCATAAAGCGATTTTTTACGCAGGTTTTCAAACGAAAAATCAATACCATTGGTTAACAACCAAGTTTGAAATTCGCTTTCGTCGCGTAAATCGTTACCTTTTAAAATAAAGTCGTGAATAGGCACTTGATTTTGGTGATTTACTGCCAAATAGTATAAAAAATTAGCTTTTGCCTCTAAATTAGCATTGTTTTTTAAAAAATTTAAAATATGAATAATACACTGAACATCTGTCGATGAGCTAAGTAATAAACTTTCGGATGATACAATTGGAACTGCATTTTCGGTTAAAAAATTGGCAATTAGCACACCATGTGCTTTTTTTCGGGTTAAAACTACGATGTCTTTAAAGTTAAAATGATTGTTTTTTAATTCTATTATCTTCGCTAATGTTGCCTTTAAATAAAGTGCTTCTTTATCCAACTCAACCTCGTCAAACGCTACTTCTTGCATATTGGGTAAAAATGAAATATTGACCAGTCCGCCAATTTTATCAGTTGTCTTTTGACGACTGTGGTTTTTGTACAAATCGATGTAATCTTCATTTAAAAACTCTTGTGATAATAAACTAAAAAACTCGTTATTAAAATCAATTACTTCTGAATAACTTCTGTAATTTGTTTCTAAAGTAATCGCTTTTTTATCTTTGTTATTAAATGGATTTTCATTTTTACTTAATGCAATAAACTGTTCTGCTTTTCCACCACGCCATCTGTAAATTGATTGTTTTGGATCGCCAACAATCATTAAAGTTCCTTTTGTTCCGTCTTCAAATTGGCTTGAAGTGGCATTGTCAATCAACGGAATTAAGTTTTGCCATTGCATTTCGGAAGTGTCTTGAAACTCATCAATAAAAAAATGACGGTATTTTTCGCCTAGTCGTTCATAAATAAATGGGGCGGGTTGGTTCTGAATTTGGTCGTTAATTAGTTTATTAAATTCGCTAATCGACACTATATTTTGTTCTTGTTGAATTTTTGACAATTCATTACTAACTGTATTTAATAAAGAAAGAGGTGTAATGTTTTTTAAAAACGCTTCATAAAAATTTTTTGTTTCGTAAATAACATATACTTGCTTTAAAATACTTAAAAAATTTGGAATAACATGTTCAATAATTGCCTTGTCCGTAGCCGACTTATTAATTGTAATATCATCAAATTCAAGGTATTTTTTGTCATTTGCTTTTGGATTATTATCTTTTATATAGTGTAAATGATTGATAAACGTACCTCTTGAAAATGATTTGTTGTCTATGTTATTTTTGTCAATTATGTCAAATGCTTCATTGGCTAAGCGGGTACAATCGTTCTCAAAGTCAGCATTTAATTTTTTTAGTTTAATTTTAATAGTATTAAAATCCGCAATTGATTTTTGATCAAGATGTTTTAATTCTTCACGATTATTTTCATTTAAAACCAACCTTCCCGTATTCATAATATCTTTTGAAATATCCCAACTTTTATCATCATCGGTTTTTTCCATAGTAAAATCAATAAGTAATTTGGTCAATGCATCATTTTCGCCGGCTTGTGCTATTAATGCATCAACAGCCTCTGCTAAAATACTTTCTGTATCTAACGAAACTTCAAATGTTATAGGTAAGTTTAAATCGTGTGCAAACGCCCGAATTACTTTATGTGTAAATTTATCTATTGTTGAAATATCAAATGCAGCATAATTATGAATTAAATGCTTTATAATATTTTTTGATTTTTCGGTAATTGCTGCCAATGATAATTGGGTTTCTTGACGAATGTCTTTCATCAAATTTAAAGCCTTTTCAGACGGATTGTCTTTGGTAAATTCCGATAAGCTATCCACAACCCTACTTTTCATTTCATGAACCGCTTTGTTTGTAAACGTTATTGCTAAAATGTTTCGATAGGCATCATTTTTTTTTGCTAAAAGAATTATTTTTAAATATTCTTTCACCAAAGTATATGTTTTGCCCGATCCAGCCGACGCGTCGTAAATGGTAAAAGCTTTTGCTTGCATTGATGTGTTTGTATTATCTTTATAATTAATTTTTTGTAACCTTGTAAATAAAATTTAGTTTAGGCTGTTCACCAAAATATTCCACTAACTCTTCGCCTATTTTTTGTGCTCCAATTCGTAAAATTGCAATTTGTGATCGAATATTAGTAGCCCCAATGTGAAATAAAATGGTATCGACCTTTATAAATGCATAGTCTATCATTATTTTTTTTACTTGTTGGTTAATGCCTTTTCCCCAAAATTTACGTGCTATAAATGTGTATCCTATAAAAACAGATTTATGTACAGCGTCAAAATCGTAAAATCGTGTACAACCCATAATTTCATTTGTAGCTTTTTCAACAATTAAAAAAGCATTATCAGATGTGACAGCTCCGTTAAAAAAAACAGTAAAATCGGACTGTTGGTATCGGTTCGGATTAGGGTGTTGCTCCCAAATTAAAGGGTCACAAGCCACTAAAAACAAGTCGTTAAAATGTTTTTCTTGCAACGGAACGAGCTTTATGAAAGGGTTGCTTAAGCACAAATCATAATTATAATTAAATTTAAAAACTACATCCATACACAATCGAAATTATATTAAAAAAATACGTTAATCTGTAACAAAATTAAAAGTTAAAGTTATAACTTTGATTTCAAATTTTTACTAAACATTTAAAATAAAAATATTATGGCTTTTGAACTACCAAAATTACCTTATGCTTATGACGCGTTAGAACCAAACATTGACGCACGAACCATGGAAATTCACCATTCTAAACATCACAACGCATATACAACCAACCTAAACGCTGCAATTGCAGGTACCGATTTAGAAGGCAAAACTATCGAAAATATTTTGATAAATTTAGATCTTAAAAATGCCGCTGTCAGAAACAATGGTGGCGGTTTTTACAACCATAATCTTTTTTGGACTGTCATGTCGCCCAGTGGCGGCGGTTTGCCAACAGGAGATTTAGCCGCGGCGATTGACAAAAGTTTTGGCAGTTTTGAAGCGTTTAAAGCAAAATTTTCAAAAGCGGGAATCACACAATTTGGCTCAGGTTGGGCTTGGCTTTGTGTTAAAAAAGGAGGCGAACTTGACGTTTGCGGCACACCAAATCAAGATAATCCGTTAATGCCCGAAATTGGTTGTGGCGGTATGCCAATTTTAGCCATGGACGTATGGGAACACGCTTATTATTTGCATTATCAAAATCGAAGACCCGATTATATCGAAGCCTTTTTTAACGTAATTAATTGGACCGAAGTAGCAAGACGCTTTGCAACAGAAAAATAATAAATCCTTTGTTTTAAAAAAAGCTTTTTGATTTTCAAAAGGCTTTTCATTTAATACCACTTTTGCTTTATATTTGTAAAATGAATGAGCATTTAGACCCCACCAATACCAATTTCAATCCCGAAGAACTCGACGTCGAAAAAAAATTACGTCCGCTTTCTTTTGACGATTTTACAGGACAAGAACAAGTTTTAGAAAACTTAAAAGTTTTTGTTCAAGCCGCCAATCAACGAAGTGAAGCCCTTGATCATACTCTTTTTCACGGCCCTCCTGGTTTAGGAAAAACAACCTTGGCCAATATTTTAGCAAGCGAGCTAAATGTAGGAATCAAAATAACATCGGGTCCCGTTTTGGACAAACCTGGAGATTTAGCCGGTTTACTTACAAATCTTGAAGAACGAGATGTACTCTTTATTGACGAAATTCATCGCTTAAGCCCAATTGTTGAAGAGTATTTATACTCGGCAATGGAAGATTTTAAGATTGATATTATGATTGAATCAGGGCCAAATGCCCGCACGGTTCAATTAAACCTAAACCCATTTACATTAGTTGGTGCCACCACCCGATCTGGCTTATTAACTGCACCAATGCGCGCCCGATTCGGAATTCAAAGCCGACTACAATATTACAACACCGAACTTTTAACCACTATCGTACAACGAAGTGCTCAAATTTTAAAAATGCCAATATCAATGGAAGCCGCCATTGAAATTGCAGGTCGTAGCCGTGGAACGCCGCGAATTGCAAATGCGCTGCTGCGTCGAGTTCGAGATTTTGCTCAAATAAAAGGAAATGGAACTATCGATATTGAAATAGCCCAATTTTCGCTAAAGGCTTTAAATGTAGATGCTTACGGATTAGATGAAATGGACAATAAAATTTTAAATACCATAATAGATAAATTTAAAGGCGGTCCCGTAGGTCTGTCAACTCTTGCCACAGCCGTATCCGAAAGTGCCGAAACTATTGAAGAAGTGTACGAACCCTTTTTGATTCAGCAAGGTTTTATTATGAGAACCCCACGTGGTCGTGAAGTTACCGAATTGGCATACAAGCACTTAGGTAAAATAAAGTTAAATACCCAACAAGGTCTTTTTTAGGGCATTTGCGAAAAAAACGCACCGGGTTTTTCACTGTATCTTTTGCGTCGAACACCGAACGCAAAAGGATGTCGTTGCAACCCCTAGTGCAACGTGGTAGTAAATTGAAACTTTGATTATAAATGTAAATTTCGTGATAAATAATAAAACCAATAATACCGTATTCATTAAGTCCGAGGCCAAGCGCCTTGGGTTTATGGCCTGCGGTATTTCAAAGGCAGGGTTTTTAGAAAACGAGGCGCCAAGACTAGAACAATGGCTAAATAATAATCATCACGGGCAAATGTCATACATGGAAAATCATTTCGACAAACGCCTCAATCCAACACTGCTTGTCGATGATTCTAAATCTGTAATTTCATTGTTATTAAATTATTATCCCTCTGAACTTCAAAATAGTGAGAGTTTTAAAATTTCAAAATATGCGTACGGACAAGATTATCATTTTGTAATTAAACAAAAATTAAACGAATTACTATACAGTATTCAAACCAAAATTGGAGCCGTTTCTGGTCGGGCATTTGTAGATTCAGCACCCGTTCTTGATAAAGCTTGGGCAGCAAAAAGCGGCCTTGGTTGGATTGGCAAAAACAGTAATTTAATTACTCAAAAAGTAGGTTCTTTTTATTTTATAGCCGAACTTATTATTGATTTAGATTTAGATTATGATTGTGCAACGACCAATCATTGTGGCACCTGTACGGCATGTATTGACGCTTGCCCCACGCAGGCTATCATTGCCCCATACATAGTTGATGGCAGCAAATGCATCTCGTATTTTACCATTGAATTAAAAGAAAATATACCTCCAGAAATGAAAGGAAAATTGAACGATTGGGCATTTGGCTGCGATGTTTGTCAAGATGTTTGTCCATGGAATAAATTTTCAAAACCCCATTCAGAACCGCTATTTAACGCAAATCAAGAAATTATAAATTTTACCAAAAAAGATTGGATTGAAATTACCGAAGACACTTTCAAAAAAGTGTTTGGTAAATCGGCTGTAAAGCGAACCAAATGGGCTGGTTTTAAACGAAATGTTGATTTTTTATAAAATCAACATTTTAAATCATGGAATGTAATTGAGGCACTATTATAAAAAATACAACTATAAAGAAGCACCAACTATTTTTGATCACATTACTAAATTTGTTTAAAACAAAAAATAATGAAGGGTGGGATATGTTTTTTATGAATCATTGCGAAGGTGGAGCACAATTAAACCGGTTTCAATAAGCCCGTGCATTTTTACCTTCATAAAAATTCATAAACGCCTTGTTCACAACTCTATTTCCGCCAGGAGTTGGATAATGGCCTGTAAAATACCAATCGCCTAAGTTTTTAGGACAAGCAATATGCAAATTTTCAACAGTTTGAAAGATAATTTTTACTTTAGCATTTATATCAGTCGAGGTTAAAATTTCTGAAATTTTATCTGATATTTCTTGTGGTTGAAATGGCGCATAAATTTCGGTAACAAAATTAGTAACTTCATCATCTTTTAGATTTTCTTGCGATTTGCATTTGTTGTAAACGTTATCTATAATATAAAACAAATTGCGCTCTTTTAATAGCGCCAAAGTAGCCTGAAATGCTACTAAACCCTCAAGTTTAGCCATGTCAATGCCATAACAATCAGGATATCGAATTTGAGGTGCCGATGAAACTACAACAATGCTTTTGGGTTTCAAGCGGTCCATCATTTTAATAATGCTCATTTTAAGGGTAGTACCACGAACAATGCTGTCGTCAATTATTACCAAATTATCGGTGGGTTTTATAACGCCATAAGTAACATCATATATGTGGGCTACAAGGTCGTCACGGCCTGAATCTTCGGTAATAAAAGTGCGTAATTTGGCATCTTTAATGGCTACTTTTTCAGTTCTAATTTTTACTGCTAACAGTTCTTGTAGCGAGTCTTTTGTTAATGAATTGCGGTTGTCAAGAATAAATTGATTTTTGCGTTGGTTTAAAAAATCTTGCGCTGCTTCTACCATTCCGTAAAAAGAAGTTTCAGCAGTATTGGGAATATACGAAAAAACAGTATTGTCGGTATCGTCGCTAATAGCTTCTAAAACAGCAGGAAGAATTAATTTTCCAAGCATTTTTCGTTCTTGATAAATTTCTGCATCACTTCCGCGTGAAAAGTAAATTCTTTCAAATGAACACGCTTTTTTTAGAGTAGGAGGTAAGATGTTTTCTTCAGAAACTAAACCATTTTTTTTGATAATTAGCGCATTTCCGGGTTGCAATTCTTGTACCTTTTCAAAATCAATATTAAAAACGGTTTGAATAGCAGGCCGTTCAGATGCGACTACAACAATCTCGTCGTCTTCATAAAAATAGGCAGGCCTAATGCCAGCTGGATCTCTAAAAACAAAAGCGTCACCATGACCAAAAAGCCCTGCCATTGCATAGCCTCCGTCCCAATCTTTGGCGGCTCTTTTTAAAATTTTTGCTATTTGTAATTTTTCGGCAATTACAGGCGATGCTTCGCGTTTTGACAGGCCATTATTTTTACATTCTTGATACAAATTGGTTACTTCAACATCTAAAAAATGCCCAATTTTTTCCATGACCGTAACGGTATCAGCCATTTCTTTTGGATGCTGACCTAGCTCAATTAAACTGTTAAAAAGTTCTGTAACATTGGTCATATTAAAATTTCCGGCTACAATTAGGTTCCGGTGCATCCAATTGTTTTGACGTAAAAAAGGATGCACACTTTCGATATTATTTTTGCCAAAAGTGCCGTAGCGTACATGACCTAAAAATAATTCGCCTACATACGGAATATTTGATTTTTGTGCCGCTACATCGTTAGCATATTCTGGATGTAGAATCATTTCAGAACTGATGCGGTCGTTAATTTGCGCAAAAATATCTTGAATAGGTTGTGATTGGCAACTGCGCACGCGACTTATATAGCGTTCGCCAGCTTCAACATCTAATTTGATTGAAGCAAAACCAGCGCCGTCTTGACCTCGATTGTGCTGTTTTTCCATTAACAAATACATTTTTTGAATGCCGTAAAATGCCGAACCATATTTGTCTTTGTAAAACTGTAACGGTTTTTTTAATCGTAAAAGTGCAATTCCACATTCGTGTTTAATGGCGTCGCTCATGGTGTTATTGTAGTTAGATGTGTTGTATTTTAAATAGCTGAGTTGTAAAAATTATATAAAATCATAATTATTTTTTGGCTGTAATTTTGTGTACAACAAAAAACGCCCCGAAACTTCGAGGCGTAAATTTATGCTAATTCTATATCAAATTGTGTTAAGGCTTTGAATTGTTTTAAACGATCAAGCACTTCTTGTTTAGTTAGTGTTACCATGCGTTCGGTTCCAAATTTTTCGACACAAAATGAGGCTAAATTTGAGCCGTGAATTATAGCTGTTTTCATAGTTTCAAACGAAATATCGCCTTGTTGTGTAATAAATCCGGCAAAGCCGCCTGCAAAAGTGTCGCCTGCACCTGTTGGATCAAAAACATCTGCAAGCGGAAGTGCTGGTGCAAAGAAAATTTCGTGGTTATGAAAAATTAATGCTCCGTGTTCGCCTTTTTTAATGACCACATATTTTGGACCCATCGTGTGGATTTTTGCAGCTGCTTTTACTAGCGAATATTCGCCTGATAATTGGCGGGCTTCTTCATCGTTAATAGTAATTACGTCTACTTTTTTTATAACGTCTATTAATTCGAGCATAGCACAGTCCATCCAAAAATTCATAGTATCAAGTACAACTAATTTTGGTTTGCTTTCGAGTTGATTTAAAACGCCAGATTGTACAATTGGATGCAAGTTTCCTAACATAACAACGTCGGCATTTTTAAAATTTTGAGGTACCACTGGGTTAAAATCTGCAAGTACATTCAATTCAGTTGCCAATGTGTCACGAGAATTCATATCGTTATGATAACGCCCGCTCCAAAAAAATGTTTTGCCTCCTTTTACAATTTCTAAGCCTGAGATGTCAATGTTTCGCGATTGTAGCAAATCTAAATGTTCTTGTGGAAAATCGTCACCAACTACTGATACTATGGCTGATTGCAGGTTAAAATTTGATGCAGAAAGTCCGATGTAAGTTCCAGCACCACCAAGTATTTTATCAGTTTTTCCAAATGGAGTTTCTATGGCGTCAAAAGCGACTGTTCCTACTATTAAAAGTTTATTCATTTTTAGCATTTTATTTAATTTGCAAAGGTAGTTTATAAGTTTCCGTTTTGCAATTTTTTGTTGCGGTACTTCTGCGTTGCGTAAAGGATGGAAACGGCATCCTTTTTTGCCACTTTTAGGGTGTTATTTATTTACGGTTTTGTGGCAAAAAAGATAGAGTGTACAGCCTGACCCAGCACATTTTTTTGT
>JAYVGC010000085.1:0-62472 GCA_043772535.1 Flavobacterium sp. | reverse complement strand
CGGTTCGATTTAAGTCGTTTATTATAAAATTAGCTGCGGATAAGGCAGTTTGTAAATAGCGTTCGTCTTTAGTTATTTCATAAGCCTCGAATAATGCTGATGTTACAAATGTGGTCGCTACAACAGTAGGTGTATTTTTTGGAAATAAAAATAAGCGACGTGCCTGCCAATCAAAATTATAACCCCAACATGCTCCCGAATAATTTGTGTTTTGCATTTTTAAAAGCAGTTCTGATAACTCATGTATTTTTTGTAGAATTTCATCTGTTGTGCCAAAATCGGTTCTGCCTTTGAGTGCTAGTTGATAAAGATTGCAGTATCCATTTAAAAATAATCCAATACCTTTTGCATTGTACGCTTTAGGTACCAATAATAATTTACGTAAATTTATGGGTAAACGCTTAAATGCTTGAATCCAAACCAAACGCGCTAAGGGCCATTTTTTTAAAAAAGTTGCTTGAAATATTTTTGAATTTAGCCCGTCATAAGGATCCCAGCCCATAAATTTTTCGGCTTCGCAATACGATTTTAATGTACCAAAAGCGGTTACTATTTGTATCATTTGTAAATTATTAAATTGGTAATATGCAGTTAAACTAAAAGTTTCAATTTGCCATTTTTTGTTTTTATTGGGGCACTAATTTTAATAAATTCAAAATCTATAGCTATATTTTGAGTGTCAAATAAAGTGTGTGGTGTAATTATTTCGTTATTAATAGGTACATACAGTATTTGAGCAGATCCTTTTGTTTTTTGTTGCACTTGAATATGTGTACAGTGGTCAAAAAGTTTGTGATGTCTGCCAAAAATTAAACCAGTGAGCGGAATTTTTTTATTGTTTTTGTCAATAATTACTTCGCCAGTTCTACCTTGTAGTATCGAAAAGCTTTTAACGATATTGTCGTCGTATTTAGTGTTTTCAACTAGGTCTTCAGTATTATATCGTATTAATGGTGAAGCTAAATTATAAAAATTAGTTCCTATTAATGATTCATTTCCATCACAATTGGCTATTTCGCAATAGCCGTATGAATGCATAGGAACATAGTTATTTGTTTCATTTTCATAAGCAATTACACATCCTTCAGAGTGACCATAAAACGCAAAAGTTTTAACTTTAAAAACGTCTTCAATAAATTTTCTTTGCTGTACATTTGGAAATTCTGACACTAAAATCACTCCCTTTAGGTGTTTTGTAATGTAATGTACACATTGACTATTTGCCTTACAAAATAAAGCTAATTCATAAATAGCACTCGGATAGCCTCTTAAAAATTTAATTTCGCATTTCTTATATTTTGTACGTAATTTTTCAAAAACATCTTTATAATCTGAGTACAAATCAATTCGTAAACAATTTCTAAGAAAATCATATTCTACTTTATCAGTAACGGCACTTCTACCGACTATTAAAATTTTTAAATCAGACGATTTATATCCCATTTGATTTTTCCATATTGTTTGTAAATGTGCCCATTCAATTCCCATTTTTATGCTTGGCACATAAAATGAAAGTGTTGAGCCAGATGACCCTCCGGTATTTACAATCATGGTATTTTTTGATTTAAAGCTTCTATCATCAATAGAAACGTGCAATAAGTCACTCTTTTTGATAATTGGTATTTTTTTTATATCTTTAAATGATTTTAAGTGGTCATCAGGATAAAATCCTTTCGATTTATAAAAATCTTTATAAAAAGGAATCGAATTATAGGCATGGTTTACTATAAATTGCATTTTTTTGAATATATAATTTTCCTTTTGAACTTGGTTCATTTTATCAAATAATCGGATCTCTTTATCAGCTTGACGATAAGATGCAGCTATTCCGGGTCTATAACTAAATGGTATATAAGATAAATATTTGCCTAGTGAAAAAGGTATTTTTTCTAGATTATTTCTTAAATAAAAGGAGAAACTCATAATTTGTTGTATAAATTAGTTAAATCTTTTTTTACATTTATTGGTAGGTGGTTCGCAACAAGACCTACACTTTGTTTTCCTAAGGATTTAAACCACTCTTGATTATCAAGTATTAATTTCAATGCCTGTACAAGTGCATCTTTATTACCTGGCTCCACTAAAATGCCATTTATATGGTGGTGAACTACTTGTGGAATGCCGCCCACGTTTGTTGATAGTATAGGTAATCCGTAAGTCATTGCTTCTAAAATTGAAATTGGAACTCCTTCATTATACGATGGCAGAATATAAGCATCAGCCTCATTTAAATAAATTATTTTTTTTAACGGCGATACCCATCCTACATAGTGCACTATGTTATTTAAACCTTTTTCAGAAATCAAGGCTGTTAACGCTTTAACAGAACCAACACCTCCAAGTTTAAAAACAAATTTGTCATTTAATTGTTGTTTCAAAGCTTCAATTGCATCCAATAAAAGCCAAATTCCTTTCTGCTCGCAAATAGTTCCTAAAAATAAAAAATTAAATTTAGAAGTACATGAATGTTTATTTACAAAATCAGGATTTGCCACTATGTTTGGAATAATTTCTATTTTTTTTGGACTAAAATTAGTTAAAAAATACCGTTTCCACTCAGTCGATAAACAAATAATGCAATCAGCGTTGTTAATAAAAAATGAAATTTTGTTTTTAATATTTTGCGATGCTTTGCTATGAAATTCGGGAAATTCGCCACCGTGAATATGATATATTATTTTATTTTGAAATTTTTTACAGAATTTAAATAGGAAGTATTTTCGCTTAAAACTACTATATGATGCACCATGTATATGCACAATTGCATCTGGATATTTTAATAAGTAAAAAGTTAATTTACCAAAACACAGTAATAAATAATACATATTTTTAAATTTTCCGTTTGATGCTGTTGAACTAATAAATACAGCGTTTGGAAAAATTTTAGAATATTCACTTAGCACCGATGCAATGCCACCTTTTCCGTTTTTAAATTCGGTACCAATAAATAATATTTTATTTTTTATCATTTTATATAGATTTTGCTGCACAGTAATACAGTGCTTAAAAAGTCGTGTAAATTAATGCATAGTTATTACAACAAGTGGTTATTGAGAAGTGCTTGTTATACATGTCAAGTATTTCACTTTTATTAAACCCGTCCGAAGTTAACTTTTTTATCATTTTTAGTAGCACTGTTTGTATTGAAATATAATCAAAGTTGTCAGAAAGTAGCCCATTACTATTGTTATTAATTACGTCAATCATACCTCCGGCTGGTGTTGAAACTATTGGTATGCCGCATGACAAAGCCTCTAGCGCACACATTGGCATTCCTTCCCATAATGAGGTCAATACTAAACAGTCGGACTGCATTATAAAGTCGGTTGGGTTTTGGCGAGCACCTAAAAAGCGAATGCCTTGCTGTTTATGATATTCTTTTTCGAGATCTTCAAATCCCTGACCAACTATTAGCAATGCAATTGGCGCACCATCTGAAATTAATTCATTAAAAACTTTGACTAAAACATTTTGATTTTTTACTGCTCCAAATCTTGATACATGAATAAATTTCAATTTATCATTAATTTCTGTATAGTGCTTTAGTTCGTTTTTTACTTCGTTATAGTTTTCTGTTTTTAGAGCATTTGGAACTCCATTATTTATTATTTGTATTTCTTTGAGGTTATAAAATGCTGCAAACGAAGCAGCACATTCTTTTGAAATCGCTATTGGTATAATGCGTTTTGATTTATAAAACCATTTATTTATAAACTTTTGTCTTTTAAAACCGACCGATTTATTTGCAATACTATGCAACGTGTGCACAAACTTACTTTTCATATAAAGCGATGGTACAAAGCAATATAGCAACGTGTTTAAATGGCAGTGAATTACATTTGGCTTTTCTTTTCTAAATGTAATCATTAGTTTAAAAACGGCTAGTGCTGATAATCCTGATTTACACCCGAGATTGTTGTAACGTACATTTTTATTTAACTGCGGTTTATAAAAAGTGCTGCTTGCTGTTTCATTTAAAATTGTAATTAAAAGTACATCGTGATTTTTGGATTGTTCATTACACAAATTAACTACCAATCGCTCTGCTCCGCCAAGTGTTAGACTAAAAACTAATTGTATAATTTTCATTTTTTGAAAATATTATTATTGTTATTATTAATGCAATGTGATTTTAAATTTGCCTAAAAATAATTGTGGTCGCAACTATTATTGATTATTTGGTACAATTTTCGTATGTTTTTATTAGCTATGAAAAACATTTTTTTATTTCAATTCTTTATAAATGTCAATTATTTCATTTGCTATACTATTCCATGCAAATTCGCCGTCATCAAAATATTTTGTTTTTATGGTAGTAGATAAAAAATCTAATTTATTCGGGTTTTCAAATGCGTATGTAATGGCGTCACGTAATGCATCACTATTATTTGGTTCAATGATAATCCCTGTTTCATTATGAGTAACCATTTCAGATAGGCCACCAACATGAGTAACAATTACTGGTTTAAGCATAGAAAACGAGGTCATTACAACACCGCTTTGAGTTGCTTCGGTATACGGACACACAACAATACTGCATTTTTTTATTAGTGTAAATAGTGCATCTGGTTCAATGTATTTATTTAGTATGGTAACTTGTTGGGTATCGTATGCATCAAAATCGAATTTTCCGCAGCCTGCAATTATTAATTTTGCATTCTTAAATTTTTCTTTAACTTGTGTAAAAGATTCCAAAAGGACAGCTATGCCTTTATATTTTGCAATGCGTCCGAAAAAAAGAATTGTTTGATCATTTTCGTTTTTGTCGTTTTGTATATCATAATAATTGGTATAAAAATCGTATACCCCTAATTTTGAACAAAAAACTGCTGATGCGTCAATGTCGTATTTTTTTATAAAGCACTCCCTTTGATTTTTATTTAACAATATATAATTTTTAATATATATAAAATTGAGCTTTCTAATTAGTTTGTTTGTAAAGTTATTATCACCTAAATGAGGAATTGGATCATGAATGGTTATAACTTTTTTATAATTGTTAAATAAACATCCTAAAATACCTAAATTAACGGTATTATTGTAATGTATAATATCAGGATTGTGCTGTTTTATAAATTGTTTAATTTTAAAATAAATTTGTATCGTTTCAAGCGAAATAAATTTTCCTTTTATTCTATTAATTACGTAGCAATCGCACTTCATATAATTAGTAAATAATAGTAATTCTTTGTACATAGATGCATGTAAAATAGAGGTTTTTTTTATCTGACTTTCAATATTTAAAACAGTTTTTTTTAAAGTTGTAGGCGCAAGATCCATCAAATAAACAACTTCAATTTTACTTGAAATAGATCGAATATAAGAAAGGTCGACATCTAAAAAAGAGGGAGACGAAATATATAATACTTTCATATGTTGCTGTTACTTTATTTTTTATTGAAATTTGTATGTAGACTAAAAATTATTAATTTTTGAAACCAATTTTTAGATTTTGTCGGTCAAAGTTACTAGTTAGATGTACTACTGTTTTTTGTTTCGAGCTGTTTGTCTTTTTTTTAAATTTATTAGGTTTTGTATTAAAAATTAATGTTACTAATAGTACTAAAATATATACAATTTTTGTGTCTGTTAACGAGTAAACCGATATAAAACCAATTACCCATACTAAAAAAGCTAATTTGTATTTTAAAATTTTTTTACTTGTGTTTTTATTGTAAAAAGTTACTATTTTAATTATAAAAATTACAAAAGTTACCAGCCCAATTGTTCCGGTCTCAACCATCCATAATAAATAACCACTTTCAGGCTGATCGGCAGTTACACCTTTTGCATAGCTAATTTTATATGCAGTTGTACTGTTCATAAATTCGCTAAAATTTCCGTTTCCAATTCCTATTATATAATTGTCATAAAAAATTTTTAATGCTTCTACCCAAAACAATGAACTTCGTCCTTCTAAGTCGTCTTGAAAATCAACAATTCGTTGAAAAACGGTTTGTGTGAGTAAATAATCTAACAAAAAAAAATATACCATGCTCAGCACAAACGATACTACTAATAAACTTCGCAATGAAAAATTATATATAAAGAGTACTGCTGCTGCAATAGTAAACCCTACCAAGCTACTTCTTGCGCCTGTTAGCAATGCAATCCAAAGTAAAAAAAAAAATAGTACGGTATTTTTTAAATCGAAACTATCTGTTTTAGAATACATGTTACCTAAATAAACTATTGCTAGAGTGTATGCAATGGTAGCCATTTTTTGCGGATCTTGAGAAAATGACGTGTACCGACTATTTTTAAGTGATGCCTCATTTAATTGACCGTATAGCGAAAAATCAAGTCCATAAAGCAGTTGCAACAGTAAAAATACAACTGCATACGCAACAATTAAATTAAAAATATACATGGGCAAATTCTTATCGTAAACAAAGGCCTTACTCACAATTATAAAAAACAAAAAATAGCTTACAAATTTTAAAGTGGCATAAAATGAATTTAAAAAATAATCTGAAAGTATACCCGTAAGCAACAAAACAAAGAACAAAATTTTTACCAGTGTTGTATTATATTTTTTTATTGTATTACTTAAAGTTTTGTAATTATACATAAAAAACAGAAAAATAAGTATTTCAAAAACTTTAATATTTAGTTCGCTCGGAACCATTTTTAAGTCAATTAATGGAAATCCGATTACGGTAATATGCATAAACGAAGCACATTTTTCACTAAATTTTTTACCTGCAATAAAATCTTGAGTAAAAAGCAGCACTGCAACTAGCACAAAAATTAATACAATAATGGCTCGATTATTAACTGATAACATTTTATTTAATTAATACGTTATTACACACTTTTTTAAATATTTCTAAAAAATCTTTTTTTATCAATAAAATGAAAACAATTGCTGCGAGTATAAAACCTGCAACATTATAAGTGGTGTCTCGCGTATTGTAAATCATAATTATTAAATAGAGATAAAGCAACAGCAAGGGCATCAAAAAAAAATTAATCTTAATTTTTAGGCTAAACTGCAAGTAGCAAAATCGTACTATTATGTTTATTAAAAAAGTTGCAATTAGTGCAACGTTTACTCCATTTATTCCGTATTTATGTATGAAATATTTTATAAACAAAACGTTGCAAATAGTTGAAATTAATGAGGTTAGTACGATTATATTTGTTTTTTTTAATGCGCCTAAGGTTTGCGAAATAAAATTACCAATCGCTGCAAGCACTACGCTAACAATGCTTAACGGAATGATAGCATACGATGCATCGTATTTTTGATCAATCATTATCGGAAAAATGAAATGTAACAGCATTATAATTATTCCGGTGCCTCCAAGAATAACTTTGGTATATAAGGTTATTGCGTTTTCGTATTTTTTAAAATTCGATTTGTCTTCGCCCATTTTAAACGACAGGTCTTGCCAAGCCATTGTGAAAGCCGACGTTAAAAAAACAATAACAATTGTAAATTTACTGGCTATTGCAAAAAATCCATTTGAAGCAAGTCCGAGTTGGTTTTCTAAAATTAATTTGTTATAATATATTAAAAAAAAATACAATATTGAACCGAAAGCTATGGGATATGAAAATTTTAGTAATTTTTGGAGCATTTTTACATTTACATATTTAAATGAAAATAATTTCGTAAAGTGCGTATGATATTCAATAATAACGATTTGTAGTATTAAACCTAAAATTGAGGCTATAAATAAGGATGTTACACCCATTTTTAAATATACAATCATTATGTAATTTGATGTGGCAGCTGTAATTGTATTTAAAATTCCAGATACAATAAAAACAGTGGTACTGCTTATTGAGCGGCATAAATAAATATAAAATTTTTGTAAAACATATAAAAAACCTAAGGTACATATTAAATTAAAATATTTAATATGCATGTCAAAAATAGTATATATAATAATGCTAATAGCAAGTAAAATAATATTTAAAATTATGATGTAAAAGCTGTTACTTATAATATTTTTGATGTTATTTTGATTGGTTTCTTCCTTAATAAATCGCATCATGCCAATCCAAATTTCGGCAGTTACTAGCGGAATTAGTAACATTAAATAGGATGTAGTAAGATCAAAATACCCAAAATCTGCAGGAAGAATATATTTTGAATAAATAGGAAGTAAAAAGAAAGTGACTAATTTAGATAGAAAATCACCCAGAAAATAAATCCCAGAATTTTTAAGAAATGTAATTTTTTCTTTCATGTACTATGCGTTTAAAATTCCACAAAAATCTAAAACAACTTTTTCTTTCGGAATAAAAATATTTTTAAACTCTTTATGAGCTACCAAAAATACAATAATATCGGCTTTCTCAAGCGCTTCGGTAAGAGGCGTAATTTTAAAAATATTATGCCATACAATATTAGGTTCTACGATATAATTATTTTCATTATTAATATCTTGTAGTACTTTTTGCACAATAAATTTCGCAGGCGATTCTCGCAAATCATCAATATTCGGTTTAAATGCCAATCCTAAAAAAGCAACTGACGGAATTATGCCATGTTTTAGTTGGTATTCGAATTTAGTAGTTTTTATTTTTTCAGCACACCAAAATGATTTATAATTATTTATTTCTCGTGCTTTATTTATTATTTTCGACTCAAGTGGATAATCGGATACAATAAAGTACGGATCAACAGCAATACAATGACCGCCAACTCCGCAACCTGGTTGCAAAATCGTTACGCGCGGGTGCTTATTAGCAAGTTTAATTAGTTCCCAAACGTTAATTGCTGCTTTATCGCAAATAAATGATAATTCATTAGCAAAGGCAATTTGTACATCTCGCGACGAATTTTCAACTAATTTACACATTTCTGCTGTTTTATCATCGGTGGCATGTAATGCACCTTTTACAAATTTTTTATAAAATGCAATTGCTTTTCTAGTCGATAAGTCATTTATTCCGCCAATTACACGGTCATTATTAACCAATTCAAAAAGCACATTGCCAGGTAAAACACGTTCGGGGCAGTAGGCTATGTATACTTGATTTTCAAGTTCTGGTCTTTTTTTAAATATCAAATTTTTCATTTTGTTAGTGGTGCCAACTGGTGACGTTGATTCGATAATAATTAAGTCATCTTTTTTTAAAAGCGAAATTATATTTACTATCGAAGCTTCAACAAACGAAATATCGGGTTCATTTCTTTCTTTAAATGGCGTAGGCACAACAATTATGTAAACATCTGATACGTCCGCTTGTAGCGATGCTAAAAAATAATTTTGCGATACAGCAGTTTTTACTACTTCGCTTAAGTCGGGTTCAATAATATGAACTTCACCTTTATTTATTGTTGCTACTACTAACGGATTGATATCAACTCCTAGTACTCTAATTTTATTTGACGCAATAAGCGCCGCAGTAGGAAGGCCAATGTATCCCAAACCAATAACAGTTACATCTGATTTCATTTTTTTTATTTTAAGGATTTCATAAAGTTTATAATTCGTGCACTTGCATTGCCATCACCATACGGATTGTGTGCTTTACTCATTAGTTCGTATTTTGAATCATCATCCAATAAAGCAATTGTTTCAGAAACTATTTTTAAGGTATCGGTACCAACTAGCAAAACAGTTCCCGCTACTACTGCCTCTGGCCGTTCGGTGGTATCTCTAAGTACTAAAACTGGTTTGCCTAAACTTGGCGCTTCTTCTTGAACGCCACCGCTATCAGTAATAATAATTTTTGCCCTGTTCATCAGCCAAATAAAATCTTCGTAACTTTTGGGATCTGTTAAAATAATATTTGAAACATTACTTAAAATTTCGTTTACCGGTGCTTGAACATTTGGATTAAGGTGTACAGGATATACTATAATTATATTTGGTTTTAGCAGTGCGATTTCTTTTAAAGCATTACAAATAGCAATAAATCCAGAACCATGATTTTCTCTGCGATGTCCTGTTACTAATATTAATTCGCGGTCGCCAATAATTCGATTTAATTCATTCGCTACTTTTGTTGGATTTCTATTTACTTTTTTTACACTTTGAAACAACGCATCAATAACGGTGTTGCCGGTGACTATAATTTTGCTTTCGTCAATATTTTCTTTCAATAAATTGTCTTTTGATTCTGATGTCGGTGCAAAATGATAATCACAGATTCGAGTAGTAATTTGGCGGTTCATTTCTTCAGGAAAAGGCGATAATTTATTATTTGTGCGCAAGCCAGCTTCGACATGACCTATTTTAGCTCCTGAATAAAATGCAGCAATGCTTCCGGCCATAGTTGTGGTCGTGTCTCCATGAACAAACACAAAATCTGGATTAAAATCATCCATTACATATTTTAAATCATTAATAATCGTAGCTGTTAAAGAATGTAAGTTTTGTTGCGGTTTCATTACTTTTAAATCATAATCAACTTCAATTTCAAAAAAAGCAATTACTTGCTGTAACATTTCTTGGTGTTGGCCCGTAATGCATACTCTTGTTTCAAATAAGTCGCTACAGCTTTTAAACTCTTTTATAACGGGTGCCATTTTTATTGCTTCGGGTCTTGTACCAAAAAGTATAAGTATTTTTTTTTTAGGGTCACTCATAATAATTTTTTTATATTATTTAATCAAATATTTTACTAGGTAGTTTACCAAAGCGCTACATTTATATCACACTAATTTTAACAAGTGAACAGGAACGAAATTCACTCCGATTTTTGTGCCAACAATTTTTAAATTAATGGCTACTTATTTATCGTTTATTTAACAAATATAGGTAACAGCACTGTTTTAAAATTCAAATTATGGGTCTAGTTAGCACGTGCTAGATACAGAAAATAAGTGTATAATTTTTGAGCATAACTGTAGTACTGAGAATTATAGTAAGTAGATGATTACTTATTTTTTCTTTGCTTTAAAAAAAATCTGTTTAAAATTAATTTTTAATCATGTAATTTTTAAATATCGTAAATAAAAAAACGTCACTAATTAAAGTTATTACGTTTATCAAGTTTAATATTTACGGCAAAAAATAGAAGTTTTTATAGCTGTTCAGCCCACAAAATAGAAAAATATTTTTTTACTATTTTTTTATCTACAAATGCTATTATTTGCAAAATAAATTTTAAGTGAGGTGTACGTGCGCAATTTGATGCTACTGCATAATTTCAATTACGTTAGTAACAAATATTTAGTTTTATAAGTTATTTTAAAGTAACGACCCATTTTAAGTATAAAAAAGGTAGAATTTTTGTAACTTTAGACAATGCAATGAATTGGCCTGTATGAGAACGAGGCTCATTGCACTTTATATTTTTGGTATTTTTAGAGTAAAAATACTTCCTTGACCCAAAGTAGAGGTAACATTTATTTCGCCCTTTAAATGGTTAACTATTTTCACACAAGCAGCAAGTCCTAGCCCATTACCTTGAAATTCAGATGTAGTGTGCAGCCTTTTAAAAGGTTTAAAAATTTCTTCAAAAAACTCCGATTCTATTCCAATGCCATTATCTTTAACGGTGAAAATCCAATTTAAAGGATGATCGATACTACTAATTTCAATACATGGTGTTTCATTTTCTTTTTGATATTTTAATCCATTGTTAATTAAATTATTAAATAGAATGGAAAAGGCAATTTTTGAAGAAAAGATAAGAGGCATAGTATCACAAATTAAAACCGATTTTACGTTACTATTTCCATACGTTAAACTGGCAAATAAGTCTAAAATTAATTCTTTTAAATCAAAACTTTCTAAAAAATTTGTGTTTATGGTACTTTTTGAAAACTCAAGTAAATCTTGAATTAAACTGTTCATTTTTATGGCACTTTGATGTATGAATGCAATATATTTTTTATCTTTTATATCCCATAAATGCTCATATTTTTTTTCTATTAACGTCACAAATGAATGTATTGCTCGAACAGGTGCCTTTAAATCATGTGCAGCCATCGAAGCAAACTCCTCCATATCTTTTGAGTAACGCTCTGTTTTGGTTTGATAATCAATTAACAATATATTGCTTATTCTCAATTCTACTACATGTTCAATTTGTTTTGATAATTTTGTTAAAATATTTTTCTGTTCAATAGATAATATTTTTACTTTTTGAGCCATAACGCATAAGGTTCCATATACCATGCCTGCTTTTGATTGCAGTGGAACACCGTAGTACGATATAATATTTGGATAGTTTGTAACCAATGAATTATTTTTAAATCGATCGTCCAATCGAGCATCTTCAATAATTAGCATTTTGTCAGGCGAATAGGCAGCTATTTTACAAAAAGAATTTATTAGTGGAATTTCTTTACTATTGAGCCCAATGTTAGATTTAAAAAATTGCCTATCACTATCGAAAATACTGAATAATGCAATGGGTACATCGCAAACTTGTGATGCAATTTCAGTAATGTCGTCAAATATTTTTTCGGGCTCAGTATCTAATAGTGTTCCTTCAATTAACGACTGCATTCGTTTCGCATTTAAATTCATAGTATAATTCATATTTAAATTATAAAATTATTAAAATAAATGTAATTTTGATTACATTAGTAAAAAATTAACTAATTTGGTTATGCGAATTTTAAAAGCGATTATAATAGATAATGATACAGAAACAATTAAACAATTTAAACAGTTTGAAATTGAAAATGCTGTTCTATTTTCTATTTCTGCAATAGTTTCAGATGTTTCGGTGGTTGTAAATGTAATAAATATTCACAACCCAGACCTTTTAATTATAAGTTGTGACGAAACAGATTTTGATTTTAAAATGCTAGACCAACTAAGTGTACGTAAACCTAAACTAATAAATATATCAGTAAATAAAAATAATGCATACGACGCTTTTAAAAACAATGCCATTGACTTTTTATTAAAACCCATAGATAACAATAACTTAATTATATCTTTATATAAAGCAATTAAACTTATTGAAATGGAAGCTGTATTTCAAAGCGATACAATAGGCAAAATTAAAACAATTAATACTTTGCAGCAAAATTTTGAATACGTGGCAATCGCATCAGTAGATCGCATTGAATTATTAAAAATTAACGAAATTGTTTTTTGTAAAGCTGATGGTAAATACACCGAATTTTATGGCTCAAAAAATATCAAAATCGTGTCCAGTAGAAACTTGGGCGAATATACATCGTCACTAGATAGTAATTTTTTCAGAATTCACCATTCATACATCGTTAATATAAGGCATCTTTTAAAAATTATAAAAAAAGATGGCTTGTATTGTGAATTATCTAATGGATACGTGTTGCCCGTAGCAAAAAGAAGACAAGAAGAATTTATTAAATTTATTAATTTGTAAATAAAAAATAAAAAAAAAGAAAATTATGGCTCCAAAATATAAAAAGATAATGCTTATTGATGATAATGAAATTGATAATTACATAATAAAAGCCTTACTCAAAAACAATAATATAGCACAAGAAATAGTTCAGTTTGATAACGGATTAAAAGCGATAGAATACTTACAAACCAATAAAGATATTTTTGAAAACCTACCAGAAATAATTTTATTAGATATTTATATGCCTATAATGGATGGTTTTCAATTTATGGACGAGTTACAAAAAATTGAATCTAGTTTTATCAAAAATTGTAAAATATGTGTAGTTTCTAGTAGCATCGATAATAATGATATTCAGCGCACAATGGTAGATAAAAATGTTTTTACTTACGTCACAAAACCTATTTCGGCCGAATTCTTGCTGTCATTATAAAAAATAAAAAATAGTTGCCTTAGCATGGTTTTAACTGCGGGCAGTCGTACTGTAAAAATTATAGTGAAAGGCATCGTTAGCAACTAAGCAGTACTTGCGAATTGTACATTTTTTTTTAATTCGATATATAGTCGTAAAGAACATGTTTTTGCTCTGATTTTAAAAGTTGGTTAATCTGATGTAGTTTCGTAGTTTAATATGACATAATTTATAGGCAATTTGTTTTTTACCAAAACTACTATATTATAAAAGCCAATAGACAAAGAAGGCAAAACCATATTTCTAAAATAAATGCTATTCGGGACAACGCGCCATTTGCGCAACAAAATTCGATAAACATTAATATTACACAGAAAACCTCTTTTTATAAAAATTACAGTGTAAAATTTATAGTGCCTAGTAACTACTAACAAACTATTTGTGAAGTTTATTTACAATTAATGATAAATAAAATGGGTTATTGCAAAAAACAAACTGATGTTTGATTGTGTAACATAAACTTTGTTAATTTCGCAACTATTTTTTTTTAACTTTTTTATAATTGCTATATTTACGGCGACATAATTTCAATTTTAAACTACAAAAATATAATGGGTTATTACAAAATAGAAAATTTAGAAAATTATTTTAAGATGTATAATAAATCGGTGCGAGAACCAAGAAAATTTTGGGATAAGATTGCCGATGAAAACTTTACGTGGTACCAAAGGTGGGATAAAGTTTTTGAATTTGATATGCAGGAAGCACAATTTAAATGGTTTGTGAACGCAAAACTAAATATTACTAAAAATTGTATTGACAGGCACTTAGCACGTCGAGGTGAGAAAACAGCAATAATTTTTGAACCCAATAACCCTACTGAAAAAGCACGGCACATATCATATCAAGATTTGTATAATCAAGTTGCAAAAATGGCAAATGTTTTACGAGAACAAGACATTAAAAAAGGCGATCGAGTTTGCATCTACTTACCAATGATACCTGAATTAGCAGTTACCATTTTAGCTTGTGCGCGAATCGGAGCAGTACATTCAGTCATTTTTGCAGGCTTTTCGGCTGCTGCAGTAGCATCAAGAATTAACGATTGCCAAAGCAAAATGGTCATCACTGCAGATGGCGGTTACCGTGGCAATAAAACCATCGATCTAAAATTGATTATAGATGAAGCACTTGAAAAAGCGCCTTGCGTTGAAAAAGTTTTAGTTGTTAAAAGAACCAATTCAAATATAAATATGAAACAAGGTCGTGACCAATGGTTACAACCACTATTAGATGTTGCCATTCCAAATAATGTTGCCGAAATGATGGATGCCGAAGATCCGTTATTTATTTTATATACATCTGGTTCAACCGGCAAACCGAAAGGAATGTTGCACACCACGGCCGGCTATATGGTACAAACAGCGTATAGTTTTAAAAACGTTTTTAATTATGAAGACAATGATGTATTTTGGTGCACCGCCGATATTGGTTGGATTACGGGTCATTCCTACTTGCTGTACGGACCACTTTTAAACGGCGCTACAACGGTGCTCTTTGAAGGAATTCCATCTTACCCTGATTTTAGCCGATTTTGGGAAGTAATCGAAAAACACCAAGTAAATCAATTTTATACTGCTCCGACAGCCATTCGTGCTTTAGCAAAAGAAAACCTTAATTTTGTACAACGTTTTCAATTAAATTCGCTAAAAGTTATTGGCTCTGTGGGCGAACCAATAAACGAAGAAGCTTGGCATTGGTATAACGCACACGTAGGAGGGAAGCGATGTCCGGTAGTAGACACTTGGTGGCAAACTGAAACAGGAAGCATCATGATTTCTCCAATTCCGTTTGTAACTCCAACTAAACCAACGTATGTATCGTTGCCATTACCCGGAATTCAACCCGTTTTGATGGATGAAATGCGCAATGAAATCGAGGGTAATCAAGTAACTGGAAGCTTATGTATTAAATTTCCGTGGCCAAGTATGGCACGAAGTATTTGGGGTGACCACGAGCGATTTAAAGAAACCTATTTTACCGCATTTCCGGGTAAGTATTTTACAGGTGATGGTGCCTTGCGCGATGAGGTTGGTTACTATAGAATAACGGGTAGAGTTGATGATGTTATCATTGTATCGGGTCATAATTTAGGAACCGCACCAATTGAAGACGCCATAAACGAACATCCCGCCGTGGCCGAAAGTGCTATTGTAGGTTTTAAACATGACGTTAAAGGAAATGCATTGTATGGTTTTGTGATTTTGAAAGAAGTTGGCGAAACAAGAAATCAAGATAATTTAGCAAATGAAATCAATCAAGTAATATCCGACCAAATAGGTCCTATTGCCAAATTAGATAAAATTCAATTTGTTTCAGGATTGCCTAAGACTAGATCTGGAAAAATAATGCGAAGAATATTACGTAAAATTGCAGAAGGTGATTTTGAAAGTTTTGGAGATATCTCAACCCTTTTAAATCCAGAAATTGTCGAGGAAATTAAAAGTGGTAAACTATAAATGAAATTAGTAATTAAAAATATTTTTAGCTAATTTTACCAAACATTGATAACAGCAACAACATATTCACAAGAGCAATTGATTGTTTTAATAAGTAAAGGAAATCAAAAGGCCTTTGCCTATTTGTACGACAATTATTCGCAAGCCCTATTTGGAGTGATCTATAAAATTACAGGTTCGCAAGAAGATGCTGAAGACGTTTTGCAACTCGCATTTGTTAAAATATGGAGTAATTTTGAGTCTTATAATGAAACCAAGGGGCGTCTTTATACTTGGATGCTAACGATATGTCGAAATGTGGCAATTGATTTTCTTCGATCAAAAAATCAAAAAATCAAAAATAAAATCCAAAGTTTAGAGAATTCTGTTTACACACTAACGAGCAATAATACAATAGACTCAAATAATGACTATATAGGATTAGATACATTGCTCACTATTTTAAATGTACAAGAACAAGAATTAATAAATTTTGCTTATTTTCAGGGATTTACACAACATGAAATAGCCATAAAAATGCAAATTCCGCTCGGAACTGTAAAAACTAAAATGCGAAATTCTATAATAAAATTAAGAACTTCAGTTATTAATGAAATTAATCCGTTTGGATAAGCAATGTAATGAGTAAGATACAAGAATATATAAATTCAGGAATTTTAGAATACTTCGTTTTAGGTCTAACAACTGAAAAAGAAACGCAAGAAATAACTGCTATATTAACTGTACATGCTGAGATTACGGAAGAAATTAACCAAATATCTACATCACTTTTACAACTTTCATCACTAGTTGCACCAAAACCAAATCCAACTATAAGAACCTCTATTTTAAGTACCATAGATTATATAGAGCGCATAAAATTAGGAGAAGTAGCCTCTTTTCCTCCACTATTAAATCCTCAGTCAAAAATAAGTGATTTCGATCAATGGGTTTTAAAACCAGAAATGGCAGTACCAGAAAATTTTAAAGATTCATTTGCAAAAATTATTGGCGCAAATCAAATTGCTACAACAATGATAGTTTGGTTAACAACCGAAGCACCTCACGAAGTACACCACGACCAGTACGAACGTTTTTTAATTCTTGAAGGATCATGCGAATTAACCATTCAAAATAAAATTAATTATTTAAAACCAGGCGATTATATAGAAATACCGCTTCATGTAGTACATAATTTGGTGGTAACCTCAGTAGTACCTTGCAAAGTAATTTTACAACGGGTTGCAGCCTAAATAATGTCAAAAAATAAAAATACAATTTCATAAATCACATTATCTAATATAAAAAATACATACATATTGCTATGAACTTGATTTATAATTAACACATTATAAATAAAGTTTAAGGTTTATTTTACAGCATTTTTTGTATATTTGTTAAAAATATTTGTAAGATGAATGCTACCGAATGCAACACTGATTTAGAAGTTTATTTTCAACAATTTCGGGACAACATTATCGGAATAAATCAAGAATTCGATTCGCCTTACGGCAAACAAAAATTAATTTATACCGATTGGACAGCCAGCGGCCGATTATACCGACCAATTGAAGAAAAAATCATAAATGAATTTGGACCTTATGTTGCCAATACGCATACCGAAACTACGTTTTCGGGCACTACAATGACAATGTCATACCATAAAGCGCGAAAAATTATTAAAAATCACGTAAATGCAAATGACAATGATGTTTTAATAACCGATGGAACGGGCATGACAGGGGTTGTAAATAAATTTCAACGAATTTTAGGCCTACGAATTCCAGAAAATTTCAAAGAATTCACAAAAATTCCACCAAATTTAAAACCTGTTGTTTTTATTTCTCATATGGAACATCACTCCAATCAAACTTCATGGTTAGAAACAATTGCCGATGTAGTGGTAATCCCGGCTAGTAAAAACGGACTTTTTTCTATTCAAAACCTTTCTGATTTACTGATAAAGTATCAAAATCGGAGTGTTAAAATTGCATCAATAACCTCATGTTCAAATGTTACCGGCATTAAAACACCATATCATGACGTTGCCAAATTAATGCATCAAAACAAAGGTTTATGCTTTGTAGATTTCGCCTGTTCTGGTCCTTATGTTACTGTTGACATGCATCCTAGCGATAAAGAATCATCGTTAGACGCCATTTTTTTTTCACCACATAAATTTTTAGGTGGTCCAGGTACTTCGGGCGTGCTGTTGTTTAATAAAAATTTATATAAAAATTCTATACCTGATTGCCCCGGCGGAGGCACCGTGAGTTGGACAAATCCGTGGGGTGAGCACAAATATATTGACAGTATCGAAGAGCGCGAAGATGGAGGTACACCAGGGTTTTTGCAAGTCATAAAAACCGCATTGGTAATTCAGTTAAAAGATAAAATGGGTGTTTCAAATATGTTACAACGAGAACATGAATTAACTACCATTGTTTTTAATAAATTATCAGAAATTAAAAATATTAAAATTTTAGCAGCACAACATAAAGATAGGCTCGGGGTAATTTCGTTTTATATTGATGGTTTACATTTTAACTTGGGTGTAAAATTATTAAACGATAAATTTGGCATTCAAACACGCGGTGGCTGCAGTTGCGCTGGCACTTATGGACATCATTTGTTAGAAGTTAGTCATCAAATGTCGAACGATTTAATAGACGAAATTACGTCAGGTACTTTAATTAGAAAGCCAGGTTGGATACGCATGTCAATGCACCCCACTACAACCAATGCCGAGATCGAAATGGTATGCGAATCGTTAATTTTATTAGCACAAAATCATCAGCAGTGGGCACTCGATTATAAATACAACACTAAATCGAATGAATTTGAAAACGTAAATGCAACAAATTCTGAAAAAAAATTAGTTGAAAGTTTATTTTTGTAAAGCTGCGATTATAAATATTTTTTGTTGTATAAAATTTTAATAATTTGGGCGTGTCCTGCTTGCTTCGTTCCTCGCAACGGCAGGTCGGGCTATCCGTTTCAAGTCCTCGCTCGTTCCTCGCTGTGGGCTTTCCACTTCTATCCCTCACGCTAAAAAGCACTACTGTTTAAAAAGATGAGAATAGCAACAATTTAAAAAATCGTACTTCGCAATATGATTTATAAGCAACAATTGTTTTTTCTCACGTCCAATTATTACTTTTTGCCATTATTATTTTTGAATTATTGATAGAATTTTAACAGAGTAATCATTTAACATTTCAACCAATAATTCGAAAGTGAAATCATTATCAACTACTAAAATAGTTCTAAATATTTCAATTCCATCATCTGATGAAAGTTCATTTAATTTTTTTTTATTTCTTAAAAAAAATCATTTAATCATCCCTACGATCGTTATTTTTTTAAGCTGTTTTTGAGTTAGGTATTAGTTCACTTTACATTTATTTATTGTATAATTGCAGCAGCATCAAAAAGTAATTATGGCATTGCATTTTCTGCACCAATTGATTTATCATGCAGTTACGAAGCTACTATTGTTTTTGGTGTTTGAATCTTTTATGTGACCATAAATAAAATTCGGGTGCCTCATAAATTTGTGCTTCTACTTTTTGAATAAATAATTCCGATATTTCATAGTCAGGCACATTTAATACATCATCAGAAAGTAACTCGATGGTTGCTTCATAAAAGCCCCTTTTCACCCGCGTACTTTTTAAAAAACCTACATTCATATTAAATTTTTTTGCAAGTAGTTCTGCTCCAATGTGAATAGGAGTTTCAATTCCCAAAAAGGTATACCAATAATTATTATCTGCTCGTCTCGGAGTTTGATCACTTGCAAAACCATATAAACAAAGGCGTTTGTCAATATTTCGCTCTTCCATAAAACTTTTGGTTTCTTTAGTGGTGATTAACGTGGCTTTAAATTTTGAGCGAATATCTCGTACTAATTTATCAAAATAACGATTTGTAATTTTTTTATAAATGCCAACTCCTTGAAAATTAATACTATGATTCATTGAAATTGCCCATTCGTAACTTGCATAATGTGCCGTCATTAAAGCAATACTTTTACCTTTTTTTTCTAATTCTAAATAGTAGGCTAAGTTTTTTACAATATACCGCTTGCTTATCTCTGATTTAGAGATTGTCATTGTTTTAATCATTTCTAAAAATGTATCACATAAATAATGAAACGACTTTTTTTCAATTAGCAATCGGTCATGATCATTTAAATCAGGTAAAGCCATTTTTAAATTCGCACGAACAGTTTTTTTTCTGTAGCCAATGATATAATAAATCAAAACATAAACACAATCTGATAAAAAGTATAACACTTTAAAAGGCATAATTGATATACAAAACAAAACGGGATATAAAAGGATATATAGTAAAAATTGCATTTATTTTTTTTACAAATATACAATTAATCTGAATTTTTTTGATTGTTTAACATTTTCTAAATTACAATACCTATTTTTACACAAAAAGTATTTTATGGACTATAATTTTGTATTACTTGCTCTTATTGGTATAACTGTTTTAATAAGTTATAAAGGTTTTCAAGACACTCTGTTTTTTAAGCAATTTCAGTTTCATATCGGAAGCATCAAAGGTGGCGAACAATACCGAATGATTACTTCGGGTTTTTTACATGGCGATTTGATGCATCTAATTTTTAATATGTATGCTTTGTATTCTTTTGCACCCGTAGTGATAGCTTATTTTGGTAATTTTACTTTTATATTGGTTTATTTTGTTAGTTTGTTAGCAGGAAGTTTTTTAACCTACTTTTTTAATAAAAATAATTACAGCTATTCGGCAATTGGCGCATCCGGTGCAGTAACCGGAATTGTTTATGCCGCAATACTACTTGAGCCGGGCATGAGCTTGTATTTATTTTTTATTCCAATTCCAATTCCGGCTTATGTTTTTGGTATTGGATATTTGTTATATTCTATTTATGGTATGAAGGCTCAAAACGACGGTATTGGTCATTCGGCGCACTTTGGTGGAGCAATCGGGGGTTATGTTTTTACAATTATTAAATATCCTGAAATGATTATGCAAAACACGTATATGGTTTTTTTACTTGCAGTTCCGATTGTAATTTTATTTGTAATGAAAAAACAAGGTAAAATTTAGTTGGCACGTATTTTGACAAATTAAATAAAAAATCAAACCAATGAAAAAAATAATCTTAATTTCCGTATTTTTATTTTCAATTATTTCGATAGCTCAGGAGTCAAAATTAGTTTCTCAAATTAGTGTTTCTGGCGAAGGTAAAATTAAAGTAGCACCTGATAAAGTAGTAATTAATTTCGGAATTGAAACAAATGGCAAAGAAGCTATTGATGTCAAAAAGTTAAATGATGACGCAACCGACAAAGTTTTAAAATTTATCAAAAAATTTGGTATTCCAATTACCGATTTGCAGACTACACAAGTTAGTTTAAATCGTACTTATGATTATGATAAAAAAAAATATAATTTTCAGGCATTGCAATCAATTACGATAACTTTAAAAGACGTTTCAAAATATGACAGTTTAATGATCGGGTTGGTTGACAATGGTATTAACACAATCACAAATGTTGTATTTGAATCGTCAAAAATAGAACAGTATAAGTCTGAAGCTAGAAAATTAGCGATTACAGAGGCAAAGCATAAGGCTGAAGATTACGTCTCTGTTTTAGGTCAAAAAGTCGGTAAGGCCATTATAATAAATGATACTATTTTACCCACCATATATCCGCAGACACTTTATAAAACAATGGCAATATCATCTGATGTTGCTTATGATAAACAAACAATTGCACTTGGTGAAATAGAAGTTAGTTCAAACGTTACCGTAAGCTTTTTTTTAGAGTAATATAATTTTCATGAAAAATAAAAAAATCCTAATGAAAATTAGGATTTTTTTTGTGGGGAGAGCAGGATTCGAACCTGCGAAGTTCACACAGCAGATTTACAGTCTGCCCTCGTTGGCCGCTTGAGTATCTCCCCATTTCTTTTGCAAATATAGTAACACTTTTTTGTAAATCAAATTTTTTTTGTACAATTTAAGCGCTATTTTTCATAAAAAATCCCAACTATTTGGCAATTAATACGGTATAAATAAAAAAATCTCCCGAAGGAGATTTTTAATGTTTTATTTAATCTTGTAATAGTAATTCGTTGATTTTATCTTTTAATTGTGTTCCTCTCAAATCAATTGCAACTATCTTACCTGACCTATCCAACAAGAATGTACTTGGAATTTGATTGACCTCATACATTTTTGCAATGGGATCGTTCCATTCTTTTAAATTTGAAACTTGTATCCATTTTATTTTATCTTTCAAAATAGCTTGTTTCCATTTCTCTAAATTACTATCTAATGAAATACCAATAATATTAAATCCTTTACCATGATATTCATTGTATAGCGCTACTACATTCGGATTTTCATTTCTGCAAGGACCGCACCACGAGGCCCAAAAATCTATTAAGGTAACTTTTCCTAATGACTGTTTCAAAGAAACTAATTTTCCATAAGGGGTTTTAGCACTAAAATTAGGTGCTTTTTGGTTTATTCATTTGTTAGTGGGTGCAACAGGTGCCGTAGGTGCTGTCACAGCAGGTTTGTTTGCTCCGTCTAATTTAGATTTTATTGTTTTACCTATTTTGGTATCTTGTAACTTGCTATCTAGTCCGTCGTATATTTTTTTTATCTTAGCTAAATCTGGACTTGGCATATTGAACATTCCTTCGACAATAAGTGCAGTTAAAAACGATTTTGGGTGACCTTCAGCATATACTGTGTAATAGTTCATACCTTCTTTTTGCAAAGCAGTATATTCCTTCATTAACCTGTTTATAATAACGGTATCTTTTTTAGTCTGTGCTTCATTCATAATTGCCATGTTTTTCGTTTGAAAATCCATAACTTTCT
The DNA here is from genome assembly GCA_043772535.1 of Flavobacterium sp. GTDB lineage: Bacteria > Bacteroidota > Bacteroidia > Flavobacteriales > Flavobacteriaceae > Flavobacterium. The sequence goes on along the minus strand of JAYVGC010000085.1, from coordinate 39,413 downwards.
TTTGCACCTCTTTTTGAGTTTTTTCGCTATCTTTTTTAAATGACGAAAATTCATCGTTATTATACGTTCCTTTAACCGACGTTTTATTGATTGAATCTTTATCAACAATTACTTTTATTTCGCCTTCTTCTAATATAAAACCTATTTTGCTTTCAGGTTTTGCAATTTGTAAAACATTAAATGTTGGCTCAGTTGTTTTGCCTTTTAATTCAAATTTTCCACCTTTAATTTTTACTGAATCTAAAGCAATTATAATTCCTGTAGCAGGATCTTGACGTTGTAAAATAACCATTTTACCGTCTTCAATTCCTTTGGCTGTACCAGAAATTAAAAATTCATTTTTTGCTACTTTGTTGCAAGAGAATAAAACCAATGCGATGGCTGCTACTAAAACTATTTTTTTCATTTTTTTTATATTATATTTTTGCAAAAGTATTTAAAAAATTACAATTTGCCTACTTTTTATGATTTGTTTTAGAAATGTCAAATAATTTTCCAGTTTAGTACTATTTATAAAACAATGAAAGTATTTTAATATCTACCTTTGCATCTAAAAATTAAATCTAAAATGAATAAATTATTATTACTATTTTTTCTTTTATTTTCTGTGCTTTCTTTTTCTCAAGTACTTATAAATGAGGTGGATGCCGATAATCCAGGTAGCGATATTCGCGAATTTGTTGAGTTAAAATCAGCAACCCCTAATTTTGCGCTAGATGGTTACGTTTTAGTTTTTTTTAACGGGACTAGTTCTGGGTTGACAAAAACGAGCTACTTGACTATTGATTTAGATGGTTTTACTACCGACATTAATGGTATAATTCATTTTGGTAATCTCGATGTAACACCAGCTCCTGCATCTTTGATTTCAAGCAATAGTATTCAAAACGGACCAGATGGAATTGGTTTGTATCTTGGCAATGCAACTGATTTTCCACTTAATACAATTGCGACCAATGTAAATTTGATTGATGGAATTGCCTACACTGGCTCGGCTACCGTTGCAACTGCAATAATGACCGCATTTAACATATCTACCTGTACGTTAGATGTTCAAGCATCAAATTCTATTTCTAAATCAATTCAACGAAAAAGTGACGGTACTTATGAACTTAAAGCACCAACTCCTGGAATAAATAATGACGGTTCGGGTATTGTGATAAATTATATTACAACAACTTTAAATGCCACTGCTTTGCTAGAAGGGCAAACTTTGTTGCTTACGGTGTCTACTGCGAATCCTGTAGTGCTATCGCCTTTGCTACTCAACGTAAATTTAACTAATTTAAATTTTACAACATTAGATTATTCCGGAAATTCTACTATCACAATACCTATTGGTTCGTCTACTAGTTCGTCCACGTATCAAATTTTAAATGATGGCATTAACGATGGAGATAAAGAATTAAAAGTAACAATAAGTGGATTTCCGTTAAATTATTCTTTGTATAACAATAACATTATCATAAGGGTTGATGATATAAATTTTACGACTGCTAACTATGGAAGTCCATTAAATCCAACTTTTGGTAACGTAGTAAGCACTGCCCCCAATGGCTATTATGATTCGATCGAAGGGTTATCCGGATTGGCATTAAAACAAGCCTTGCAAAATATCATAGCTAATCCTAATACGGTTCATGCACATAATTATGGTGACGTCACAGACATTTTAAAAATTGCTGATCAAAACCCCTTAAACTCTAATAAAGTATGGTTAATGTATGTTGAGCAATCGCGCGCAAAAATCGATTTTCAAGAAACGAGCAGTAATATCGGGAAATGGAATAGAGAACATATTTATGCACAATCTCGAGGTGGATTTGCAGATGCAACAAGTAGTTCGCCCGATGGAATTGCGATTTGGTTGCCTACAAATGCAAATGATATTGCCTCTGGTCATGCCGATGCGCACCACCTACGTGCTGAAGATGGCTCCGAAAATAGTGCGCGCAGTAATAGAAATTACGGTTTAGATTATAATGGACCGACTGGAAGTTTGGGTAGTTGGAAGGGCGATGTAGCTCGATCACTTTTTTATATGGCAGTTCGATATAATGGTCTAAGCGTTATAAATGGTAACCCAGCCGATTCGCCCACAACATCAGGTACAATTGGCGATTTAGCATCATTATTAACTTGGAATTTTATCGACCCTAGTGATGATTTTGAAATGAACCGAAACAATTATATTTATACATGGCAAGTAAATCGGAATCCTTTCATTGACCACCCAAATTTAGCAAATTATATTTTTGGTTCTAATTTTGGGCAACCTTGGTCTTCAACATTATCAAATTCAAATACTAATTTAATTCAAACAGATATTATAGTTTACCCTAATCCAGCTAAAGAAATGATGTTTATTGCGCATTTACACGAAGCATCAAAAGTACAACTATATTCTGTTTTAGGCATAAAGGTTATTGATATATGCGTTGATTCTGACAAAGTAAATCTTGATGTTACAAACCTTGCCAAGGGAATTTATATTTTAAAAATAGTACATCAAAGTGGTAATTATCAAAAAAAAATAATCATTGACTAATTTTTTTTATTTCTCTTCTCGTGATTCATAGTTATTATAACCAACACGTGTGGAAAAGTTATTGCGGCAAGAAAAGAAAAAAATAACCCTTCAAAAAGTTGTTTTTCACCAAGTGTTATGTAAAGCAATGCAATACCTATAATGGAAATTATCCAATACCAAAATGCTGACTTACAATAAAGTATAAAATTAGTTTTATTCCAACTACCATATAAAAAATGTACCTGATCAATTAATGAAGGAATACTGTGCCAAAAAATAAAATAAATCGCAAAACCCCAAATTAAAGTGGTCATTTTAAATATAATTGAAAAAACTAAAATATAAAACCCTTCTAGTAATGCTATTTTTCTGAATTTTTTGTTCGTAATATGTAAATATAAACTTAAAAGTAGGAAAATAGAACCAATAATTATAAAAGATTGAAAGAGTTGCGTTTTTGAAATTTCTATTGCACTAATTTCAAATACAACCTTTATAACTTCATTTGGTTGAAAATTGAATAACAAAAAAAGTATAAAAAAGCCATACGTAAATTCGTAAATTTTCTGATATATTGGTTTTTTGAAATTTACTTTTTGATTCCAATGTTGTTCACCAAAATGAAAAGAGCTAATCACTACAAATACCAGTAATGCGACAGCCGGAATATAGAAAAATAACAAAACCGTAGAAAAAACCACTAAAAGGTAACTCCATAGCAATCTGACAATTGAGTATGAAACCGTTGTTTCATTAATTTTGTTTAACAGAACTATATCGTTTGAGCCGTGCAAAATGCCAAAAGTTATAATTAGTATAAATGCACTTACTAATTGAATTTGCTGAGAAAAGAAGGCCGTTAGCCAAATACAAAAAAAACTAATTACAATTGTGAAGTTCTGTATTTTCATATAAAAAAATTAAACATATTATAAATTTTGAAATAAAAAGTTATCTATTTTGTAAATGTAAGATTATTTTTAGTTAACTTTGACTTAACAAAATTAATTTAAACCAAAAATTTATGCAAAATTTATCTTTATTATTGACCAATGTGGTCAAAATGGAATCAAATGACTACATTGGATTCACTTTTTTCGTAGGCTGTATGGCAATGATGGCTGCTTCAGCTTTTTTCTTTTTATCGTTAAATCAATTCGATAAAAAATGGCGTACATCTGTACTTATCTCAGGTTTAATTACCTTTATTGCAGCTGTGCACTATTTTTACATGAAAGAATATTGGGCCGAAATTCATGAATCACCAACATTCTTCCGTTATGTTGACTGGGTATTAACAGTGCCATTAATGTGTGTTGAATTTTACTTAATTTTAAAAGTAGCAGGCGCAAAAACAGATCTATTATGGAAAATGATTGCTTATTCAATTGTAATGTTAGTTACAGGTTATTTAGGTGAAACTATTTTTAGTGATAGTGCTGCTTTGTGGGGAGCAATTTCGGGTGCTGCTTATTTTTTAATTGTTTATGAAATTTGGTTAGGAAGTGCTGCGAAACTTGCAGCCGCTGCTGGTGGAAATGTTCACGCTGCACACAAAATTTTATGTTGGTTTGTTCTTGTTGGATGGGCTATTTATCCGTTAGGATATATGTTAGGAACACAAGGTTGGTACACTAGTATTTTAGGTACAGGTGGAGTTGATGTTGCCTACAACATTGCCGATGCAATAAATAAAATTGGTTTTGGTTTAGTTATCTATACTTTAGCTACCAAACAATCAGAATAGTTAAATTTAATTACTGTAATAAACCAACTTCGTAATTGAAGTTGGTTTTTTTTTAATTTAAAATTTCATTTAACGTTTATTATAGATTTGTTTGATTTAATTACAAGTTATTTTTTATTATTTTTGTTCAATATTTAAATGTTTATGCTAGAAGAAAAAGTCATATTGGTTAATCAAAACGATGAACAAATTGGTTTGATGAACAAGTTAGAAGCGCACGAAAAAGCAGTATTGCATCGGGCATTCTCAGTATTTATATTAAATAACAACAATGAGTTAATGTTGCAACAACGTGCACATCACAAATACCACTCACCTTTATTATGGACAAATACGTGTTGCAGCCACCAACGAGATGGCGAAACAAATCTTGAAGCTGGTTCACGTCGTTTATTTGAAGAAATGGGTTTCAAAACAGATTTAAAAGAATTATTTCATTTTATATACAAAGCACCTTTTGATAATGGATTGACAGAACATGAGTTAGACCATGTTATGATTGGTAATTATAATTATGAGCCCAATATAAATATTGATGAAGTAGAAAATTGGAAATGGATGTCGATAGATGATGTAAAAAATGATATTAAAGTAAATACTGAACTTTACACAATTTGGTTCAAAATTATTTTTAACGAATTTTATCATTATTTTGAGCAGCACAAATTAAGTTAAAAAAATATTAAAATTTAAAAACTATAATGAGAGTAACAATATCGCGCAAGGCACATTTTAATGCAGCTCACAGATTATATCGAAAAGATTGGTCAATGGAAAAAAACAATGAGGTATTTGGTAAATGTAATAATCCAAATTTTCATGGTCATAATTATGAATTAATAGTATCTGTGACTGGCGAAGTTGATAAAGAAACAGGTTATGTTGTTGATGTAAAAGTGTTAACGGATATTATTAAAGAAGATGTAGAGAACCAATTTGATCATAAAAATTTAAATCTTGATGTACCCGAGTTTTTTGATTTAAATCCAACTGCCGAAAACATAGTAGTTGTAATTTATAATAAAATTAAAAAGCGAATCAATCCTGATTTTGACTTACAAGTTGTTTTATACGAAACCCCACGAAACTTTGTAACATATAACGGTAAATAGTATGGCACTACAAGTAGGTTCTAAATTACCAAGTTTTTCAGCAATCGATGCAAACGGAAATATCTTTGAAAGTGCAACAGTAATAGGACACAAACCTGTTGTAATATATTTTTATCCCAAAGATGACACGCCAGGTTGTACCGCACAAGCATGCACGTTTCGCGACCAATATGAAGATTTTAAAGATTTGGGAGCAGAAGTTATAGGTATAAGTGCGGATAGTATTGCATCGCATCAAAAATTTGCAAGGCGTCACAAATTACCATTTATTTTACTTTCAGATGCTGACAAAAAAATAAGAAACTTGTATCAAGTTCCAAATAATTTATTTGGTTTGCTGCCTGGTCGAGTTACGTTTGTTGCTGATAAAAATGGTACTATTAAATTAATTTTTGATAGTATGGCGGCAAAAATCCATATAACAAAAGCATTAGCAGTATTAAAACAAGGCTAAATTATTTGTAATTTAATTTTATAATACTGCTATCAATTAAATATTTTTGCAGTCTTTTTAATCTTTTAGTGTAGTTGTGTATTTTTATTACAACGGTTTTTATTCTAAAAAACCAAGAGTTGTGTTTCTAATAAGCAATCTTTATTGAGTAGGTGAAAAACATTTGCGTAAAAACAATTAAACTTTAAATTATTTTCACTAGCAGTAGTTTAAATATTAAATACAATCGCAGTAAGGCAAAGTAAATTAGTTTACTTTCTATTCAAATAAATATTTTAATTCCTTTTTGGTGGCATAATTTTAATTGTATTATCCATTTCATTTTCAAAGTAGCGGTTTAATTTTGTGTAAAAATAAATTGATTTGTCCCAAAATCCTTGATGTTTTTTCTGTTTAAAAGTATTATTATTTATTTTTGGACGTGCAATGGTTTAATTAATCATAATTTTTGTGGATATTGTAATAATTAACTAAAGTTAGTTTGTAACGATTTGAATTTAATGTCAAACTTATTACTGTAAAATAGATGCTTGACACTGTTACTTCATCAATTCGCTATTTCCGAATCGGTTAGAGATTTAAGCAAATTTTTAAATTTGGTTGTGTCATTTGAACTCTAGTTTTAAATTGATAAATTTACCTTTTAAAATTAAGAAAGAAAGAAAGTAAAAATCAAGGGAAAAATTTTGAATTAGAAATTAAAAACCACTTTTTTTGTAATAGTACAGTTAAAAAGGTCAAGAATATAAGAAGCGATAATTGAAAAAATTAATCAATTTGCAAAAAATGATAACGATACAAATTTATTATGGTTATTGGTTCTTATATATAAAAAGTACAAAGAACAAATAAATATTCGGATATTGACCTATTAATATCGAATAAAAAGCGCTAAGAATATGATAAAAATTATAATTGCACAGACCAATTACATACATCTTTCTCATATTACAATGGCCTTGAAGTTTTAAAATAAACTTCTGTAAAATCGATATGCTGGTTTATAGAAAAATATGTAATAAAAAATATTTTTTATGTAATGAAAAGTTTTTAAAACGTGCAATCTAATTTTTGTTTTTGTAAGTGTACTATTAATTCATTAATTTTGATAAATAATTTATTTTTAATGCTGTATTTAATGGTTAAAAGTAGTAGTGCACCATTGTAATTAGTGTAGTTATTAATAAAAGTTAACACATTATTTTATAAAATATAAGTTATTGGTCGTAATCATAACTAAAATATACATACATGAATTTTTATCCCTTACAATTTAAAGCAATAGTAAAAGATCGAATTTGGGGTGGTACAAAATTAAAAAGTGAACTTTGTAAACCTATTTTGTCCGCAACAACTGGCGAAAGTTGGGAAATATCAGCAGTCGAAAATGATGTGAGTATCATTTTAAACGGTGTATTTGCAGGAAAAAATTTGAATGAGTTAATCAAGTTATATCCTACCGAAATATTGGGGAAGTCGGTACATAACCGGTTTGGATTCCAATTTCCATTACTATTCAAATATCTTGATGCCCAATTTGATTTATCTATTCAAGTGCATCCGAGCGATATATTGGCTCAAAAGCGACACAATACCTTTGGTAAAACAGAAATGTGGTACGTTATGCAAGCTGATGTAAATTCAGAATTAATTGTTGGTTTTAAAAAAACGTCGACACCTGACGAATATTTAAAATCTGTGGCGTCCAACACGTTACTGTCAATTTTAGATATTATAAAAGTACAGCGCGGCGATGTTTTTTTTTTAGCAACAGGAACTGTTCATGCTATTGGAGCAGGAACTTTAATTGCTGAAATTCAACAAACATCGGATATAACGTATCGTATTTATGATTTTGATAGGGTAGATTCAAGTGGAAATAAGCGTCAACTTCACAATGATTTAGCCCTCGATGCTATTAATTATAATAAAGTTGACGCTCAAGTGCACTATCAAAAAATACCAAATACATCAAATAAAATGGTGCATTGTGCTTATTTTAAAACTAATATTATTCCATTAAAAGGCGAAATTGACGTTGAAAATAGTTTTGATTCATTTATTGTATATATGTGTGTAGAAGGTACTTTAAAATTTATTACAGGTAATGAAAGTTATAGCTACCAAAAAGGAGATACGTTTTTGGTTCCAGCTGCTGTTTCAAAATTTTGTTTATGCGGTGATGCAACAGTTCTAGAAATATATATTTAATAGTACTTATTTAAAAGATTATGCTTACTTTTGCACCCGATAAATAAATAAAAAATCAAGAAAATGGCTAACATTAAAAATTTAAAAAAAGACATCAATTTTGTATTAGGTGATATTATTGAGGCAGTTTACCTATATGAAATGTCAACTTCTGGAAAACCAACGCCAGAAACTAATGCAGTTATTGATGAAGCAATTGGAACTTTTGACAAATTAATCGTAAAAGTTAATGCTAAGAATGTTGAAAATAAAAAATCACATTTTAAACAAATTAACGTTGAATTAGAAAAAGCTGCAAATCAATTGGTTGAAAAAATAAATGCATTGTAATTAATTATTTTGGAAAAAAAGTATCTATTTATTTTGTACAATTAGATGTATCACTTATATTTGCACTTATAATGAAATCGCCAGCGTAGCTCAGTTGGCTAGAGCAGCTGATTTGTAATCAGCAGGTCGTGGGTTCGAGTCCCTCCGCCGGCTCATTAATAAAGCCATCACTCTAAAAGTGATGGTTTTTTTGTTTGATTAATTTTGGATTAATAAAAATCCATTTCATTTTTAATTGAAATGGATTTTTATAAAATAGAATGTTGTAGTAAAACTTAAATTTTTCTTTTTAGAACTTTTTCTACTGCTTCAATAATTGCTTGATTATTTAATTTGTATTTATCCATTAACTGTTCTGGTGTGCCGCTTTCGCCAAATGAGTCGTGCACTGCAACAAATTCTTGTGGAGTAGGGGTGTTTAGCGATAAAGTGCGCGCAACGCTTTCACCAAGACCACCTAAAATATTATGCTCTTCGGCAGTAACCACGCATTTAGTTTTGGCAACCGATTTTAAAATAGCAGCATCATCCAACGGTTTAATAGTATGGATATTTATAACTTCTGCCGATATTCCTTTAGCTTCTAGCTCATGGGCAGCTACCAACGCTTCCCACACCAAATGACCCGTTGCCAAAATTGTTACATCAGTACCTGGTAATAGTACAATTGCTTTTCCGATTTCAAAAATTTCATTTTCAGGCATAAAATTGGGTACTACTGGGCGACCAAATCGTAAATATACGGGTCCGTGATGCTTTGAAATTGCTAATGTTGCTGCTTTTGTTTGGTTGTAATCGCAGGTATTAATTACGGTCATTCCTGGTAACATTTTCATTAATCCAATGTCTTCTAATATTTGATGTGTTGCGCCGTCTTCACCTAAAGTTAAGCCAGCATGTGAAGCACATATTTTTACATTTTTATCAGAATACGCAATTGATTGGCGAATTTGGTCATAAACACGACCGGTAGAAAAGTTGGCAAATGTGCCTGTATACGGAATTTTTCCACCAATGGTTAGTCCGGCTGCAATACCTATCATGTTTGCCTCGGCAATTCCAATTTGAAAAAAGCGTTCAGGATGATTTTTTTTGAATTCATCAAATTTTAATGAACCTATCAAGTCGGCACAAAGTGCTACTACATTTTCATTTGTTTGACCTAATTCGGTCATTCCTGCTCCAAATCCTGATCGGGTATCTTTACTTCCAGTATTTATATATTTTTTCATTTGTTTTCATTGAATGATTTGAGGACTTATATTGTGAATATTAAAAATATTCATTGATTTAATAATCCAGAATTAGTAATCTCCTTTTGTTTCTAGATTTTGTGATAATGCATTTTCAAGTTGTGCATCATTTGGAGCTTTTCCGTGCCATGCGTGGCTGTACATCATATAATCTACACCATTTCCCATTTCGGTATGTAATAAAACGCAAACTGGTTTTCCTTTTTGTGTGCGTGATTTTGCTTCGTTCATACCTGCAATAATAGACTCGATATCGTTTCCGTTAGTAATTTCTAGTACGTCCCAATCAAATGCTTCAAATTTCGCTTTGATGCTTCCCATTGCTAAAACTTCGTCAGTTGTGCCATCAATTTGTTTTCCGTTAAGGTCGATGGTTGCGATTAAATTATCTACTTTTTTTGCGGATGCATACATTATTGCTTCCCAGTTTTGACCTTCTTGTAGTTCGCCATCACCCATTAATGTGTATACTAAATGGTTGCAGTGGTTTAATTTTTTTGCTTGTGCAGCACCGATGGATACGGATAATCCTTGACCTAATGAGCCTGAAGCTATGCGAATTCCGGGTAGTCCTTCATGCGTTGTTGGATGTCCTTGAAGTCGTGTATTTAATTTTCTGAAGGTAGCTAATTCGGCTATGGGGAAATAGCCACTTCGGGCCAGTACGCTGTAAAATACGGGTGAGATATGTCCGTTTGACAAGAAAAATAAATCTTCGCCAATTCCGTTCATATCAAAACCAGGTTTTCTGTTCATTATATTTTGATATAATACCACTAAAAATTCGGTGCAACCTAATGATCCTCCTGGATGACCAGAGTTTACGGCATGTACCATTCGAAGTATGTCTCGACGAACTTGGGTTGAAAAATCTTGTAATTGTTTTGTGTTTGTTGTCATTGTTGTAGTTAAAATTTAAGATTTTGCAAAGATATAATTTTTTAATTAAGGTACTGTAGTTTAGATTTTGGATTTAGACTTTTTTATTAAAAAATGAAATGGTGTTGGGTGTAAGTGTTTTTTACGTGAGTGGTTGAAGTGGAACTCTTGTCATTTCGGGTTACAAAGCAATTCTGATAGGATTGCTTTGTAACCCGCAATGGCAAAGTGGGAACGTAAGACACGACAGCACAAAAAAAGCCAATTCTTTTTTTGAATTGGCTTTTTTTGTGCTGGCACGCCCAAAGGTTAGTTATATTATTCCTCGTCGTCCTCATCGTCGTCGTCTGATTCTGATGATTCATCATTGTTTTCGTCGTCGTCGTCTTCGTCGTCGTATTCTTGTTTCTTTTTTTGGTCTACTTCATTATCATCGTCCTCGTCGTCCTCGTCGTCCTCTAAATCGAGACCTTTTATTGGTGTAATTGGTTCTATTACAGAATCGATATCTACGTCGTCGTCAAATTTTTCTAGTCTATTTGCTAATTTTTTGCTCACTTTTACAAGATAAATGGTGTCTTGAGTTCGTACTTCAACGGCTTCAATTAGTTCGTTTTGTGCATTTTTAAATCGAATAATGTTTGTATCGTCATAACCGTCGGGAAATTTTTCTATAAGAAGGTTTAAAATTTCGTTGGTTAATTTGGCGTAATCAACTATGGCTCTTTTCATAAATAGGTACTATAAATCTAATAAATAAGCAAAAATTAGTGGTGCAACAATTGTGGCATCTGATTCTATGATGAATTTTGGGGTATTAATATCTAACTTTCCCCAAGTAATTTTTTCGTTTGGTACAGCACCAGAGTACGACCCGTAACTAGTTGTTGAGTCTGATATTTGACAAAAATAGCTCCAAAATGGTACGTCGTGCATTTCCATGTCTTGGTATAGCATTGGGACTACACATATTGGAAAATCACCGGCAATGCCTCCCCCGATTTGAAAAAACCCTACTCCGTTTGAGCTATTTTTTGAATACCAATCGGCTAAAAAGGTCATATATTCTATGCCAGATTTAACCGTGCTTACTTTTAAGTCGCCTTTAATTACATAAGATGCAAAAATGTTTCCCATGGTGCTGTCTTCCCACCCTGGGCATATAATTGGCAGATTTTTTTCGGCAGCGGCATACATCCAGCTGTCTTTTAAATCGATTTCATAATATTCTTCTAAAACCCCTGAAAGTAGCATTTTATACATAAATTCGTGGGGCAGGAAGCGCTCGTTATTTTGGTCGGCTTCTTTCCATATTTTATATATATGTTTTTGCAGTCTTCTAAATGCTTCGTGTTCGGGTATGCAGGTGTCGGTTACTCTATTGAGTCCTCTTTCGAGTAAATCCCATTCTTGTTGCGGCGTTAAATCGCGGTAGTTTGGTACCCGTTCGTAGTGAGAATGGGCAACAAGATTCATTATATCTTCTTCTAAATTGGCTCCTGTACATGAAATAATTTGTACTTTGTCTTGCCGAATCATTTCGGCAAAAATTTTACCAATTTCTGCGGTACTCATTGCACCAGCCATGGTTACCATCATTTTTGCACCGTTTGCTAGTTGCTGCTCATAGCCTTTTGCGGCGTCAACTAGTGCGGCCGAGTTAAAATGCAAATAATGCTTTTCGATAAATTGACTTATGGGTCCTTTGCTCATTATATTTGTTTTATTCTTGTTTTAAATTTTTACTGCTACTTTTGCTTTATATCCTAAAATATTTAATACTTGCTCTGAGGTTTGTTGTTCTGAAAAAACTTCGGTACCTAAAATTCCGTTCTCATCTCGGTCTATCAAAATGTGTTTTGGTTGCGGTATAAGACAGTGGTGCAGTCCACCATATCCGCCAATTGTTTCTTGATAAGCTCCTGTATTGAAAAAACCTATGTACAGCGGCTTTTCTTTGTTGTACTTAGGCAAATATATTGCATTCATATTTTGCTCAGAATTATAATAATCGTCACTATCACAGGTCATACCGCCCAATAAAACGCGTTCATATTGGTCGTTCCAACGATTAATTGCGAGCATAATAAACCGCTTGTTTATAGCCCATGTATCGGGTAAGGTTGTTATAAACGAGGAGTCTATCATGTTCCAAGCTTCACGATCATTTTGTTGTTTTTGATAGAGAACTTGGTAAATTGCGCCACCACTTTCGCCAACGGTAAACGATCCAAATTCAGTAAAAATATTTGGAACGTCAACCTCGGCTTCGTCGCAGGCAATTTTTATTTGATTTATAATTTCATCAATCATGTATTGATAATCAAATTCGAATGCTAAGGAGTTTTTGATCGGAAATCCGCCTCCAATATTAAGACCATCCAATGATGGACACTCTTTTTTTAGGGCAACATATACTTTGATACATTTTACAAGTTCATTCCAATAATATGCAGTATCGTTAATGCCAGTATTAATAAAAAAATGTAGCATTTTTAACTCTAATCGATCGTTTTCTTGAATTTGTTTTTTATAAAACTGCACAATATTTTTATATCCTATTCCTAATCGAGAGGTATAAAATTCAAATTTTGGCTCTTCTTCGGCGGCAATTCGAATACCTATTTTAAACTTACCTTTTATTTCGGCTTGCAATAAATCCAGCTCTTCATAATTATCAATAATTGGTATGGCATTTTTATGACCATTATTTATCAATCGTGCAATGTTGGTAATGTATTGATCGCGTTTGAAGCCGTTACATATTACAAAAGTATTTTTATTTATCTTTCCGTTTTCGAGTAGGTTTTCGACTATGTTAATATCGAATGCTGATGATGTTTCAATATGAATGTTATTTTTAAAAGCTTCATTCATAATATATTGAAAATGGGAACTCTTAGTACAATAGCAATAGTAATATTTACCTTCGTATTTATTTTTTTCCATAGCATTTCGAAACCAATTTTTAGCTCGTTTGATGTTATTGGATATTTGAGGTAAATAGGTAAATTTTAAAGGTGTTCCATATTGTTCGACTAATTTCATTAAATCGATATTATGAAACTGCAATTGATTTTCTTTGTTTAAAGAAAACTCGTCTTGCGGAAAGTAGTACGTTTGATTTATTAAATCAAAATATTTAGTGTTCATTTCAATAAATGTATTAGAGTGATTAATTTTTTTTTAATTCTCTAATTTTCAAACTCTTAAATAAAAAATTTCGTTTGTCAATTCAAAAAAGGTGTTATTAGTTTTAGATGGTTAGGCATGCACAAATATATATAAATTTAATTTCTGTTTTTTACAAAAAACACAATGCCTTTGTTATTTTTTTATTTTTTCAAGTGCAAATTTAAAAAATAAAATAAACGTTTTGCAATTTTTTTTGAACAAAATTTAATCTAATTTATAATCGTTAAAAGCTGTATTTATTAATTGATTATCAACAAATTGATTTAATTTAACCCTTCCGATCTCATTAAGCAATACAAATTGTATTTTACCATACTCATTTTTTTTGTCGTGAATTAGTAAATCTAAAATCGAAATGATATCTGCTGCTGAAAATACTACAAATTTATAAATGGTTTTTAGTGTTTTTTTAATTTCAAAATATGAGTATTCTGAGAGTATTTTTTTTTCTTTTGCAATATAACTTTCTAAAATCATACCAATAGCAATTGCCTCGCCATGCAGCAACGGATTTTGCGATTCTAAAAAATGACTTTCAATTGCATGACCAAGCGTATGTCCAAAATTTAAGGATTTTCTAGTGCCGTTTTCATACGGGTCGAGGGTTACAATTTCGTTTTTAATTTCAATTGACCGGTGTATCAAATCATCTAATTGTTCGAAATTTATTTCAGTATAGTTTGAACAATTTTTCCAGTATAACTTATCAAATATTAAACCATGTTTAAGCATTTCGGCAAAACCTGATAACATTTGTTCTTTTGGTAGCGAACTTAAAAAAACAGAATTTATGACTACCATTTTTGGGTTTACGATAGTGCCAATTTGATTTTTTAAAGTCCCTAAATCTACTCCGTTTTTTCCACCTATGCTTGCATCAACCATAGCTAGTAGTGTAGTAGGTATATTAATAAAATCGATTCCGCGTTTAAAAGTAGATGCTACAAAACCCCCAATATCAGTTATAACGCCGCCCCCAATATTTATAATTACACTTTTTCTATCGGCACCCATATCGGTTAGTATACTCCATATCTCGGTGCAAGTGATAATATTTTTTAATATTTCGCCCGCTTCTATTTCAATAATTTCAATTAAAATGTCGGTTGTAATTGCAGCTAAAACCGACGAAACGCAATGTTCATTTGAATTTTCATCAGCTATTATAAAAATTGACGAGTACTTATTTTTTTTTATTAAATCGTTTAAAGCTTTGTATCCATTTTCGTTAAATACTATCAAATAATTGCTTGCATTTATTGTTTGCATTGTTACTAATTTTTGTTTGCAAAATAAGATAAAATTTGACAAATTATACTAAAACTCTTATTATATTTGCCTAACTAATTTTATTTATGTCTAAAATCTTCGATAATACCAAGATCGCTTTTTCATTAAAAAATAATAATGAACTTAATAGAGCTTATTTTTTGTTCAAAATGATTGCCAATCCTACGCTTGTTAAAATAGGAACGTCATTAACACATTTTGCATTGGCACTACATTTACCAGTTAAAGGATTGATTCGGGCGACCGTTTTTGACCATTTTTGTGGCGGCGAAAACGAAAACGACTGCTTAAAAGTAGTAGATAAAATGTATCACAAAAATGTAGCTTCTGTTTTAGATTACTCTGTTGAGGGTAAGGAAGAAGAGGCGCAATTTGATGCTGCTTTAAAAATGATTTTAAAAACTATTGAATTTGCTTGCCAAAAGGATGCGATTCCATTTGCAGTTTTTAAACCTACGGGCTTTGGACGACTTGATTTATATGAAAAAATAGGATTAAAAAGTGAATTAACTACCCAAGAAACAGCCGAATGGAGTAGGGTAGTACTGCGGTTTGATACCGTATGTAAAGCAGCATATGAAAAAAATGTTTGTTTGCTTGTTGATGGTGAAGAAAGCTGGATGCAAGACGCCGCAGATGAATTAGTCGAACTAATGATGCGCAAATACAATAAAGAGAAAGCGCTAATTTTTAATACTTTACAAATGTATCGGTGGGATAGATTAGATTATCTTAAAAATTTACATAGTCACGCAAGCGATCAAGGTTTTTTTATAGGTATGAAAATTGTTCGAGGTGCTTACATGGAAAAAGAACAAAAACGTGCAGAAGAAAAAGGGTATAAAAACCCAATTTGTGAAAGTAAAGTGGCAACAGACATAAATTATAATAATGCCTTAATTTATATGGTAACACATATAGAAAAAATGGCAATTTATGCTGGTACGCACAATGAACAAAGTGCATATTTGCTCATGGATTTGATGAAAGAGAATAATATTTCTAAAAATGACAGCCGTATATGGTTTGGGCAATTATACGGCATGAGTGACAATATGACTTATAATTTAGCGGTCAATAATTTTAAGGTTTCAAAGTATTTGCCGTTTGGTCCTGTTCGCGACGTGATGCCCTACCTTATAAGACGTGCCAACGAAAATACTTCGGTGGCAGGGCAAACTAATCGTGAATTAAATTTAATTTCGATGGAACGGGAGCGAAGAAAAGAAGAGAAGTAAGGCATTAAATTTTTCATTACAACACGTAGCTACGCACTTTCAATTTAGTTTTAGCTATAAAACAACGTATTTGTAACTTATTTTAATCATTACATACTTGCTTTAGCAATCAAAATAATAGGTAAATGTTTTGGGCACATTCTTTTTAGAGACACAAAAAGCCTTATTAAATGTGTTTTTCTGCTTTAAAAAATAAATTTGATACCATTATATAAACGGTAATTATTTAAAAATTTAGTTTGTATTGATAGAACAATTGATGATATCGGCTGTTTAAAAATAATATAATTTTGCTAAAAAAGGACACAATTTAGGGTTGTAAATTTGTTTTGTAATAGGCACCAAGTTGCGTTAGGGATTGCAGTGGAGCTCTTTTTATATTTGGCGTATTTTCGCCAAATATAAAAAAGCGGGAACGTAAAGCCCGACCCATTGCGTTTTTTTTTATTGTGAGGAACGATGCAATAAAAAAAATGCAGTGGGAAACGCCCAGAAAAAATCTAGGATTTAAAAAAATTAAATTACTGCAAACTTTTTACTATTTTTGCAGTCTTAAAATAAAGAGGATACCATGTTAGAACGATTGCAATATGTAAAACAGCGCTTTGATGAAATTTCGGATTTGATTATTCAACCCGATGTTATTTCTGATCAAAAGCGTTATGTTTCGCTTAATCAGGAATATAAGGGGTTAAAGGATTTGATGGAAAAGCGAGAGGAATTAATTTCGGTAACGTCAAACATGAGTGAAGCTAACGAAATTATTGCCGATGGTTCGGATGCTGAAATGATTGAAATGGCAAAAATGCAACTTGATGAGGCCAAAGCACGGTTACCAGAATTAGAGGAAGAAATCAAATTTTTATTGA
Organism: Flavobacterium sp.; assembly: GCA_043772535.1. Classification (GTDB taxonomy): domain Bacteria; phylum Bacteroidota; class Bacteroidia; order Flavobacteriales; family Flavobacteriaceae; genus Flavobacterium. Next base: position 22,305 of record JAYVGC010000085.1, on the reverse strand, counting down.
TTCCGAAAGATCCAGAAGATGCCAAAAATGTGATGGTTGAAGTTCGTGCGGGCACAGGCGGCGACGAGGCGAGTATTTTTGCTGGTGATTTGTTTAGAATGTATACAAAATATTGCGAAAGTCGAGGCTGGAGAACGTCGGTTGTTGATATGAATGAAGGCACATCGGGCGGTTTTAAAGAAGTTATTTTTGAAGTAACGGGCGAAGATGTGTATGGTACATTAAAATTTGAAGCGGGTGTACACAGGGTACAACGTGTGCCGCAAACAGAAACACAAGGTCGAGTGCACACCTCGGCAGCAACCGTAATGGTTCTGCCAGAGGCTGAAGAGTTTGATGTTCAGATAGATATGAATGATGTGCGGGTCGATTTTTTCTGTTCGTCGGGTCCAGGTGGGCAGTCTGTAAATACGACTAAATCGGCAGTGCGGTTAACGCATATCCCGTCGGGATTGGTGGCGCAATGTCAAGACCAAAAGTCGCAACATAAAAACAAAGATAAGGCGTTAAACGTTTTACGCTCAAGGTTGTACGAGCAAGAGCTGGCCAAAAAACAAGCCGAAGATGCTGTAAAACGCACATCGCAGGTAAGTTCGGGCGATAGATCGGCAAAAATTAGAACCTATAATTACTCGCAAGGACGCGTTACCGACCACAGAATTGGGTTAGATGTTTTTGATATGGACGGCGTTATGAACGGAAAAATTCAAAAATTTGTGGAAGAGTTACAGCTGGTTAATAATATGGAGAAATTAAAAGAAAACGAGGTTTTTTAAAAAAGGATTTTGTTTACTGTATATTCGGTGCATCGTTTATGAAGATTAAAAATATTTTTGTAATTTTACTTTTTATGTTTGCCGCTACTAGCTTTTGTCAAAAAATGAGCTATTTTGCTGGTGCAGCATCATATTTAAATAAAATCGAAGGTAATGCGGTGCATTTTAAATTTAATTTGGGTGTTGCTTATAAAATTAATAAAATTTTGAATCCCGAAGTAGAAATTAATTATTATTTGGGAATTTTAGACGAATTTGAAAAACGCAACGAACAAAATATAATAAGTAGTACTTTATTACGAAAATATACCGGACACGGTTTGGCATTTATACCAAAAATTTGTTTTGATTTGAGCGATGAAGCACACGATGGATCGTTTCAAATATTGCCACGGTACAGTATTACCAAAATAACGGCCACAGGCACATTACTTACTATTAATGAGGTTGATCAAAAAAGAAATACTCTAGAAAATTTTTCGTTTACTGAAATTAGGCATTCGTTGGGCATAGGTATCGGTTTTATTTGTTATTTATCGGATAAAAAAAATGATCGGATGGCCATAAATATTTATTATGATGGAATTGATTTTGCCAATTCGATCTCAAATTTAAAATATGCTATTAACAAATACTCGTCGGGAGATAGATTGGGATTTGGAATAAATTTTTATTTTAGTTTTTTAAAAAAAATCAAAAAAATAAATGATTAAAACAATAATTTTAGTTGTTCGTAAAAGTAAATAATGGTTTTCAAAAACACAGACATCTGGTTTTTTTGATACGTTTGTAATTTATAATAAAAGAACTCATGACAATTGCACAGCTAACGGAACAGATACACGTAAAAAAATCGTTTTTATGTATAGGTCTTGACGTTGATTTAGAAAAAATTCCGAAACATTTATTGTTGCTCGAAGACCCAATATTCGAATTCAATAAAGCTATCATTGATGCCACACACCATTTGTGCGTTGCCTACAAACCCAATACTGCATTTTACGAGGCTTACGGATTAAACGGTTGGCAGGCACTGCAAAAAACAATACAATATATAAACCAAAATTATCCCGAAATTTTCACCATTGCCGATGCCAAACGCGGTGATATTGGAAACACATCAGCTCGTTACGCCAAAGCTTTTTTTGACGATCTAAATTTTGACTCAATAACCGTTGCTCCTTATATGGGTAAAGATTCGGTAGAACCTTTTTTAGAATTTGAAAACAAATACACAATATTATTAACCTTAACGTCTAATCAAGGTGCTTTTGATTTTCAGACAAAAGAAGTAAACGGACAAGAATTATATAAAACGGTACTCGAAACATCAAAAAAATGGACAAATGCTCATAATTTAATGTTCGTAGTAGGTGCCACAAAAGCAGCTTATTTTGCCGAAATTAGAAAAATAATCCCGGATAACTTTATTTTAGTACCTGGAATTGGTGCGCAAGGAGGTAATTTGCAAGAAGTTTGTAAATTTGGTATTAACGCCGGTGTAGGCCTGTTAATAAACTCGTCACGCAGTATTCTTTATGCTTCAAATGATACCGATTTTGCTCACAAAGCGCAACGCGAAGCCATACAAATGCAACAAGAAATGAAACACATTTTAGATGAACGTTTTAATTGATCAAATTGGAGTTAAACATAAATTCAAAACAAATTTAAGTCGAATAATATCGCTAGTGCCCTCGCAAACCGAATTGTTGTGTGATTTGGGCTTAGCAGAAAATTTGTTGGGAATAACAAAATTTTGCGTTCACCCGGGTTATTTAGCCCACTCAAAAGTAATAATTGGTGGCACGAAACTAGTAGATTATGACAAAGTACGAGCACTAAAGCCAGATATTATAATTGCCAATAAAGAAGAAAATACTCAAGAAATTGTTGAAGAATTATCCAAAACATGTACTATTTGGGTCACTAATGTTGTTACTTTAAATGATAATTTTCAAATGATTACCGATTTTGGTGCTCTTTTTAACAGACAAGCCGAAGCTCAAAAAATTATACATAATATAATAATTGCACAAACTGATTTCGAACAATTTATTTACAAAAAACCAATTCAAAATGTAGCTTATTTTATATGGGCAAAACCATATATGGTCGCTGCCAATCATACATTTATAAATGAGTTGTTGCATATAAATAAACTACACAATACTTACGAACACCTTGCCCGATATCCCGAAATTGAAATCGAAAAACTAAACGAAAACAATCCTGACTATGTTTTTTTGTCGTCAGAACCATTTCCGTTTAAAGACAAACATAAAACTGAAATTGAAAAGTTTACAAATGCTAAGATAATTTTCGTAGATGGCGAATATTTTTCGTGGCACGGCTCGCGAATTTTACAAGCATTTGCTTATTTTAAAAAATTACAGCACGGCTTAACAAGTAGCATATAAGTTTCAAAATTTGAGTTTCAAATCTTAAAATTTAAATAAAATTACTATATTTACAAAAAACCGATTGAGTGATAAATTATAGCATATATAAAAACAACAGCAGTACCGAATGGGTTACCTTTGTGCATGGCGCAGGCGGTAGCTCTTCGGTGTGGTTTAAACAAATTCGTGAATTTCAAAAACATTTTAATGTTTTATTACTCGATTTGCGCGGTCACGGAAGTTCAAAATCTCCCGTAAAAACAGCAATAAAACAAAAATATACATTTCAAGCTATTGCAAATGATATTATTGAAGTTTTAGAACATTTAAAAATAGAAACGTCGCATTTTGTAGGAATTTCGTTGGGTTCTATTGTAATTCGACAATTGGCAGAAATGCGTCCCGAAAAGGTAAAAACAATGATTTTTGGCGGTGCTATATTAAAAATGAACTTTCGCTCGCAAATTTTAATGAAAGTAGGAACAATTTTTAAATACGTTTTGCCTTATTTAATGCTTTACCGCTTATTTGCATTTGTAATAATGCCCAAAAAAAACCATAAACAATCCCGACTGTTATTTATAAACGAAGCTAAAAAGTTGTATCAAAAAGAATTTATTAAATGGTTTAAACTTACCGCCGAAATAAACCCCGTACTAAAATGGTTTCGTCAAGTTGAACTTAATATACCAACACTTTATGTTATGGGTGAAGAAGATTATATGTTTTTACCAATAGTAAAAAAAGTGGTTGAAAGGCATTACAAATCATCCCGATTAATCGTTATTCAAAACTGCGGACATGTTGTAAATATTGAACAACCTACCATTTTTAATACCAAAGTATTATCTTTTTTAAACAATAAAAAAAGCTACTGATTTACTACCAATAGCCTTTTTTTAACTAACTAAACCCAAAATAAATAATGTACAAATTATTATGATGCAAATTTAATCATGAATGATGTGATTAAAGTTAAGCTAATGTTATCATATCTAACTGAATATTAATTTATTAGCTATAAAATTATTCCTCCAATAAATCGGGTCTTCTATTTTTTGTGTGTTCATAAGCCATATCCTCACGCCATTTATCAATTTTGGCAAAATGACCACTTGTTAATACCTCAGGCACTTTCCAGCCTTTATAATCAGCAGGTCGAGTGTAAATAGGTCCCGATAATAAACCATCCTGAAAACTATCTGTTAATGCCGACGTTTCATCACTTAAAACCCCCGGTATTAAACGAATTAATGCATCGCTAAGCACCAAAGCACCAAGTTCACCACCACTTAAAACATAATCGCCAATCGAAATTTCTTTTGTAATAAAATGATCTCTAACACGCTGATCTACACCTTTATAATGACCACAAAGAATAATAATATTCTGTAACATCGACATCGAATTCGCCATCTTTTGGTTCAATGTTTCCCCATCGGGACTCATGTAAATAACTTCGTCATATGCACGCTCACTTTTTAATTTTGCAATACAATCATCAATTGGTTGCACCATCATCACCATTCCTGCGCCACCTCCAAACGGATAATCATCAACACTTTTTTGCTTATTTGTTGTATAATCTCGCAAATTATGAAAATAAACTTCCACCAAACCCTTATCAATCGAACGTTTCATGATTGATCCTTCAAACGGACTTCGCAACAAATCGGGCAATAAAGTAATAATATCAATACGCATAGCTACATTTTTATAACGCAAATATACAACGTTTTTTTTTGAAGCTATTTCCAGCTATACGTTTCAAAGTTTTTTGTTTTGAAAAAAAACAAAAAACGTTTTTCACTGCTATCTGGGCTATGGCAGCCGTTTGCACATCAATTTTAGATTCACATAAATAAAATCATAAAAAAATTGCAAATTCATAAAAAAATAATTTTCTTTACTACTTAAAGTTAAAGTACAAATAAACATGAAAAATAAATTTATATTATTTTTAAGTTGTTCATTATTTATGATAAGTTGCCAATCGCAGCCCAATAAATCAATAAAAACGCTGTCGGTTATTGAATTTTCAAAAAAACTATCACAAACACAAAATGTACAATTACTCGACGTACGGACACCTGAGGAATTTAAAGCCGACCACCTTGATAATGCCATTAATAACAACATTCTTGCCACCGATTTCGAGGCAAAAACACAAAGCTTAAATAAGTCGAAACCCCTATTTGTATACTGCAAAGCTGGGAGTAGAAGTGCCAAAGCAGCCGAAAAATTAGCTGCTTTAGGATTTGCAATTATCTATAATCTTGATGGTGGCCTAATGAAATGGAATGCAAGCGAAATGGCAAAACCTGCTGAAAAAATAATTGGAATAAGCGCTCAAGAATATAACAAATTACTACAAGCAAACACTAAAATAATTGTAAATTTTTATGCAAAATGGTGTGAACCCTGCAAAAAAATGGAACCTTATATTAGTAAACTACAGCAAGAATTAAAAGGTAAAATAAATCTAGTTCGTTTTGATGTTGATCAAAATAAAACCATTCTCGATGCGCTCAAACTTGACGGTTTACCAGTAGTTATTATTTACGAAAATCAAAAAGAAATTTATCGTCACGTTGGATATTTATCCGAAGATGATTTAAGAAAACATATTTAATATGATGACCAACGAAGCACTGCTTTTTATTGCAGATTTAAAAGCCAACAACAATACCGAATGGATGCACGCCAACAAAAAACGATATGAATGTTATAAAAAAGACTATCATAATTTTATTTTGTCTATTTTGACAGAAATGAAAGTTTTAGACAAATCATTAGAACCACTCGAAGCTAAAAATTGCACGTTTCGTATTAATCGAGACATCCGATTTTCGAAAGATAAAACACCCTATAAAACGCACATTTCAGTATGGCTATCTACTAACAAAAACATTAAAAATGCACCAGGCTATTATTTACATTTAGACGACACCGAGAGTTTTTTGGCAGGTGGAATATATTGTCCTGAACCAACCGAACTTAAAAAAATTCGTACCGAAATAGCTTATTTTTACGAAGATGTGCAAGAACTCCTTTTAAACAAAGAATTTAGACAAGAATTTCACAATTTAAGTCAAAATGATATTTTGAAACGACCGCCCAAAGACTTTGAAGCAAACCATCCGGCAATCGAATTACTAAAATTAAAAAGTTTTACCGCTTCGCAAAAAATAAACAAAAATGATTGTTTAGATAAAAATTTTGCTAAAAATATCAGCGTGAAATTAATAAAGTTAAAACCATTAAATGAATTTTTAAACAGAGCCTTGCAAACAGAAGAATAAATAAAGAAATAGAGGTAAATAAAATTATATGTAATAAAAGCCAATCTAATTTTTGACAAACTATTACATATACTGTGACAACTTTTGGTTTAAAAATTTTAAACTTCAACTATATTCGTATCTTAAGTACAGCGAAAAATAATATATAATAACAGTGGCACAAAATTAAAATTAAAAAAATACTACTTTTACTAAAAAATCAATAATGATGCAAATTCAAGAGCATTTTTCATTAAAAAAATTCAATACATTTGGTATCGAAGCTTATGCAAAACAATTTATCGCAGTGCAATCTGTACCAGAATTAAAAAAAGTACTTACTGAATTTAAAGACTGTAAAAAATTTATTTTAGGTGGCGGAAGTAACATGCTGTTAACAAAAAATGTCGAAGCACTAGTACTTTATATCGATATAAAAGGAAAGAAAATAGTTAATGAAACTGACGATTTTGTTTGGGTATCGTGTTTTGCAGGCGAAAATTGGCACGAATTTGTGCTTTGGACCATCAGCCAGAATTTTGGAGGTTTAGAAAACATGTCACTCATACCAGGAAATGTAGGAACAACTCCTATTCAAAATATAGGTGCTTATGGAACCGAGATTAAAGATTCGATGGTTTCGTGCGAAGCAATGAATATCGAAAATCAAGAAGCTAATTTGTTTTTAAATTCAGAATGCAACTTTGCATACCGCGATAGCATATTTAAAAATGATGTAAAAGATAAGTACATAATTATTTCAGTTATTTTCAGACTTACAAAAAAAAATCATAAAATAAACACTTCCTATGGCGATATTACTAGCGAACTTTTAAAAAATAATATCCAAAATCCAAATTTAGTTGATGTGAGCAATGCGGTAATTGCAATACGAAAATCAAAATTACCTGATCCAAAAGAATTAGGAAATAGTGGTAGTTTTTTTAAAAACCCAATTCTATTACGAGCCGATTTTGAGAAAATTCATAGCAAATTTCCAGAAATGCGTTATTTTAAAATTTCAGAAACCCAAGTAAAAATTCCTGCAGGATGGCTAATTGAACAAGCCGGTTTAAAAGGAAAACGGTATGGAAATGCTGGAGTTCATGTAAATCAAGCATTAGTTTTGGTTAATTATGGCGGTGCAACAGGTCAAGAAATTTTAGAGGTTTCAAAGATTGTACAAGAAACAGTTTTTGACAAATTTGGTATTTTAATTGAAGCAGAGGTTAACATTATTTAACAACAAAACTATGTATACACCCGAAATTTACAAAAATGAAAATAAACAAGCAGTTGAAAATTTTATTCATGAAAATGGATTTGGTCTTTTAATCAACTATAGTAATCAAAAACTATGCGCAACACATATACCTCTAGTGTTACGAACAACTAATATTGGAACTCAAATTCTTGAGGGTCATGTTTCTATCGACAATCCGCAAGGTAAAAATTTTGTAAATGATGAAATGGTTTTGGTTGTTTTTTCAGGTGCAAATGCGTACATATCTTCATCGTGGTACGATCATGAAAATGTACCAACTTGGAATTATGAGGCAGTTCATGTGTACGGAAAAATAAAAATTTTAGACTACAAAGAGGCTTTATTATCGTTAAAAACTTTGGTAGATAAATACGAAATAAATTCACAAAATCCGATTCGAATTGAAGATTTATCAAAAAAAACGATGTTGCAGGCACGAGGAATTATTGGTTTTAATATTGAAATTACAGCTATTGAGTCAACAAAAAAGCTTTCACAAAACAGAGATGAAAAAAACTATAAAAATATAATTAAGGAACTTGAAAAAACAAAGAAGGCAAATGAACTGCAGGTAGCAGTTGCAATGAAGAAATGCCCGTTTTAGGAAATAAAATAGTCTTAATTAGTCTTTTTAACGCTTCAAATTTAGTACATTTGCAATGTTTTTATATCATTAAAATTTATGTTGCAATTTTTATTTTGGTTTTTTATTGTTGTAGTTTTTATTCAATTTATTTATTATTGTTTTATTTTTAGAAAATTTTCATTTTTAAAACTAAAAAATAAATATTCTCAAAATGTGCCAATATCGGTCATCATTTGCGCTAAAAATGAAGAACAAAATATTAAAAAAATCATACCCTTATTAGTAAATCAAAATTATGACAATTTTGAAATAGTTTTAATTGATGATGCGTCTAGCGATGAAACACTCGAAGTTTTTGAAGATTTTGCAAAGCGATATAATAATATTAAAATTGTTAAAGTACAAAATAACGAAGCATTTTGGGGAAATAAAAAATTTGCATTAACTTTAGGTATAAAAGCCGCAAAAAATGATTATTTGTTATTTACCGATGCCAATTGCTATCCAAATTCAAAAAATTGGATTACTGAAATGAGTGCACATTTTGACGAAGATAAAACTATCGTTTTGGGGTTTAGGGGCTATGAAAAAGTAAAAGGTTCGTTTTTAAATAAACTAATTCGTTTCGAAAATTTGCTATCGGCACTGTATTATTTTTCATGGTCAAAAATTAAAAAACCATATTCGGGTAATGGCAAAAATTTGGCCTATAAAAAGTCGGAATTTTTTAAAACAAATGGTTTTATAAATCACATAAAAATCCGATCGGGTCATGATACTTTATTTATTAATGAAGCGGCAGATCTGCGCAATACTGCAATTTGTATTTCACCAGATAGTTTTATCTTTTCTGGGGCAAAAAATACTTTTTCGAGTTGGTATATGCAACAAAGAAAGAAGTTCGAGACAGCAAAACACTACAAATTATTTGACAAACTGCAACTTGCTCTATTTTTTTTAACGCAAATACTAGTTATTATATTATCAATAATTTTAATTTCTTGGCAGTTTCAATGGCATATTGTAGTAGGTTTATTGGTATTTAGATACCTTTTTTCGTGGATTATAATTGCCAAAACCGCAATAAAATTTAATGAACAAAGGTTAATGTACTGGTTTCCTGTCATCGAAATTTCATTATTATTTATACAATTTACGATCTTTATATCTAATTTATCTTCAAAACCAGCGCGATGGAAATAACCGAGCATATTAACAATGCCAAAAAGGGCGACCAAACTGCATTTACTTATTTGCTAGATCATTATTGGAATGAAGTATACGGCTTTATGCTTAGACGAACTCAAAACGAAACCGATTCTGAAGATATAACAATAGAAACTTTTTCGAAAGCATTTGATAAAATCGCAACTTATAATACTGATTTTCAATTTAATACTTGGCTAATTGCTATTGGAAAAAATGTACACATTGATTTATTACGCAAAAAAAAATCATCTCATTTTTTAAATATAACTGATCAAGAAGACCAACAAGCTTATAATGTAGCAGACACTTCACCAAGTGCTGAAGATGAATTAATTACGGAGCAAAACTTGTCACAATTATTACAGTTTATAAAAGAGTTAAAACCACATTATCAAGACATAATTCAGCTTCGGTATTTTCAAGAACTTTCCTATCAAGAAATTGCTGACCAGCTAAACGAACCTTTGAGCAATGTTAAAATTAAATTACTAAGAGCAAAAAAATTGTTGGCTGTCATTATTCAGGGATAAAAAAATATTTTTTGGATAGACAGCTATAATTAATTCTTATTTTTTGCATACATAGTTTATTAGTATTCCACTTCTACCATAAATGTATTTAAAAATGCAACCGATTTTAAAATATCGTAGTGCAAAATTCGGTCTTCTTTAATAAAAGGAACATCTTGACGGTATGATTTTAAAAATAGTTCGATAAAATCACTTGATTGTAAAGGCCTTCTAAACTCGATTGCTTGTGAAGCATTTAGCAATTCAATTGCTAATATCCGCTCAACATTTTCCATTATTTTTAAGCATTTCGTTGCGGCATTTGCACCCATTGATACATGATCCTCTTGACCATTACTTGATACAATACTGTCTACACTAGCAGGTGTTGCCAATTGTTTATTTTGACTTGCTATGCTCGCCGCGGTATATTGTGGTATCATTAAACCAGAGTTTAATCCTGGGCTATCAACTAAAAAAGGAGGTAATCCGCGCTGACCAGAAATTAATTGAAACGTTCGTCGTTCAGAAATACTTCCTAATTCTGATAATGCAATTGACAAAAAATCTAATGCCAATGCTAAAGGTTGTCCATGAAAATTACCACCAGAAATAATAGCATCACTCTCGATAAATATATTTGGATTGTCGGTTACCGAATTAATTTCTGTAGTAAAAACTTTTTGTACATAGGCAATTGCATCTTTAGTAGCACCGTGAACTTGCGGAATGCATCTAAAAGAATATGGATCTTGCACATGTTGCTTATTTTGTTGAATAATTTGACTTCCAAATAGCAAATCTTTAATTCGCTTTGCCGTGTTTATTTGCCCGTCATGTGGACGAATAAAATGAATTAACTCATGAAAAGGTTCGATTTTTGCGTCAAATCCATCTAATGCTATTGCAGCGATAAGATCCGCAAAATACGAATATTTATGTGCTTTTAGCAAGATAAAAGTCCCATAAGCACTCATAAATTGAGTTCCGTTTAATAAAGCCAAACCTTCTTTTGATTGTAAAACCAGCGGCTGCCAATTAAAATGTGCTAATACCTCTGAAGCATGTACTTTTTTTCCTTCAAAATAAACGTCACCCGCACCCAATAATGGTAATGACAAGTGCGCCAATGGTGCCAAATCGCCACTAGCACCTAATGAGCCTTGTGTATAAATTATCGGAAGAACGTTATGGTTATAAAAAGCAATTAAACGGTCAACAGTTTGCAATTGCACACCAGAGTATCCATAGCTTAATGACTGAATTTTAAGCAGCAACATAATTTTAACGATTTCATTTGGCACTTCATCGCCAGTACCGCACGCATGTGATTTTACCAAATTAGATTGTAATTTTGACAAATTTTCATTTGATATTTTAACATTACAAAGCGAGCCGAAACCGGTATTTATACCATAAATAGGATCGTCAGAATTTTCTATCTTTTTATCTAAATAATCTCTACATTTTTGAATATTTATTTTTGATTCGTCTGATAACGCAATAGTTTTATGTTGGTTTAAAATTTCTTGTATGTCTTTAAAATGAAGCAATTTTGAATTTATGTAATGTATATTTTCCATTTTTTAATTTAAAACAATATTTATTTTGAGGAACAAACATAGCATAATGAAGTTGAATTCGCAATAAAAATATTGATTTAACAAAATATATTTGTTTAGCTGATTAATATTTAATTTGCGAACAAAAAAAATTAAATATTTGAACAATTCACAAAAAATTAAATTAAATTTTCTTACATCATTTAAAACCTTATTTTTGAGAAATTGAAATGCTAATTTTATAAAATTTTTCGATAACAATAAAATTTTTACTATTGATGCGTTTTCAAAAAAATAAAAAATAAAAAATTAAAATGATAGTATTAAAATTTGGCGGAACATCAGTTGCTAATGCGAAAAATATAAAGCTTGCGCTTGAAATTATTTACAAAAAATCTAAAAACGATCCGTTAATTGTAGTTGTTTCCGCTTTAAGTGGTATTACTGATATGTTACTAATAGCGTCGTCAAATGCAGCTGCGAAAAATAAAAAATATAAAATAGTACTAGAAGAAATTAAACAGATACATTTTTTAACCATTTCAGAACTGATAGATTTAAAAAATCAAAACCAATTGATTATACAAATTAATGATGAAATAAATCAATTACAAACGTTACTTGACGGCTGCTTTTTATTAGGTGAATTATCGCCAAGAACTTCTGATGCAATAGCTTGTTTTGGCGAATTATTGTCATCGCAAATTATTGCAACGGCAGTGCAAAAAATAATTGCAACTAGTAATTTTAAGGACAGTCGCGAGCTAATAAAAACAAATTCTAATTTTGGTAAAGCGGCGGTAAATTTTAGCACAACCAATTTATTAATAAAAAGTTATTTCAAATCAAATCAATCGCAAGTAGTGGTGATGCCAGGCTTTATTTCATCAGACGAAAAAGGCAATACAACGACTTTAGGTCGCGGTGGATCTGATTACACCGCTGCAATAATGGCAAATGGTGCGCAAGCAGAATCATTAGAAATATGGACTGACGTAAATGGAATGTTTACTGCTAATCCGAAAATTGTGAAACAAGCACAACCAATTGAAAGTATTTCGTATCAAGAAGCAATGGAATTATCGCACTTTGGAGCAAAAGTTTTATATCCACCAACGATACAACCTGTTTTAAAAGCTAATATTCCGATTTGGATTAAAAATACTTTTGAGCCAAATGTTGCTGGCACCTTAATTTCGAGTGCAGTTGCTTTAAATGCAAACCCTATTAAAGGAATTACTCATATTGATTCGATAGCATTACTAACTCTTGAAGGTTCAGGAATGATTGGAGTTTCAGGATCATCTAAGCGTCTGTTTGAAACACTTTCAAATCAAAATATTAACGTTATTTTTATTACACAAGCATCCTCGGAACACTCCATTTGCATCGGAATTTTAAATTTAGATGCCGAACGAGCGCAAGGTGCAATCGATACAACTTTTGAACTTGAAATTGCTCAAAATAAAATTGATAATTGCATTGTTGAAAAAGGACTGTGTATAGTAGCTTTAGTTGGTGAAAACATGAAAAATCATCAAGGATTGAGCGGAAAAATGTTTAGTACTCTAGGCAAAAACAACGTCAATATTCGGGCTATAGCTCAAGGTGCCTCAGAAAGAAATATTTCAGTAGTTATTAACGAAAAAGATGTAAAAAAAGCACTAAATACCTTGCATGAACGTTTTTTTGAAGACAATACAAAACAACTCAATCTTTTTGTAATGGGTGTTGGTAACGTGGGCGAAAAATTTATAGATCAACTGTACCAACAAAAAAAATTTTTAAAAGACAATTTAAAAATTAATCCTCGCGTCATTGCACTTTCCAACTCGAGACAAATGCTTTTTAACGAAGATGGTATTTCATTAAAAGATTGGAAAAAAGATATGGAGGGTAGCGAAAAAAGTAGCATAACCGAATTTATTTTAAAAACGAAAGAATTTAATTTAAGAAATTCAATTTTTGTTGACATTACGGCAAATAGTGCAATTGCCGCCATTTATGACCAATTTTTAAAGCAAAATATTGCCGTGGTAACTTGTAATAAAATTGCATGTTCATCAGACTATGAAAATTATAAAAATTTAAAGCACTTATCTCGAAAATTTAATGCTCCTTTTCTCTTTGAAACTAATGTTGGTGCAGGTTTACCAATTATTGATACCCTAAAACATTTAATTGCATCGGGAGATAAAATAAACAAAATTCAAGCAGTTTTGTCAGGCAGTTTGAACTTTATTTTCAATAATTTTAATGAAAACACCACGTTTCATGATATAGTAAAAGAAGCGGGTGCACAAGGGTTTACAGAGCCCGATCCAAAAATTGATTTGAGTGGCATTGATGTGGCTCGAAAAATTTTAATTCTTATTCGTGAAAGTGGTTACGAAATGAATATTGACGATATTGAAAACAACTGTTTCTTGCCACAAGAGTGCATGGAAACTACTACTAATGACGCATTTTTTAAATCTTTACTTAAACATAATGCTCATTTTGAAGATTTAATAGCGGAAGCTAAAACAAAAGAAAGTCGAATTAAATTTGTAGCTAAATTCGACTGCGGAAAAGCGAGTGTAGGATTACAATTTATTACAAAAGAAAGTCCGTTTTATAATTTAGAAGGCAAAGATAATATTGTTGAATTTTTTACAGACCGATACAGTGATCAGCCACTAATTATAAAAGGAGCCGGCGCTGGTGCTGCAGTAACAGCATCTGGAATATTTGCAGACGTGGTTCGAATTGGAAATGTTTAAAAAAATAGGTAATAGATTTTCGATATATAAAATAAAATTAAATGACCGAAATTAAAATATTTTGCCCAGCTACAATAGCAAATCTCAACTGCGGTTTTGATGTTTTGGGCTTGTGTCTTGACGGAATTGGAGACGAAATGATTATTCGCAAAGTACCTCAAAAAGGAGTGAAAATAACCAAAATAACGGGAGCTAATTTACCATACGAAACCGAAAAAAATGTGGCAGGTGTAGCTGCTTTAGCATTTTTAGAAGCTATTGAAGTTGATTTTGGATTTGAAATAGAAATACATAAAAAAATTAAAGCGGGTAGCGGAATTGGCAGTTCGTCTGCTAGTGCTGCTGGCGCTGTTTTTGGACTAAACGAGTTACTTCAAAATCCGTATACAAAACACCAACTTGTGCATTTTGCCATGAAAGGTGAAAAAGTTGCAAGTGGTTGTGAGCATGCCGATAATGTAGCCCCATGTTTACTTGGTGGATTTACATTGGTGCGAGGTTATAATCCATTGGATGTGATTAGAATAGAAAGTCCTGACGAATTATTTGCAGTTGTTTTACATCCACATATTGAAGTAAAAACCGCCGATGCAAGAGCTGTTTTACAACCTATGATTTCATTAAAAAATATGATTACTCAAACAGGAAATTTAGGCGGACTAATTGCTGGCTTGTACACTAAAGATTACAATTTAATTGCACGGTCATTACAAGATGTGATTATAGAGCCAATGCGAAAACATTTAATTCCTAACTTTGACAAAACAAAACAAACTGCATTGCAAAACGGTGCATTAGGGTCGGGTATTTCTGGCGCCGGACCTTCTATATTCGCCCTTTGTAAGGGTCAAGAAATAGCTAATAAAGTAGCGTTGGAAATAAGCAAAAATTATCAAAGTACCGCAGTAGAATTTGACATACATATTTCAAAAATAAATCCGATTGGCGTTAGGGTAATATGACGAAAGTCTATAAATTTGTACCTTTAAAAGAGACTATATTTTATCGTAAATATTATTTTTTATTAAGGTAATTTTATACTTTAACTGTATATTTATTTCCTCGAAAAGTCAGTTCGTTTTTATCAAACTTTTTTAGGGCAGAAAAAGTTTCAAAAAATGTTTATCGTTTTAAACAAAGTATTGTGAACGCTGAAGGAAATCACAGCATACTACGATAATATCTAATGCATAAATCGTTACTAAATCAAATAGTGCGATTGCTATCAATTAATTATTTACCTAATTCAAACCAAAAAAAGTAGTATAATTTTAAATATAAACCATGAAAATCATAGCAGTGACACTCTTAGTTTCAAACATAATTTTGAGTCAGAAAATCGAAATAAAAAATCGAAATTGTACGATTGCTAAAGACACAAATACAGTAATAATAAACAATACTTCAATGAGTGAGCATCAAAAAAATGTACTTGGTACCAATTTAGAAATTGCAAGTATAAATCCATTAACTGGCTTTTATCGTAATGGTTTCTGCGCCACTGGTCCACACGATAGCGGAATTCATGTTATCGCAGCTGTAATGACCGATGCATTTTTAAACTTTTCAAAAACACACGGAAATGATTTGATAACTCCCAACCATAACTACGGTTTTCCTGGTTTAAAATCAGGCGACATTTGGTGTTTGTGCGCTAAACGCTGGAAAGAAGCCTTTGAAGCAAATGTGGCTCCACCGGTTATTTTAAAGGCTACAAATAAAAAAGCATTAGAATATGTTGCACTAATTGAGCTAAAAAAAACGGAATTGAAATAAAAAATTACATTTATTTATTAAAAAATTACAAACAGTTTATATAATTTTACCATCGTTTAAATGAATTATTACAGCCTAAACAATACTTCTCAAAAAGTAAACTTTCAACAAGCAGTTATACAAGGACTTGCGCCTGACAAAGGGCTGTATTTTCCTGAAACAATAACTAAATTATCAAATAATTTTTTTGATTCTATTGTAAATTTATCAAACCATGAAATTGCTTTTGAAGTAATTAAGCAATTTGTTGGTGATACAATTCCTGATATAGAATTACAGTCTATTATTAAGGATGCCTTATGTTTTGATTTTCCGCTCGTAAAAATAGAAGACGATGTATTTGTATTAGAATTATTTCATGGTCCGACAATGGCATTTAAAGATGTTGGAGCTCGATTTATGTCACGATGTTTGGCTTATTTTAATAAAAATATTGATCAAAAAAATACAGTTTTAGTAGCTACTTCTGGCGATACGGGTGGTGCGGTAGCAAGCGGTTTTCTCAATGTAAAAGGGGTCGATGTTGTGATTCTTTATCCATCAGGAAAAATAAGTGCCATTCAGGAACTGCAACTAACCACGCTAGGACAAAACATTACCGCACTTGAATGTGATGGCGTTTTTGACGATTGCCAAGATATGGTTAAAAAAGCCTTTTTGGATGCCGATTTACAATATAAAAATCTAACTTCTGCTAATTCTATAAATATTGCGCGGTGGTTGCCCCAAATGTTTTATTTTTTTATTGCATATAAAGAATTAAAAAAATACAACAAACCAATTATTGTATCCTGTCCGAGTGGAAATTTTGGTAATATTTGCGCCGGAATTATCGCCAAAAAATTGGGTTTACCTATTGCCCATTTTGTAGCAGCTACAAATGCTAACGATACTATCCCCAGATTTTTAGAAACCGGAATATATAGTCCAAAAGCATCAATTTCAACAATTTCAAATGCTATGGATGTAGGTAATCCAAGTAATTTTGTTCGAATTCAAAAAATGTATAATAACGATTTGCAAGAATTCACCAATGATTTTTCATCGTATTCGTTTTGCGATAATGATACTAAAATAGCGATTCAAACAATTTATAATGTAAGTAATTATATAGCAGAGCCTCACGGTGCTATCGGTTATTTGGGCTTAAAAAAAGAAATGCAGAAACAACCAAAATCAATCGGTTTTTTTCTAGAAACTGCACATCCAATTAAATTTTTAGATGCAGTTGAACCGCTTTTAAATATTAAATTAGACATACCGAAACAAATACAAAGTGTTATAAATAAAGAAAAAGTGAGTATTAAAATAGCTGGTTATGAAGAATTAAAAAAGTATTTGATACACAATTAATCAGAGCATATACAATAAAAATATTTCATAGTTTATCGAAGTTTATTTACAAGATAATTTATTACTTTTACATTCTTAAAATATCATAAAAAAATTGCAATGAAAAATACTGCTTTAACGCATATTCACGAAAGTTTGGGAGCAAAATTAGTTCCTTTTGCAGGCTTTAATATGCCCGTCTCGTACGAAGGTGTAAATGCAGAACACGAAACCGTTCGAACAGCAGTGGGCGTATTTGATGTGTCACACATGGGAGAGTTTTTGATTTCGGGTGCAAATGCTTTGAAACTAATTCAAAAAGTGACGTCAAACGACGCATCACTTTTAGAAATTGGAAAAGCACAATATTCTTGTTTACCAAATGAAGATGGCGGTATTGTTGATGACTTACTTGTGTATAAAATAAAAGAAAATCAGTATTTACTAGTAGTAAATGCGTCAAATATAGAAAAAGATTGGAATTGGATTACTAATTACAATAATATGGGCGCTGAAATGAAAAACATTTCAGACGATTACTCTTTATTAGCAATACAAGGACCTAAAGCTATTGAAGCGATGCAATCATTAACTTCGGTTAATTTGTCAGCTATAAAATATTATCATTTTGAGGTTGCAGATTTTTGTGGTATCGAAAATGTAATTATTTCAGCAACAGGATACACTGGGTCAGGTGGATTTGAAATTTATTGCAAAAATAATGAGGTCGAACAAATTTGGAATGCCGTTTTTGAAGCAGGTAAACAATTCAATATTAAGCCTGTCGGACTAGCGGCACGCGATACTTTACGACTCGAAATGGGTTTTTGTTTATACGGAAACGATATAAACGATACCACATCACCTCTAGAAGCTGGTTTGGGTTGGATAACAAAATTTTCTAAAGATTTTACAAATTCAGAAGGTTTAAAAGTTCAAAAAGAAGCAGGGATATCTAAAAAATTAGTTGGTTTTGAATTAACTGAGCGCGGAATTCCACGTCATGATTATGAAATTCTAGATGCCGCTGAAAATGTAATAGGGGTAGTAACTTCGGGTACAATGGCGCCAAGTTTAGGTATCGGAATAGGGATGGGCTACGTAAATATACAGAATTCGGAGGTTGGTGCTGAAATTTTTATAAAAATAAGAAATAATAAAGTAGCAGCGAGGGTAGTTAAAATGCCTTTTTATAAAAAGTAAGTTAAATTGTAAAATTAAAATTAACTAGTGTTAATTTTTGAAGTTAAAACAAATGGGAAGAGCCTTCGAATTTAGAAAAGGAAGAAAAATGAAACGATGGTCAGCAATGGCCAAAGCGTTTACAAGAATAGGAAAAGACATTGTGATGGCGGTTAAAGAAGGTGGCCCAAATCCGGAGGCAAATTCTAGATTACGCGCTGTTATTCAAAATGCAAAGGCAGCAAATATGCCTAAAGAAAACGTTGAACGTGCCATAAAAAAAGCAACTGATAAAGATACTGCAAATTATAAAGAAGTACTTTTTGAAGGGTACGCACCGCACGGAATTGCAATTTTAATTGAAACTGCCACTGACAATAATAACAGAACAGTCGCCAATGTAAGGAGCTATTTTAATAAATGTAACGGAACTATGGGAACTCAAGGATCTGTGGAATTTATGTTTGACCATACCTGCAATTTTCGAATTGCAAAAGGAAATTTAGATGTTGAAGAGATGGAATTAGAATTTATAGATTTTGGTGCCGAAGAAATATTTATTGATGAAGATGATATTTTAATTTATGCACCTTTTGAAAGTTTTGGAACTATTCAAAAAGAATTAGAAATAAGAAAATTAGAAATTTTATCGTCGGGCTTTGAACGTATTCCGCAGTTAACGAAAGAATTAAACGAGTCTCAAGTTGCGGATGTCGAAAAACTAATTGAAAAAATGGAAGAAGATGACGATGTAATGAACGTATACCATACAATGCAAGAATAAAAAATAAAAAATTAAATAGTATTAAAATGAAAAAACTACTACTTTTAACAATCTTTGTCAGTGTTGCAGTAACAAACGCACAATCTATTGATCAAACACTATTGACAACATTTACCGATGAAAATAATGGCAAATTTGAAAAAACAAATTTTTATTCAGTAGTTTTTCCAGATGGTTCTAAGGAAGTTATTAAAACTACGGTTGAATCATATAACACTATTATAAGTCGCGATAACTTTGTGCGCTATTACCCAGTAATAGTCGAAAATACTATTTATGAAATAGTAAACAATATTAAATTGCTTAAATTGATTGATAGTACAAGCGAATTACCTATTTTGATTTTAAATTTTAAATTAAATAGAAATGGAGTAACTATTGAAATTAATGATAGTGCCGGTCCTAAAGTTAAATTTAAAAACTGGGCTGTGCTTGAAAAAATTATCAAATCAAATTAAAATAAAAAATGGCTTTGCTCAAGCTAGCAATACGCTTGGGTGCTAGCTCATTTTACTTTTATTTTAGTTCAAATGCGCTTCGGTTGGCTTAGAATTAAAAATCGTCTTGAATTGCTTTTTATGTATTAAAAAGAGCGTATCATAAATACTGTCTTGTTTATTGCAATGAACTAAGCAATCGCCTGCCGTTAAAAACTACAAAATAAAAAATATCTTATAAAAATTATAGATTTTTTTTAGACAATTTTTACTTGTCTAAAATCATAATTGTCACATAAATTGTTTACTTTTGCAAACTCAATGGCAATTTAGAGTTTTCATTGGGAATCTATCAGTAAATAAACAACTTCTGTTGTTTGCAATTGCATAATAAACTCATGTAAACGCAGAATACAAATTTTTTATCAGCATGTCTGAATTATTAAAATCACAAGAAGAATTTTTATCATCTTTTAACTGGCATAACTATTCCGAAGGAATTGATGCAGTTGACGACAAAAATTTATTAGAATTTGAAGAGTTAGTCACAAAAACATTCATTTCTACCGATCAAGAAGAAGTAGTAGACGGTACCGTTGTTAGAATTACCGACCGCGACGTAATCGTTGACATCAACGCAAAGTCAGAAGGTGTAATTTCGTTAAACGAATTCCGTTACAACCCAAACCTTAAAGTAGGCGATAAAGTAGAAGTACTTATCGACATTCGTGAAGACAAAACAGGACAACTTGTTTTATCGCACCGTAAGGCACGTACCATCAAATCATGGGATAGAGTGATTTCGGCTAATGAAACAGGCGAAATTGTTACTGGTTTTGTAAAATGCAGAACTAAAGGTGGTATGATTGTTGACGTTTTCGGGATCGAAGCGTTTTTACCAGGATCTCAAATTGACGTGAAGCCTATTCGCGATTACGATGTATATGTAAACAAAATGATGGAATTTAAAGTTGTGAAAATTAATCACGAATTTAAAAATGTTGTAGTTTCGCACAAAGCGTTGATCGAAGCAGATATCGAAATCCAGAAAAAAGAAATTATAGGTCAATTACAAAAAGGACAAGTATTAGAGGGAGTTGTTAAAAACATTACTTCTTATGGTGTGTTTATTGATTTAGGTGGAGTTGACGGATTAATTCACATCACCGATCTTTCTTGGAGCAGAATTAACCACCCAAGTGAAGTATTGGAATTAGACCAAAAATTAAACGTAGTAATTCTTGACTTTGACGACGAGAAAACGCGTATTCAATTAGGATTAAAACAATTAAACGCACACCCTTGGGATGCACTTGGTGCAGACGTAAAAGTAGGCGATAAAGTAAAAGGTAAAGTAGTAGTTATTGCCGATTATGGTGCTTTTATTGAAGTAGCTGAAGGAGTAGAAGGTTTAATTCACGTGTCTGAAATGTCATGGTCTACACATTTGCGTTCGGCTCAAGACTTTGTAAAAGTAGGTGATATTGTTGAAGCTCAAATTTTAACTTTAGACCGTGACGATCGTAAAATGTCATTAGGCATCAAACAATTATCACAAGATCCATGGACTGATATTACAGGAAAATTTCCAGTAGGGTCTAAACACACGGGTATTGTTAGAAACTTTACAAACTTTGGTATTTTTGTTGAATTAGAAGAGGGTATTGACGGATTAGTTTATATTTCTGATTTATCTTGGACTAAAAAAATCAAACATCCATCAGAATTTGTAAATGTTGGCGACAAGTTAGACGTTGTAGTTTTAGAACTTGACGTTGATGCTCGCAAACTATCATTAGGTCATAAACAAACTACTGCAAATCCGTGGGACAAGCATGAAGAAGCTTTTGCTGTAGGAACAATTCACAATGGAAGCATTGCTGAAATTGTTGACAAAGGAGCTACAGTTGATTTTGGTGATGATGTTGTTGCATTTATACCAACACGTCATTTAGAAAAAGAAGATGGTAAAAAATTGAAAAAAGGCGATACTGCTGATTTCAAAGTTATCGAATTTAACAAAGAATTTAAAAGAGTAGTTGCTTCGCATACTGCAATTTTTAGAGAAGAAGAAGAGAAAAATGTAAAAGCATCAGAATCAAATTCGGGTACTTCAACATCAACAGCTCCTTCAACATCAACGTTAGGTGATAACAACGATATCCTTGCAGCATTGAAAGAAAAAATGGAAAAAGGAGGGAAGTAATTTTCTGATTTTTTAAGATTTTAAAGCCTTACAGAAATGTGAGGCTTTTTTTTGTTATTTATGTGCGATTTAAATAAAATAATACGTACCCCATTACGAAATGAATTACGATGGGTTTTATTAGCATTTGGACAAAGCATTTTTATTTCAAGTAGTTACATATAAAGGGTAATTTTCGCAGATAGAAGGCGCATACAATTTTATGTAGAATATGTACGAAATAATATAAAATTATTC